>JADBKA010000307.1 GCA_014896635.1 Ktedonobacteraceae bacterium
GAGAACAAAAATTGTGCCTTGTTTATGCCCGGCAATGCCCCGGCAATGCCCCGGCTATACCCGCGATGCCTCGCCATCTCATACAATATGGGTAAGGCGCAGGATCACAAATGCTGCAATCAATAGAACGACCAGTGCCGCAGCCGCGATTAAGAAGTATGTATTGCGGCGACCGAGCGAAAGGTTGATCTTTGGTAGCGATTTTACAGCCTCCTGTCGCTTTTTCTCCATACGTTCTTTGCGTCGTTCAATACGCTTTTTGCGCTGCGCTTGCAATCTTTCCATCTGTTCGTCTTCGCCGTAAGGGCCGGCGGCGATATGCTGCATACGGCGGCGCATATCGCGGTTGTAGCTGGCAAGCTCCTGCCTGGCGGGGTCGGAGCCGGTTGGCATCGGCCTGGGCTGTGTTGATTTCGCTCCCGGCACGGCAGTACCGCCGATCTGCGGCTTTTTTGTCTTGTCTGCACGGCTCTTTTTCTTAGGAGTGGGGGAGCCGGCGCCGGGTGATGCTCCTGTTCGTTGTTTCGATGTTTGTTCGTTCGCCATTGTACTACCTCTTTACTCAAAGATGAGAGAAGCTTGCCGTTCAGCTTTGCAGTTCTTGCATGCGTTCCCTGGCATAGCGGGCCGCTTCTTCTTTATCGCCGGGGGCCAGAACGCCGTCGATCACCAGGCCGAGCAGATAGTCCTTGATCGGGCGCAACCAGGGTCCTGGTCCGCGACCAAACATAGCCATCAGTTCGTTGCCGTCCAGAGGGCTCTTCAACGGCACGCGCTCCGCCTCTTCTTTGAGACGCTGGCAGCGCTCGGCCAGTTCCGTCACACGCGCGGCAGCGCGCGTGATCTTCTCGACGCGGTAGCTGGTAATGTCGGCCCGCGAGAGATCGAGCAGATCGGGTAGCGTCTCGCCGCTGTCCAGCATCAGACGGCGGACCGCGCCGTCGGTCCACTCAGAAGTATAGGCATTGGCGCGCATGTGCAGGCGTACCATGCGAGAAACCTTCTCGATAAAATCACGGTCGAAATGAAGACGCTTGAGAATATCGCGTGCCATAAAAGCTCCTACATCCTCATGTCCGATAAAGTGGACTTTGCCCTCTTCAACAGTTCTGGTGCGGGGTTTGGCGATATCGTGCAGCAGGGCAGCCCAGCGCGTGATAAGCCTGGGGGGAGTGCGCTCGACGACGCGCAGCACATGGGCGTAGACATCTTTGGTTGCCGGTGAGCGCGATGTCGGTTGCTGGCTCACGCCGCGCAGTTCCAGCACTTCCGGTATGATCCATTCCATCAGTCCGAGCTTCACCAGCAAGTCGAGTCCGCTGGCCGGGTGCGACGAGAGCAGCAATTTATTCATCTCATCCCGGATACGCTCACGACTGATTTTCTGCAATTTTATGGCCTGGCGCTCAATCGAGTGATAGGTTTCAGATTCGATCTGAAAGTCGAGCTGGGCCGCGAAACGCACGGCCCGCAGCAGGCGCAGGGGGTCTTCATCGAAACGCTTATCCGGCTCATTGCCAACGGCGCGGATGATATGCTCTTCAAGATCCTGCCGGCCACCGAATGGATCAATGATATGGCCGTTGAGGGGATCGCGGGCCATCGCGTTGATGGTAAAGTCGCGCCGCAGGAGATCCTCTTCCAGGCTATTGCCGAAGCAAACTTCCGGCTTGCGCGATTCTGGATTGTAGCGTTCGGTGCGAAATGTGGTGATTTCGATGATGCGGGTCTCGTAGTGGAGACGAACCGTGCCGAACCGCTCACCAACCAGGACCACCGCCGTCGGGTGCGTGGGAGCTACCAGGCGCTTGATTTCGTCGGGGCGCGCGTCGGTTGCCAGGTCGGCGTCCGCCGACTGCTCCCGGTGCAGCAGTCCATCACGCACCGTCCCGCCAACCATATAGAGTTGTTTCCGCTCCGCACGGAATATCTCCGCCAGCGTAATGATAATATCTCGCATGGTATATGATCTATGTCTTCGCTTTGCTCATCAGGATCGGGCTGCATACCTGCATTGCTGTGGGGCCGAGCCAGATTCGGAAGATATCGCTGATCTCTTCTGCTTGCCGCTTCTTACAATGGGATTATTGTATCATGCCAGACTAGCTTCTATAAAGAGGGCGGGTCGTTTTCTCCCATCCACCAGTAGAGATAAAACATCTGTCCTAATCCTCTTGACCAGGCCGTTTATTCGGTATATGATATTGGAAAATTTGTTCTAGATAGAGACGAACCTGGAAGGAGGAAGACCTTTATGGATACCACACGGGTCAGGCGCCGTGTACGACCACATATACAGCCCATCCAGCACGACGCCATTGAAGATAGTGACGAGCTTTACCAGACGCGGATGCCCAGTAGCGCGCGGCGTTATAGAACGGCGCCGCCGGAACCTGCCGATGTCCTGGACGAATCGGAGACGCCAACCAGTATACCAGTACAGCGGCGCCGCGCCAGTCGCACCGCTGTACCGCCGGTACATAGGCGAGGGACAGGCACAACAGCCAATACAGGTGACATTGCTCCAGATACGCTGAAGACGGCCATCATTTCAGATACGGCGATCACCTCACGTACTGAGGCGCTGGCCGGGCTGCCGGCTCGCCCGACGCTCGCTGAACCCGCCAGCCGCCGGCTCACGCGGCGGTTCCCCCTGGTGTCAGTAGTAATCGGTATGGTCATCATGGTCATTGCCATTATGGCTTTAAGTGCGTTGCTTTCCTGGTGGCAAGGCTATCAGGACGACCTGCGCTACGGCAATCCACGCACCTATCAGTTCGATGCTGTGGTGGGACACGGGGACAGTCCGGCCAATCCAACACACTTTATCTTGATCAATTTACGCCGTCACATCCAGATCATTGAAATACCTGGCGGCGATGCTGCGAAGGCGCGTATCTATACCGGCCCGGTCCTGCTCGGTGAAGGCCAGGAGCTGACTCCCGTGACAGGCGAGATCCGCGACAACAACGGACGCAAAGATCTGGTCATCCATCTCCGGAATCAGCAGATTGTGTTTGTCAACGATGGCAAGACTTTCCACATCCAACAATGAACGAGCAGAGCTTGCAATTCCTGAAATGGGGCGGGCGTCCAGGCGGACCTGTAATCTACGCAGCATCATACAATACGTGGTGGTCCCTGTCTCTGATACGCTCGCGCACCTCTTCAAGACTGGCAGCGTTCCAGCGCGCTTCTATCCACCATGTGATGCCTGCATCTAGCCTGGGGCGTACGATGGCAGATGCGCGCTCAGGATCATTGCCGGGTGTCTCACCTTCCCAGGTAATATCAAACGAGGTGGAGAGCTGGCGGTTAGCCTCGATATAAGCTTTGTAGAATCCAGCGTCATCAGCTGCCGCACCCAGGCCAACCGGCAGCACTATTCTGCCACGTGAAAGGTGGTCAAGGGTCATGGTTTCGCGGGCCAGTTTCCAGGGACGCCGCCGCGAGATGGCGGCCACCATCGGGCCAAGAAGCACACGCTCCGTACGGGCAGCTATCAGAGCCAGTTTCCCGATTCGTTTCACCCATGCATCGTACCAGGATGTTTATGACATCCCCTGTCATATTTCTTTTTTGCTGGCATTTACACAGACTTAACAATTGTGCTATACAATAGAGGCCATGAAGTACAAATACGCAGGCAGATATTTCATCATCTCGGCAGGAAGATATAGTCAATGCAAGAGGCATCTGCTCAAGAAAACCGCGAATTATTCTCCTTCTGGGCTTTTGGCGATCTGCATTATCGTGCGCAGCCGGCCTGGCATGAAGTCCATACACGGCGGCTCGCGCCGATGTTTCAGGATCTGCGCAGGCTCTGGCAGGAACAGGGTCCGCCGGCCTTCTGTGTCTCGCCGGGCGATATTGTCGAGACATGTGCGCGAGAAAATTACCAGGTTGCCAGGGCCAGCCTTGAGGAGCACCTGGATGGCATCCCCTTTTACGCAGGTGTGGGCAACCACGAGTATCACGGTCCAGACGGGGAAGATCCGGCTCAAATGGCGGCCATATTTACAGAGTTCTGGGGGAAACCTGTACGTTATACGTGGCAGGTGGAGCAGGCGCCGGAAGTAGTCTGCATCATGCTTGATTATCCAGACCCGCATAACGGGCAGGCTGACCCTGAACGCATCGTTATTTCACGCGAGACGCTGGATTTTCTCGATACTTCGCTACGAGAACATGCTGACCAGCTTGCGCTGATTTTTCTGCATTGTCCGCTCTACGATACTGTGCTGGACCGCGACCCGGCGCGGCGGCGGGATTACCATTCGCTGCAACATTTCTTTGCGCCGGAACCTGAGAGTTCGCAGCAGGTGCGCGACATTCTGGCGCGGCATAAGCATGCCAGTCTTGTTTTCAGCGGCCATACGCATTCGGGCTGGGAAGCGCCGGGACTGGTAAAGACCGAACAACTCGGCGGGTATCCGGTGACGTTCGTCAATCTGATGTCTCCCTGGTACACAGGCAGAGGCTCAGGCAACTACACAGGGAAATATCTCGCCGATGATCCCGACATGATCCCCTCGTTTTCTATCCGCATCTATCCTGAGCAGGCCAGTATTCGTGTGCGTGAGCATCGCATGCGCCGCTGGCTGAAAGAGTGGCAGATCCCCCTGCGCTAAAAAGGAGATGAAGCCAGCAGCAGCCCGCAGTAGATGATAACTGCGGGCTGCTCATCCGCCCTACCACATAAGCCCTCTAATATCAAATCTTTTTAAAAAGTGATTGATGTGGGGGGACACCCACCCCACTGTGGGGGGACCCGCCTGGGCTTCGCAGGACCCCGCCAGGGGGCCGTGCCGGCCCCCTGGACCCCCACGCTAATGATCACTAT
>JADBKA010000013.1 GCA_014896635.1 Ktedonobacteraceae bacterium
CGGCGTGCCTTTCTTACCAGTCAGAAGCGTGCAGGGGACCGACTTTCTGAAACTACATCCCGAATACCAGACGATGGTCTGCCCGTTTACCGGCGTTCCGCTGGTGCTGGTGCCGGCACTCTCGCCCGATGTCGCCATCGTCCATGCCCATTATGGAGATGCTCAGGGCAACCTGAAGATCTTGCCCCCGCTCGTCGCCGACCTCTCATTCATCCGTGCATCCCGGCACGTCATCGCCACTGTCGAGCAGATCCTGCCTGCGGACGAGCTGCGCGCGATGGAGCCAAACGTGCCGTACTTCTGGGTGGAAGCTGTTGTCGAGGTGCCATATGGCGCGCATCCGACATCCTGCTATCCGTTCTATGCCTATGATCGTGCGCACCTGGCCGACTACTACCGCGCAGCTCAGGCAGGGGCCGAGACGTTCGCACGTGAGTATCTCGCGCCGTATGTCTTTGAGCCTGCCACGCATGACGAGTACCTCGTGCGTATAGGCGGAGAGGGGAAACGCCACCTGCTCGAAAGCTGGAAAGACGGCGACGATGCCTGGCGCGCGCTCTTTACGCTGCCGGAAGGAGCCATTGCATGAAAGCTGTGACCTATGCCACGCTCCCGGAAGTGATGATCTACCAGGTCGCCCGTACCATCGAGGATGGTGAGCTGGTCTTTCATGGCTATGGCTCGCCTGTACCGACCCTGGCAATGCTGCTGGCGAAACGCACCCACGCGCCACATATGATCCATGTCGAAGGCGCAACCTACGGCATCAATCCGCACCCACCGTTTCTGCCGCCAACCTCAAACGACTGGGCGCTGCAATATGGAAGCGTGATGGCGCTTGGCATCACCGATCTGTTTGACATCGCGGCACGCGGCGATATGGGACGCATGTTCCTGTCAGGGGTGCAGATCGACCGCTACGGCAATCTGAATGTGACAGCGATTGGCAGCACGGACGCCCCCCGTGTCAAGCTTCCTGGCAGTGGCGGCGGCTGCAATCTGTCAGGAGATGTTCAGCATATCACCATCTGGACGGCAGGACATCGCGCCACACAGACCAGAACGGGCAAAAAGCAATTCCGCTTTGTCAGGCAGATCGACTTTGTTTCCTCTATCGGCCAGGCCACACGTGATGGTACGCCCCGCGAGGCATCAGGGCTGCGCGGGAAAGGACCGCAATGGGTCGTGACCGAATTAGGCGTCTTCGATTTTGATCCACGCACGCACGTCTTACGCCTGCGTGCGCTGTATCCTGACACAACGGTGCAGGATGTGCTGGAGAACAGCGAATTTGAGCCGGTGATTCCCCCGTATGTCAGTACGGTGTTGCTGCCCACGCCTGAGCAGGTGGAAATCATCAGGCGTTTTGATCCTTTGCTGACACATCAGCATGAGTTCAGGCCGGCAGATCTGGCCCGGCGTTTTGCTCTCTAACGCTAAAAAGAGTCATAGTCAGGAGTTCAACAACCTATGGATCTTACCTTTACCCCCACTACCAACGCTCAATGGGTTCGTCTGATCGCTGAGTATGAAAAGAAGGATGAACCGATCATCAATGTGCATCGTGAGGATACGCGCAAATTCGATGCGATCTTTGTCGGCGGTGGAGCCGGCGGCAGGTTCGGATCGGGCTATCTGCGCGCAATGGGCGGCAGACAGTTGATCGTCGAGCGCTGGCCGTTCCTGGGTGGCAGTTGCCCTCACCAGGCATGCGTCCCCCATCACCTCTTCTCTGAGGCGGCGCGCGAACTGGATCTGATGCGCTGGTTCTCTGGCAAGCTCTGGTTCCCAGACGCCAGCAATTTGCGCGCCTCAATCCTTGAGCTGGTGACGCTTTTCAAGAACGGTCGTGGCGCGGCACATGCTTTTATGAACTGGCAGTCAAAAGAGCAGCTCGACCTGGAGTATATTTTGAACGCTCCGGCCACCGTCATCGACGATCATACCGTAGAAGTAGCTGGAGAGCGATTCCAGGCCGAGAATCTGGTGCTGGGGACCGGTGCGGAGCCGGTTGCTCCCTCCATTCCAGGCGTTGAACTGCACGGCGTCTATAACTTCGCTACGCTCATCGAGGAACTCGACTACGAGCCACAGCGCTGCGTCATTATCGGTGGCTCAAAGACCGCTATCGAATACGGGTCGTTCTTTCAGGCGGCAGGCTGTCCTACCACCATCGCCACACGCAAGCCATTGATGCGGACCGCCAGCCTGCATCATGTAGACGAGGATCTACGCCAGTTTGTGGTTGATGGCATGCGCCGACGTGGCATTAAGACGCTTGAGGGAGTCGAGCCAGTGGCGATTCGCGGCGACCACACCGGTCATGTCAAAGAAGTCGTTGTGCGCACCCTGGCCGATGGAACAGAGCAGATCCTCCCCTGTGATTTCGTCTTCATCGGCACCGGCGAGCGTCCTAAATCTCAGCATTATCAGGAAGTGCTCGGCGTGGCTGTTGGAGAGAAGGGCGAGATTCTGGTCGATAAACAGATGCACACCAGCGTTCCTCACGTCTACGCCATCGGTGATCTGATCGGCGCGCCAATGGAGATGTTCAAGGCGCGCAAGTGTGGCATGACGGCAGCGCGTAACATCATGGGTGATCCGTATGAGTTCGACTGGACCGATTATCCCGACTTCCTGCATTCCACATATGAAGTGACGTGGGTTGGCCTCTCAGAAGAGGAAGCCAGGCAGCGCTACCGGCATGTCAGCATCATCCAGATGCCGCCGAAGGGCGTACCTTTCGGCGATACTCCATTGCCGTGTGCCGAAGGGAGCATGCTCTACTCCTTCGTCTACCCGGAACTCTCAGGGTTCCAGAAGGCCGTCATTGACGGCGAGAGCCGGCGCATCCTGGGCTTTCACCACGTTGGCTTTGGCGCAAAGGACGCTTTCCAGTATCTCGACTACCTCATGCGCAGGCCCGGTGGCATCACCATTGATGAGATGGGAACGATGAATGAGCTATTCCTCAACCCTGAACATTTTATTCAGCTTTGCCGCCTACGGGCCGGCGCTCAGGATTTGCGCGATTTATAAGCCATCTGTCTCTTCACAGAATCGCTGCGCCTGTGATGGTGAGAAAACAGGCGTAGCGCCTTTCTTCAAGAGAAAGATGTATCAGAAGGTGAAACAGTATGCTTGAAACAGAGAAACCGCCGGTATGGCAGTCGGTGCAAAATCTCGTTCCATTGCCCTATCGACGTGTGAGTGTGCAGCCGTATCATGGACCGATGACGGAGGAGGCCATTCGCGCGCTCTTGCTGAGCCGCGATGCCTACCGCCGCACCGATTTCATCGTGTTACGCAATGAAGCAGGACAGACCGCTGTTGTTGCTATCACGCGCGCGGAGAGCGAGCCGCTGTTCTCGCCGATCACTTCGGTCGAGGTACTGGCGCTGCCGGAGAGCTGCGTCTTTGTCCGGCGCGAGGGAGTCGATCCCGCCAATCGTTCGGCGCTGGCAGCGGTCGCGCACGAACTGGGCATCGGCCCGATGGGAACACTGGTGGTCAGTGGCCTCTACGATCATGTCAACTTTATTCATCATCCCAACCCGCTGCGCGTGTGCGTGGTAGAGGTGGCTCCCCCTGAGCCGCCCAAACTGTATGGTCTCGCCAGACAGGTGCTGAGCTACGCAGATCTGCCCCCGATTCTGCTTGAGCTGGAGCGGATTGAAGTGCGCGACCTGGCAGAGAGCGTCCAGCCGCCAGCGTACCTGGTTCCCTGCCGCTCAGGCGGATTGGATGAGCTGCCTGCTCCTGTCCATTTTCTGGACGAGCGCCCGCAGCGGCAGCAATGGACGTTGATAGGCTGCGAACGCAGCCTGCAATTTCACCGGCATTTTTATGGCGATGAGCCGCCGCGTGTTGAGATGTGTCCCCGTCGCATCGCGGGTCGTCGTGATCAGCCAACCCTGTTGAAATGCTGTCTGCTTGAAACGCATATCGAGAAAGACCAGAACATGATGATTGTTCCCTGGGGCGCGGATCTGCCAATGGTTGAGGCCGCGCTGCGGAAATTAGCGGAGGAGGTCTCGTATGTCTGAACTGGCCTGGACCCATATCCTTGATGACCTGCTGAACGGGCGTGAGCAGGCTCCTCGCAAGAACGGACTCACAATGGTGATTGATAAGGGACTGGGAACGGCAGCAACTGCCGATATGCTCGAAATCGCCGGTCACTGGATCGACCACTGGAAATGTTCCTTTGGCACCTCGGCCCTTGTTCCTGAGAAGGTTTTACGCCGAAAGCTGGCGTATCTCGCCGCACGGAACGTTATCACCTACCCAGGCGGAACCCTGCTCGAAGCGGCCATTGTGCAAAACACTTGCCGTGTATTTATGCAACAGGCACATATGCTCGGTTTTAGCGCCGTAGAGGTTTCAGATGGCACGATTTCCCTGCCCTCTTACCGCCGGCGCAACACCATTGGCTGCGCGCTCAATCACGATCTCATCGTGATCACCGAGGTGGGCAAGAAAGATCCCGCGCACCAGCCTTCACCCCGCGAGCTGGCCGATCAGGCATTGCAGGACCTGGCATGGGGTGCGAGCTATGTCATTATCGAAGCGCGCGAATCAGGCAAAGGCATCGGCATCTACGATGAGCATGGCGCGGTACGCGCCGATGCGGTTGCCGAAATCTGCGAGCGGATGGGAGACGACGCCCATCGTCTGATCTGGGAAGCGCCTTTGAAGAAGCAGCAGGTCTATCTGATTCAGCACTTTGGCGCAAATGTCAACCTGGGAAACGTTGCTCCTGCTGAGGTCCTGGCACTCGAATCACTGCGCGCCGGTTTGCGCTTTGAAACGTTTACTCAGATCGCCGAGGAATTGCAGCGCAGCGGCCAGTGGGATCCAGAAGTTACCGAGGAGTCGCTGGCAACAGAGCATGCAGGACAGGATGGCAAACGAAAGGAGGGGAGTTGATGGACGCCAGGTCTTCTTCAGCCGGGAAGCCTTCTTTGCCTGCTGCATCGTCTGCGGTATTAGGGGTTGGGGGAAGACTGGCAGCCAGTCCGGCTGAGACACTGGTACGAACCGCCTTTGCCCGCGAGCTGACCGATCAACTGGCGCTGTTCCCCGGCATGAGCTTCGCAGATCTGGCGCACACATTGATGCTCATGGAGGCCGGTGTGATTCCTCTGTCCGAAGGGGCAGCACTGCTGGCAGCACTGCTGGATCTGCATGCCTTCCCTGCCGATTTTATCCCGAAGCCGGAACAAGGCGACCTCTATACCAATCGAGAAGCCTGGCTGGCTACTCACACTTCTGCTGTCGGCTGGCTCGGTGCCGGGCGCGCCCGGCGAGAAGCGACTACTATCGGCTATCGTATCAGCGTGCGCGCCCGCTTGCTGACGTTTGCCGATGCCTTGCTTCAGGCTGGCCGGGCGCTTGTCGAGCGCGCTGCCGAACAGCACGACACGCTGATGGCTGACTATACCTATCTCCAGGCTGCTCAACCCACCACCTTTGGCCACTACCTGCTGGGGTTTGTCTATCCGCTCTTGCGAGATCTGGAGCGATTGCAGGCCCTCTACGCCCGCACCAACCTCAGCCCTGCCGGCTGCGGCAGCGTCAATGGTTCTCGCATTCCCCAGAATCGTCGGCGACTGGCCGAATTGCTCGGCTTCGATGGACTGGTCCATCACGCACGTGATGCTATGTGGCAACCTGATGGGCCTGTGGAAGTGCTCTCGACGCTGGTCATGGCTCTCGTTAACCTGGACCGGCTGGCTGAAGATCTGCAAATCTTCGCCACCGCCGAGTTTGGCCTGGTGGAGTTGGCCGATGAGCATACGCGCGCCAGTGTGATCATGCCACAGAAAAAGAATCCCTATGCCCTCAACTATCTGCGTGGAGCGACCAATGAACTCAGCGGCACCCTCACGGCTGTGACCGCCCTCGCTCGTACTCCTTCGGGACAGGTCGATAATCGCATTTTTGCCTATGGAGACGTCCCCCGTGCGCTGGAACTGGCGACCGGTGCGGTCCTGCTGATAGCCGATGTCATAGACGGCCTTCAGTTCAATGCCGCTCAGGCCCGCCTTCGCCTGGTCGAGGGCTTCGCCACCGCGACCGATCTGGCAGAGACGATCATGCTGGAAACCGGACTGGACTTTCGCTCGGCGCACCGCATTGCCGGTCGGCTGGTGTACGAGGCGATCCGGCAGCAGCGCCGGATGAGCGATCTCACGACGGCGGACCTGGATCTGGCAGCCATCGCCGTCACCGGTCATCCGCTGCGCCTGCTGGAGCAGGCATGGACGCGGGCGCTCGATCCGGCCAGCGCCGTCGCTGCCCGTCAGCAGATCGGGGGCGCAGCGCCTGAGCCATTCAATGACATGATAACGCAGTGTCGCGCAGCTCTGGCCGCGCATGCTGCCTGGCGCGAGCAGAAGGGAGCGCATATTGCTGCCGCCGAATCCGGCTTGCTGCGCCGGGTGCAAGAGCTTGCAGGAGGAGCACCATGCCCGTCCACATCATCGACTCACTGATTTACCAGAACTCATGGGGGACGCCTGAACTCTACGCCATTTTTGATGACGTCCCGCGTACGCGCTCCTGGCTCGAAATCCTGGCAGTGCTGGCTGAGGTCCAGGCCGAGTTCGACCTGATTCCAGCGGACGCAGCCCAGGCGATAGCGGCGACCTGCCGGAGCGTGGACCTCGATGCCGCGTTCTTTGCAGAAGTGCGTGCAGGCTTTGAGGCCACCGGTCACTCAACCCTCGGCCTGATTCGCACGCTCCAGGCGCGCTGCCCAGACGCAAGTGGTGAATGGCTCTATTACGGCATGACGGTCCAGGATCTTACAGACACCTGGATGGCGCTTGCTCTACAAAAAGTATGGCACATTGTCCGACGGGAACTGGCTGCGATTGAGCAGAATCTCGCGCATCTGGCGGCCAGGTATCGTGATACAGTGATGGCAGGGCGGACACATGGGCAGAGCGGGCTGCCGATCACCTTCGGGTTCAAAGCCGCCGTCTGGGCAATGGAAGTGCGGCGGCACCGCCAGCGACTCGCGGAGCTTGCCCCTCGCCTTGCTGTCGGGCAGCTCGCCGGCGGCGTGGGGAGCCTCTCCTCGCTGGGTCCGCAGGCGCTGGCACTGCAAGAGCGATTCCTGACCCGTCTGGGCCTGCAAGCTCCCTCGATTCCCTGGCTCACTGCGCGCGATACGCTCGCCGAGTGGTTCAACATCCTGACATTGATTGCCGCGACCGGTGATAAGATCGGTCACGAGGTTTACAATCTCCAGCGCCCTGAAATTGCCGAAGTCAGCGAGGGATTTGTCGCAGGGACGGTGGGCAGTATCACCATGCCTCACAAACGCAATCCCGAACTGGCCGAACATCTGGGAACGCTGGCCCGCATCATTCGCTCCAACGCCTCGCTGCAAACAGAGAACCTGGTACATGATCACGAGCGCGATGGCCGCTCCTGGAAAGGAGAATGGCTCATCGTCAGCGAGACCGGCATGGTTGCCGGCAAACTGCTCTCCCTGCTGCGCCAGCTCACGGAGAATCTGGTCATTCATCCTGATCGTATGCTTGCCAACCTGGAAGCCAGCGGCGGTTTCGTCCTTTCCGAAGCCGTGATGCTGGCGCTGGCGATGCATGTGGGCAAACAGAGCGCGCATCGCCTGGTATATGAAGTGGCAATGACAGCTCAGGCACAGGGACGCGCGCTCAAAGAGGCGGTGCTGGAGGCGCCGCAGATCCGTGCTCATTTGACGAAAGAGGCAATTGAAGCACTGTTTAACTACAAACAGCATACCGGTCAGTGCGGCGCAATGGTAGATCGGGTGCTGGCGGAATTGAGGAAGACGGATGGAATCTGAACCTGATGTGCTGCGGAATTTGCAGGCTCTGCCCCGTCTCCGGCTGGCCTGTCTCCCAACGCCGCTGCTGGAGGCGCCACGTCTGGCGCAAGCAGCGGGTGGGCCGAGGCTCTGGATCAAGCGCGACGACATGACCGGTTTCGGCTTCGGCGGCAACAAAATGCGGGGACTGGAATTTTTGCTGGCGGATGCCCTGGCCCGGCGGGCCGATACACTGGTCACAGGAGCGGGACCGCAATCCAATTATGTGCGAGCGGCAGCAGCGGCGGCGGCGCGTGCTGGCCTGGCAATGGTGGCGGTCTACTCCGGCTCACCGCCAGAGAGGGTTGAGGGCAACTATCGCCTGACCCGCCTGACAGGTGCCGAGATTCGCTTCACCGGCGATGCAGACCGCGCTTCGGTCGATGACGCAATTGAAGCAGTGGCTGCAGAACTGTGTGCAGCCGGACGCAGACCCTATCCCATTCCACGCGGAGGGGCCTGTGTGCTCGGTACACTCGGCTATGTGCTGGCAGTCCAGGAACTGGCCGGACAATGCGCGACGCAAAGGATCACCCCGCAAAGAATTGTCCTGGCGACCGGCTCCTGCGGCACACAGGCCGGGCTGCTTGCTGGTATCCAGGCGCTGCGTCTGCCCTGGTGCGTCGAAGGCTTCACCGTCAGCAGGCCGGCGGAAGAAGTGCGCCGGCGCATCCTGCTGCTGGCTCAAGAGGCTCTGGCAAGGATAGGGGAGAGCCAGACCATCCCTGAGCAGGCGGTGATCGTGCATGATGGATTCATTGGTCCCGGCTATGGCATACCGACTGCTGAGGGAGCACAGGCCATCCGGCTTGCCGCGAACTGCGAAGGAATCTTTCTGGACCCCACCTACACGGGGAAAGCGATGGCGGGCTATCTGGCATATTGCCGCAGCGGACACTTTCGTCAGGATGAGACCATCATCTTTCTGCACACCGGCGGCGAGCCGGCATTATTTGTAGGAGAAGGGAACTGGTGCTATGAATGACTGGGGAGAAGCATTCTTCAATCCGCGTACCATCGCCGTAATCGGTGCCTCAGCCAGGCCGGGCAAACTGGGATACATCCTGATGCGCAATATAAAGGAAGGCTATACCGGCAAACTTTTTCCCATCAATCCTACAGAAACTGAAATCATGGGATGCAGAGTCTATCCACACCTGCAAGCCGTGCCGGAACCCGTCGATCTGGCAATCATCGCGCTTCCCCCCGAACGGTGCGTCGCAGCCATGCAGGAGTGCGCACAGGTGGGTGTGCGGACCGCCCTGGTCCTGAGCGGAGGCTTCGCCGAAACAGGACCACAGGGTCAACAGCGGCAGGAGGCGCTGCTCGCCGCGGCCCGCGCAGGAGGAGTGCGCCTGGTCGGGCCGAACTGTTTTGGCATGTATAACTGCAATCTTGGCCTCAATGCCTCGATGGGCCTCGGTCTGCCCCCCGCAGGCGGCAACATCTCACTCGTCACCCAGAGCGGAGCGTACGGCATGGCGATTTTTGTGCTGGCTCAGGAGCGGCGACTGCGCTTTGCCAAGATCCTCTCACATGGCAATAAGGCCGACCTGACCGATCATGAGATTCTCGACTATTTTGCAGAGGATGATGAGACACAGGTGCTCTGCCTTTTTCTGGAGTCGGTCAGCAATGGACGTGCGTTTTATGAATCGCTCAGACGCACGACCCGGCGCAAACCGGTCGTGATTGCGAAAACAGGCCGCTCGGCCGCCGGGCGGCGTGCTGCTGCCTCGCACACAGCCGCTCTGACCGGTGAGATGACCGCTTTTATCACAGCCGTGCGGCAGGCCGGCGCGATCCTGGCCGAAAGCGGCCTGGAGATGGTGGATATCGCCGAAGGGTTGAGCCGTCAGCCTCTCCCGCCGGGCCGGCGTGTGGGCATCATCACGAATTCGGGCGGCACAGGCGTCGAACTGACCGATCTGTGCGAGCGCTTCGGCCTGAGCGTGCCAGAGCTGCCCGCCGCAACGCAGGAGCAGATTGCGACCTGCATCCCGTCTTATGCCAGCCCGCGCAATCCTGTCGATGTTACCCCCGCCTGGCAGCGCTTTCCCATGATGTATGCGCAAAGCATCGAGGCGCTCTATGCGTGTCCAGAAATAGATGTGATCATGCCCATTTTGCTGCAACGCTCGGCCCTGATGCGCGAGAATGTCGAGGCGGTACGTGATGCTGTTTTGCGCTGCCAGCGCGAGCGGGGAATCGCCAAACCGACCTATGTGTGCTGGGTTGCCGGCAGAGAAGGCGCAAAGAACCAGGCAATCTTACAGCAAGCAGGGATTCCTGTCTATGAGTGGCCGGAGCGTGCTGCACGGAGCACGGCGGCCATCGCTTCCTCTGCCTGGAGGAAGCGTCATGACGCTCCGCCACAGGAGGCATCGCCGCTCTCAGCAGAAGCATATACGCAGGCGGCAGTGGTGCTTGCCAGCGTACGGGCTGAAGGACGTACCCTGCTGCTGGAGCACGAGGTCAAGGTGCTGCTGCATCTCTGCGGCGCCAGCATTCCGCACGAGACGCTCTGTACAGATGCACAGGAAGCACAACAGGCCGCACTGACACTGGGAGGACCATGTGTGCTCAAAATCGTCTCCCCTGATCTCAGTCACAAGTCGGAGAGCGGTGGGGTGCGAGTTGGCATTTTCCCTGAGAACGTGGCAACAGTGTATGAAGAACTGCTGGCAACCGTGCGCGCACGTGAACCGGGGGCGCGTATTCTGGGGGTGAGCGTGCAGGAAATGGTACGGGGCCAGGAAGTCATCATCGGTGGCTGGCGCGATGTGGAGTTTGGTCCGCTGCTGCTCTTTGGCCTGGGAGGGGTATTCGTCGAAGTGCTACGTGATGTGGTCTATCGGCTGGTCCCGGCGCCAGTTGACGAACTGCGGGCCATGATCCGTGAAGTACGAGGATATCCGCTGCTCACCGGCATACGCGGCAGAGAAGCGGTTGACGAGGAGGCCGTTTTACAGGTTTTGCAGGCAACGGCACGCCTGCTGACCGCCTTCCCTGAGATTCAGGAGCTGGACCTCAATCCGGTGATCGCCGGACCGGCTGGCGCAGTGGTAGTCGATGGACGTGCCGTGCTGACAAAAGAAGTCAGCAAGGGATGAAAAGGAGAGCAAACGGTGGCATACGATATGACCGTACGGGCAACGTTAGAAACAGGCATGCGTTTCGCTGTTGCAACAGGTTCGGGACATCACCTGATCCTGGATGCGGCTGAGCACAACGGAGGGCAGGATGCCGGTCCCCGTCCAATGGAACTGTTCCTGGTGGGCCTGGCTGGTTGCGCTGGCATGGATATCCTGGCAATCCTGCGCAAAAAGCGCCAGCCCGTGACCGCCTACGAACTGCGAGTCCTCGGTGAGCGGGCCGAAGAGCATCCGCGAATCTTCGTGAAGATCACGGTCGAGCATCACCTCACCGGTCATGGACTGCAACCGGAAGCAGTGCAGAGGGCAATCGAGCTGACCGAAGCAAAATATTGCGGTGCCAGCGCCATTCTGGGGAAGAGCGCGAGCATTACCCACACCTATCACCTGCTGGAAGCGGCAGAATGAGCATGAGTCAAGGATCATCGAGATCCAGAGAGCAGATCTGCTGATACACTCATGGCCGGGGCCGGGAGAACCTGCCGGCCCGCTGTCCATCGCTCGATCACCGTCTCTGGTATGAGATCTGCCTGTGCGCCAGCCTGCACCGCCCCCTAACCCCCTGGCCCTGGCTGGCGCTTTTTCCCTCGATGCCCGCACATCACCGTGAGTTTGCCTGCTGCCGAGATGGCTGCGTGCTCTCGGTCTCTATAGAAAGAACTCACCTTTTCAGGCTGCTCAGTCAGCCTTAGAAGGCGATTACTCCTTTTCATCTTTACGCCGGGATCGGGAGCACTCTGCGGTTTTCAGTTGTTCCTCTCGCCGGGTCTTCTTCTTTTAGCCTTGACAAGGTTTACAGATATTAGTATACTGGACTCATACTTATTTTTTCAATCTTTGGTCAATATTTCAAACAAGTGTGATGCTAATGCAAAAGAGCGGTGAGCAGCAGAATAGCAATCGCCGTGAGCGGCGTATGAACAGGCGGCGGGCAGAAATTTTGCAGGTTGCGGCGCGCATGTTTGCCGAACTCGGCTATGAGCGCACAACTTTTGAAATGATCGCAGATGAGCTTGGATTGTCCAAACCCAGTCTCTACTACTATATTACCAGTAAAGAAGATGTCCTGGCCCAACTGCTTGAAGAGGTTATTCAAGGTATTGAGGAGCGGGTCAACGCTGAAATCTCGCCACTCATGAGGCCCGATGAGCGTCTGCGGCGGTTGGTCATTGCCCATATATCGCGGATTTGCGTCTACCCGCAAGGCCGTGTCCTGGTGCTGTATGACGACCATCTCCTGGCCGAGCGCAAGACGGAGATACTCAGTATGCGTGAGCGCTATCAGCGGCTTGTTCAGAGCATCATCACCGAAGGAGCCGAGTGTGGCCTGTTCTGTATCTCAGATCCTAAAATGGCAACGCTTACGCTCCTGGGGGCAATGAACTGGGTTGCCCACTGGTATTCACCTCGGGGTTCTCTCTCTCCCCGGCAAATCGGCGAGCATTACGCCAGGATTCTTGTCGGGGGATTGATCCACCCCTTTGAGGGAGAGGGAGGACCGGAGTGTTGATATGAGAAAGACGACGATTCTATCACAGAAAGGAGGTTGGTCGGTTTCAACTAGAGGGTGAAATCACAACCTGCCAGACAAATGAGGCTGTCCTGATCTGTATGATCTTTCTTCCCAACGAAGGAGGAGAAGGAGGTGTCCATGGCAGAATCCGTCCAATGTTTGACCCTGAGTGATACCTATGCACGTGTCGCACGGTACTGTCGCAATCGACCGGCGGTGGTCGAAGGAGACCGGGCCATTACGTTCGGTGAACTGGATGAGCAGACGAATCGACTTGCTTACGGACTGCGGAGGCTTGGAATCACTCACGGAGATCGGGTGGCACTACTCAGTTTCAACAGCCTGGAGTACCTGGTATGCATTGGTGCTGTAGCCAGGCTCGGAGCGATCCTGGTACCGGTGAATTACCGTCTCCAGCCTTCAGAGATTGCTTTCATTCTGGAGGATAGTGAAGCCAGGTTGTTCTTTGTTCAACCTTCATTCCTTTCGGTAATCGCGGAGATCAAGCATTCGTTACCTGCACTTCAACACACCGTTGTCTTTGGTGAGGTTCCAGCAGGAGCGCTCACATATAGCGATCTCTTGCAGGAGGTGACAGACACGCCGGATACAGCAGCACCTGATCCGGCAGTGACAGAGGCAGATCTTGTTGCCCTGATGTATACCGCCGCCATTGACGGTCGCCCTCGTGGGGCGATGATGAACCATCGCAGCTTCGTCTACCAGAATGTGCAGGTGGGCCAGGTTTTAGGTCTAACGTCGGAGGACGTCTACCTTAATCTGTTACCCCTGTTCCACACGATGGACCTTTCATTCGCGCTTGCGGCACTGCATTGTGGTGCAACCAATGTGATCCTCAGCCACTTCGACGCTCAGGCGGCGACACATGCAATCGAACTGCATCATGTGACCGTCATTGCTGAATTTGCTCCGATGGCTGCACGTATCCTGGAGGTTGCCGGCGAGAAAGGTGTGGACCTGTCGAGTGTACGAACCATCTTCGGGCTTGATTCGCGTGCAACAGTGCAGGCGTACCTTGAACGCTTTCCCAATGTGAGCTGGTACTGTGGATACGGCCAGACCGAGACGCATGGTCTGGTTGCTGTAGCCCCTATTCGCTCTGTTGCCGAGCTGGACCTGCGACCAGGAATGCCCGGTCGTCCCTGTCCGCTGAATGTCGTCCGTATCGTCGATGAGCGCGATCAGGACGTAGCGCCTGGAGAAGTAGGGGAAATCGTGGTGCGTGGCCCAAATGTCACAGTCGGTTATTGGAAACAGTCTGACGAAACAGCCCGTATGGCTCGCAACGGATGGCATCACACCGGAGATCTTGGCCGCCTGGATGCAGACGGCTGGCTCTGGTTCGTTGATCGCAAAGGTGAAAAGGATCTTATCAAGACAGGAGGTGAGAATGTCTATCCCCAGGAAGTAGAGCGGGTATTATCCCAGCATCCCGCTGTCCAGCAAGTATGCGTCATTGGTGTTGCTGACCCGCAATGGTCTGAAGCCGTCAAAGCTGTCGTTGTTCTGAAGCCCGCAGCCACTGCCACCGCAGCGGAACTAATCGAGTTCTGCCGGCAGCGCATGGCCAGTTACAAAAAGCCCAGAGTGGTCACATTTGTTGCCAGCCTGCCGCGTACCCCGGCAGGAGCGATAGACCGACAAGTTGTCAAGCGAATGTATAGTAGCGAGCATGACCCAGAAAGTGAGGAAGGACAATGACCATCAGTGAATTTCCAACCTCGACGGAGTCAACACATCTGGTTGCAGGGTTGCAGCCCCTCTCGAAAGTGGAGATGTGGCATCCTGAGATCGAAATGCTCTCACGAAGTGAGATTCACGCGCTACAAAGCGAGAAACTCAGGCGCCAGGTCCGCTACGTGTATGATAATGCCAGCTTCTTCCGCGAGCGCTGGCGGGCGGCTGGTATCCGCCCGCAGGATATCAAAAGCGTTGATGATCTTGTGAAGTTGCCTCCCTTCTCCAAAGACGACCTGCGCGCTGAGCGCGACCGGACAGGTGACCCGTTTGCCGGCACGCGGTGCGTTCCCGCCACGCAATTGCTCTTTGTCACGCACAGCAGTGGCACCAGTGGTAAACCCAATCTGTACGGCATGACGCGGGACGAGTATGAGGAAGCCGGCCAGATCTTCGCCCGTTCATCGTATGCAGCGGGTATTCGACCGGGTGATCACCTGGCGTTTCCGGGAGGATTGCGCTGGCACGGGACGATCCTCTGTTGGGACAAGGCTTTCGAGCAGATGGAGGTGGTCAAGTATTATCTTGGGAACTCGGTTCAGGATATCGTGAAAGAAACGCTAGAAATGGCCCCCGATGTCCGCGACCTCAACGTACCTTTTGTCTATCAGCCTGAGACAGAGTTGGAGTACATCCGTACAGCCGGGTTGAATCCCAAAGATCTCTATCCCAACTTGAAACTTCTCTGGTCAGCAGTTGATGCCTCACCGATGAGGCGCAAACTGCTTCTGGAGACCTGGGGGGTGCCGCTCAGGAACCAGTATGGCAGCGGTGATCAGTTCTGGATGAGCGGCGAGTGTCCGCACGATACACGCTATACGCATGCGCCTGAGGACTATTTTGTTTTCGAGGTGCTGGACCCCATCACGAACGAGCCTGTACCCGCTGGCGGCACCGGAGTGCTGCATATCACGAACCTCTGGAGCAGGTCGTTCCCCTACATCCGTTACAACATGGAAGATATGGTCACTTACAAGACGGAGCAATGTAGCTGCGGTCGTACCAGCATGCGCCTGAGCATCCGGGGACGGTTTGCCTGGTCCGTACGCATTGGGGAGAAGTATGTCTTCTCCCAGGAAGTGGAGAATGTGCTGTGGACCCATCCCCAGATGGCAGGTGTCAACTATCAGCTGCTCCGCCGTAAGGAGCAACCACAGGACAGGCTGATCGTGCGGGTGACACCGAATCAGGAAACTGCTCCTGAGTTGAGAGAGGAGCTGGAGGCGGCATTAGAGCGTGCCTTTGAGGTATCGGCTGAAGTCGTTTTCGTCGAAGCCGGTGCTATAGGAATCAAGGGCATTAAGATGCGACGTGTAGTAATAGAATAAAAAATTAGTGAAACATCCTGTGTCCCATGTTCTGCAAGCATTTTACTTGCAGCGGGGATACAGGATGTGGCGCAGATGCAACCATGCACCCTGGGGGAAATGAGAAAAGAAAGGAGTGCCGGATATGCAACAGGCTGTGGCAATCGCTGCGGTAAGTGAGATGCGACCGAGTCGTTATCCTGATTACGACGACATGGAGATGTATCGCCAGGTGATGATCAAATTTCTCCAGGACTGGAACGTTCACCCGCACGATATTCAGGGAGTAATGGCTGCTCCCGCTGGCATGGCAGGTGGCGGATCGGCTGAAATCTTTACACACGAGAAACTGTATGATGAACTGGGACTCCATCCCCGTTTCTCAGAGACCATCAACGCGGGAGGGGCGACCTACTCAATCATGGTACAGCGAGCAGCTCTGGCAATTGCCGAGGGTCTGGCCGACAGCATCCTCTGTATCGGCGCCGGCAAGTTTCCCAGAGTCGGTGCTGGAGGCGCTGAGCAAATGGCAAAGATGATCAGTCATGCGGAGTTTGAATACATCTACGGGCCTGCCATCTATGCAATCTATGCTCAGGCAGCTACACGCCACATGTATGAGTATGGCACAACCAGGGAGCAACTCGCCCAGGTTGCCGTCTCTGCTCGCAAATGGGCGCTCAAGCATCCCGATGCTTTTATGCGCAGTAAGGGTGAAATTACGGTGAAAGACGTTCTTTCGTCACGCCCGATTGCCTGGCCTTTCAACATGCTGGACTGTTCTGTTCCTTGCGAGGGGGGAGGCGCGTTGCTAGTTACCACAGATGAGATTGCCAGGCGCATCAATGCGCAGCCGGCTTATATCCTGGGGATGGGCGAATACCACACACACGGATATATCAGCCAGGCCCCCAGCCTGACGACGCAGGGGGCCAGATTTTCGGGAGAGCAGGCATTCAGGAGAGCAAACCTGTCACCCGCAGATATTGATGTTGTAGAGATCTACGACGCCTTTACCATCAATCCGCTGATCTATCTGGAGGATCTGGGCTTCTGCCCGAAAGGTGAAGGAGGGAAGTTTGTGCAGGAGGGACACACCGAGCCAGGTGGTGATCTCCCTCTGAATACCTATGGAGGCTTGCTCTCCTTCGGCCACGTTGGAGATGCTTCTGGGATGTCTATGCTGGTCGAGGGGGCGCTCCAGGTGATGGGGAGAGCTGGCGAGCGCCAGGTGCGAGCCAGGACTGCTCTGGTTCATTCTTATGGTGGGATGATGGCTGAACATGCAACGCTTATTCTGGGGAGGCAGCTATGAACGACAAACCGATTCCTGATGTGTCAGAAATCGCTCGACCGTACTGGGAGGCGGCCCGGCGTGAGGAACTCGCTATTCAGCGCTGCCGTGCCTGCGGGGCGGCGATCTTCTATCCCCGCCACTGGTGTCCGGCCTGTTTCTCTCTCAACCTCGGCTGGGAGAAAGCCAGCGGCTCCGGCGAAGTGCTGAGCTACTCGATTATTTATCAGGCTCCTTTTGAGTCATACGCTCCCGACGTACCGTATGTACTGGCAATCATCAAGCTGGCGGAAGGTCCACAGATGATGACAAATATCATCAATTGTCGGCCTGAGAACATATACGTGGGGATGCCGGTTCAGGTGACGTTTGAGAGACGCGCGGGAGAGTTCAACGTTCCGCAGTTCCAACCCCGGTCGGGCAAGCCGGTCTCATAAGTCTGGCTGCCACACCCGGTCCTTGCCCTCTGTCCGTGCTGCGATGAAGACATGCCAGCACGGAACACGGGCAGGTGACACTCTATCAGGAGGAGACAGAATGGCAAGCGAACGAGAAGATGCCACCGGGCTGTGTCTTGCCCGGGGGACCTATGAAGAAGCGGTCAAGATGATCGGAACCAGGGGCGATATTCAATATGCTGAGGTTGAAGTCAACTGGCCGATGATCAAATATTACTGTGCCATGACAGAAGACGCCAATAGCAGCTACTGGCAGACGGCATTCGCCAGGCAACAATGGGGAGGAATTGCTGCCCCACCGGGAATGCTCATGGCCTGGCTGATGCCGATTCAATGGCGACCCGGCGGGGTCGATCCTGCTCCTCTTCTCGCAACGAAAGTGCCTTTACCCGGTGAAACCCTCATCAACGTTTCTACTGAGACCGAGTTCTTTCGTCCCATTATCGTCGGCGACCATCTCAGCGTGGTCGAAGAAGTAAGAGACATCACGCCGGAAAAGCAGACCCGCCTGGGTGTCGGACATTTTATCACGACGGTTGCTACCTATCGTAACCAGCAAGGTCAGGTTGTGGCGAAAAATACGAACGTGCTCTTTCGCTACAGCGCCAGCACGGAAGGGGAGTAAGTTCATGCTTCAAATGGCTGGTACGCTGCATCAACGTTCCTGGGAAGATGTGCAGGATGGCGAGACCCTGCCGCGAATCACTATGGAAGTCTCTTTCAAGAAGGTGATCCTGAATGCAGCAACCACCTGGGACTACTTCCCGGGACACCATAACCCTGACTATGCCCGCCAGCAGGGACAGAAGACCATCTATATCAGTACGCTCTTCTTTCAGGGATTCATCGACCGCGTTGTCACAGACTGGGCCGGACCAGCCACATTTATTGTGAGGCGCAAGATGAGCATGCAGCGCTCAATTTATGCCGGCGACACCATGTATGGAGAAGGACGAGTCATACGGCGCTATCGTGACAACCAGGGGCGTCACCTGGTTGAGCTTGAGGTCATAGTCGGAAACCAGGACGGCCCCTGTTGCCCCGCCTCGGTCGTTATCTGGCTCCCGAGGCGCTCCGCTGAGTAAACAGAGCACAAGGAAAGGAAGGTATCATGACTGAGATCGCTGAACGTCTTGAGATGATCAACGAAGTTGCGCAAGGCATTATCAAACGCTTTGACCGGGCCTACTGGCTCAAATGCGTGCGCGAACACCGCTTTACCAATGAAATGTGGCAGGCAATGGGTGAAGCGGGTTTGCTGGGTCTGGGGGTGCCTGAAGAATTCGGAGGCGCGGGCGGCGGTGTGACTGAGATGGTTGCCCTCATGGAAGTGTTAGCGGAGGCAGGCATTCCCCCGCTGTTTCTTGTGGTGACGGGCCTTTCACGGGTGCCTATCATCAAGTATGGAACGCAGGAGCAGAACAGACGGTATGTGGAACCAACCACTACCGGCCAGAAGAAACTGTGCTTTGCTATTACCGAGCCGGACGCCGGCACCAACACCTTTAAAATGCAAACACTCGCCAGGCCAGCCGCCGACGGCTGGGTACTGAACGGTCAGAAAGTCTTCATTAGCGGTGCCAACGAGTCGGACTATATGCTCGTTGTGTGCCGGACTCGTGCATTCAGCGAGGGAGAAGACCGTCAGCAGGGTCTCTCACTTTTTGTTGTCGATACGCGATCAGCTGGTATCGAACTGCAAAAGCTCAACATCAATGTCGGATGGCCTGAGCAACAGTTCCTGGTCTTCTTTAACGATGTCGTTCTTCCTGCTGATGCGCTCATCGGAAAAGAAGGAGCAGGAACGAAGTACCTCTTCGATGGGTTGAATCCCGAACGCCTGCTAGTAGCGGCGATGTCCGTTGGCATAGGGAATTATGCGCTCAGGCGTGCCGTCGAATACGCAAAGATCCGAGCACCATTCGGCAAGCCTATCGGGGCCTACCAGGGCCTTCAGCACCCGATGGCGCGTGCAAAGACGCATCTGGAAGCTGCCCGTCTGATGATGTACAAAGCCGCCGAATGCTTCGACGCCGGCGAGAAGGCGGGACCGGAGTCCAATATGGCAAAACTGCTGGCCTCGGAGGCAGCCGTTGAGGCGGTTGATATTGCTATTCAGACTCATGGTGGCAATGGTTTCGATGCTGACTATGACATCATCACGCTCTGGCCCGGCGTTCGACTGCTCCAGGTTGCTCCGATTAACAATGAGATGCTGCTCAACTACATTGGCGAACACGTGCTTGGTCTGCCGAAATCGTACTGAAATCCTGGCTGACTCACGGTCCCGGGAGAAATATGCAGTGCAGCCGGCTGCTCACCCGGTGAGTGTGAGTAATTGCGCTCACGCCAGGGGGAGAGGAGCAAAAGAAAGGATGATTGTGTCGAGATGCCACACAAAATCCTGCCGGGCTTCTATCGATTACCTATCCCGCTGCCAGATAATCCACTGGGGACGGTCAATGTCTATGTAGTGATAGGCAAGGATGGGGTAAGACTGATCGACTGTGGTTGGAACACGCCAGAGGCATATGCGACCCTGGCTGACGAGTTGCAAACTCTCGGTACACGAATCGACGATATCCGCGAAATAGTGATCACCCATATCCACCCGGATCACTTTGGTCTGACAGAGCGCCTGGTAAAAGAGACAGGCGCTCGCTACCGCATGCATCGGCTGGAGGCGGTGTATATCGGAACGCGCTATGAGCACACGCAGGCACTGATTGAGGAGATGGAAGCCTGGCTGCGGGTGAATGGCGTGCCACAGAGTGAGCTGGAGGTGATGGCAAAGGATTCCCTGCTCATGGTCATGCGGGTCGGGACGCGCTTGCCAGATGTCCTTCTCGAAGGAAACGAGACACTGCAATGGCTCCCCTACCGCTTTGAGGTAATCTGGACGCCAGGCCACTCGTCAGGACATATTTGCCTGTACGAGCCGCAGTCTCGCGTCCTCGTGTCCGGCGACCATGTGCTGGAACACATCAGTCCACATATCGGTTTGCATACCCAGAGCTTTAGTAACCCCCTTGGTGACTATCTCAGTTCGCTGCAACTGGTACGCAACCTTCCTGTAGAGATGATTCTACCAGGACATGGCGTCCCGTTTGAGGATCTGGCCGGACGTGTCGATGTGGTCTTGACCCTGAGAAATGGAGGGAGTAAAGTGGGAAGAGAAGGCTTTCCCAGAGAGGGGCAAGACGATGCAGAAAGTAAAACCAACATACACGAAGGAATTCAAGCTGGAAGCCGTGCTGATGCCAGCAAACCAGCGGGAAATCGCAGGCGCAAATCGCACGAGATCTGGGCGTACCTGATAGTATACTCTGCCATTGGTGCCTGCGTTTTGCAGAACACGGGAAAGAGGCATTTCCTGGAAGTGGACATCTTCCTCCACTTGAGGAAGAGAACCGCCGATTACAGCGGGAAAATGAACTCTTGCGGCAGGAGCGAGACGTGTTAAAAAAGCTATCGGCATCTTTTCGCGCAGCCTCGCATAAAATATCAGTTCATCGCAGAACAGAGTCAAGAGTACTCCGTTCAGTTGCTCTGCGAAGCCCTGGATGTCTCCGAGAGCGGCTATTATGCCTGGCAACACCGCGAGCCGAGTGCACACGTGCGAGAAGATGCTCGAATTGCGGCCCTGATTCAACAGATCTTCCAGGAGCACCGCCACGTCTATGGCAGCCCGCGCATCCATGCCAAACTGCATGAGTATGGGGTCCATTGTGGGCGCAAACGGGTCGTGCGTTTGATGCAATGGCTGGGCATCAGCGCTCTCCCGAATCGCTCTCGCAAGCCAACCACGAAAAGTGATAAACAGGCGCGTTTTGCTCCCAATGTCCTGAATCGGGAGTTTTCCGCAGATCGCCCCAACAGCAGGTGGGTCACGGATACCAAAGCCGTCGAGACCGCAGAGGGCTGGCTGTATCTCGCCGTTCTTCTGGCTCTCTACTCACGAAAGGCTGGTCGGCTGGGCTATGGCTGCCACAGAGGATGGGGAGCTGGTCGAGTTGGCATTGCGCATGGCTGTGGCACGAAGACATCCCGAAGCGGGTTTGCTTCACCATTCTGATCGCGGCTCCGAGTTTACTTGTGACCGCTATCAAGCGGCTTTACGCGAGCTAGGAGTCGAAGTCAGCATGAGCCGAACAGGGAATTGTTGGGATAATGCAGCGATGGAAGCATTCTTTGCGACACTGGCAAAAGAGTGTGTCAATCGCGTGAAGTATCAGACACGAAAAGCGCGCTCGATCAAGCATCTTCGAGTATATTGAGTGCTTCTACAATCCTGTTAGGCTTCATTCGGCTTTACAGTACACAAGTCCTATTGCCTATGAACAGGCTCATTGGGGTAAAAACGAGCTTGTCGTACACAAGCCCTAGCATCCAAGTTTATTGACTCCATCTTTTCGGGCCAGGTCCAAGCAGACCGCAACCTTTCGCGATGTCCTTGCCCTCATCGTCATCAGGCAACAGGTGTGGGGGGGCGGGACTTTCCCCACATCACCTATCGATCCAGGTGTGGTTTTAGTGTCCCGCTCTACCCTTGAGCGGCTCTCTTTGGCCATCTGTTCGTAAATTGGAAATGTACAAAGTCAAGCTAAAGAATCAATGGAATAGACCGGCCTTTCTTCCAGGAATTCCCGGATGTTCGATTCCCATGTGGGCGTTGAAGCCGAGCGACCTGGGAGCAAGACAATGGGAGCTTTGTGTGCATTTTCTTTCTTGACAAAAGAGTAGACTCGTACGATCCCAAAGTCCGTTGTGATCTCTTTTGTCTCTGTAGGAGTTGGTAACAGGGCCATCGCTTCGGCATAGGCCACCATAAATTCCTTTTTCCCCGCATCTGTTCTAAAATGACTGATTTTTATAGGTTTTTTCATGATATACCTCATAATTCAGAAATTGATGCTACTCGACATCTCTGCGGCGGCTGAAGTGAATCGCTTGATTCACGAGAGCTTGATGGAGCATAGAATGTTCCTCGTCTCAGAGGGAGCATACCATGTGGAGAATGCCTTTTTCCAGGACGCGCAGTGTCCGCGTGGCGACCTCCCGGCGAAGGAAAAGGAGATCTCCTGGCAACATCATGAGATCTGTGAGGGCGGAGGAGTGTCCTTCTCCTTGTGAGGAAAGTGTGAGCATGTGATCCCTTTGTGAGATAGTGGTGCGATCCTGCTCTTGGATCAAGAGTGGTTCCTGTGGCTACTAAGATCACTCATTGGGAATTGAGCGACCATAAGAGAGCAGAGCATGAGGCCTGTCGAAATCCTCGTATTATGTGCCAATCTTCTTTCATTTCTAGTATTAGCCGTTCCACGACTCCGTACCATGCGCTGGAAGGGGAGCATCGTCCTCATCCCACTTGCTCTAGCCATTGTGCAGGAACTCAGAGAGGGACCTCGGTGGCAAATGGTCCCGGCATACGTGCTGACGGCGCTCTTCGTGCTCGCCTGGTGAGGGCAGAACGTTGCTCCCCTGGATGGAAGCGTCAAAGAGATCCTCACCCATCGACTGGTCGTGGGTTTAGCGACCGTCCTGTGCATCATTGGCTTAGCACTATCAGCCGCTCTTCCCATCCTTCTGCCTGTCTTTCGTTTTCCTCGCCCAGCGGGCCAACTCCACCCCTTTACCTGATTATGCGATGTGGAACAAAAAACAGGAAATGCTCTTCCATCAATGAATACTAACATTCTAAATTAAGTATGGTCCTATGTCAACTATTCTTGAGCATCCAGAGATGTCTTCTCCACTTGACAGTGTCGCCACTCCTCGTTAGCATACCTGAGACCTGTTGCCCACGAGCAACAGCAGGCCTGGATTGTGTGATTCCACAAAACCGGGGAAAATCATCTCACGACAAATCGTACGACAATCCCAACGTTTTTTCACGGCTGACAGAGGTGGCCGGCGAACAATGCGGGCGAATTTGAGCACGTGGGCGCCTCCAGGAGAATATCGAGGAACAAACGGGGCCGCTTCCCCCCTTCGGCACTTCCCTTTCTATCTCAGTTCTCTCACGTTACTCCTCAGGCGGCATGAGAGAATTATTATTTTATCGCTTCAGCCCCTCCGGCAGCGATGCTGACAGCAAAAAGTTACCAGATCTTTGCCGATCAGGCCATCCACACCATGTTCGCTTCATTCATCGTACGCTTGTCGCCCCGGGTCATCTCATACTCGCCAGCCACGTGGATTATCTATGTATCGATACTTGTGAAGGGCGCTACCGACTGGCGTTCAATGAGACGACACTGGACTTCGACGCGAATCGGTGTCAGTCCTGGCTCTTTTGCCCGTTCCAGTAAACGGCGTACTGCCAGCTTCCCGATCTCAGCCCATTCGATGCGCACAGTTGTCAGAGGAGGGTCCACGAACATACACAGTTCACTGTCATCAAAGCCTACAACCGAGACATCCTGTGGGATACGCAGTCCTTCTTCACGTAACGCCCTGATTGCTGATATTGCTGCTATATCATTGAAGCAAGCAACGGCAGTGAATGATGGATGAGAACCGGCCAGGAAGGATTTTATTTCTTCGTACATAGTAGGAGCTTTAGAGCGTGTTTTTTGCATCAACACCAGATCTGGATTGTAGGCAATACCTGCTTTTTCCAGCGTTGTGCGGTAACCGTCGTAACGCCGTTTGAGTGTTTGTCTGATAGAGTTCCCTATATAGAGAATTTCTCTGTGACCCTGTTGCATTAAGTATTGAACAGCAATACTGGCTCCTGATGTGTTAGCAGGAAGAAACGTATCAAGTCCGATATTCTCTTTATCGGTGTTGATCAGTATTGCCCGATTGCTAAATTTACATAGAGCATCGAGTAAATCACGATCATCATAAGAGAGGAAGAGAAAACCATCCTGAGGGCTGTGTTTGATTTTGTCGAGGATAAAGTCGGTGGCTCCAGGCTCCTGTTCCACGTTCATCTGGCTCAGTTGTATGCCATGAGCGCGGCACTCCGCCACTACCCCTGTGCTAACCAGTGCTGCATAGTGTTCGGCCACAGTGTTTGCAGGGAGGGCAAGAAAAAGTGTGATATTTTCTACTCCCTGTGTTACGGAGGGATAACCCAGTTCCATTGCCGTAGTCAGTACCCGCTCTCTGATGTCCGCGCTCACTGTACCGGATCGGTTCAGAACGCGCGAGACGGTACTGATTGAGACGTTTGTGGCAGCCGCAATCTCACGCTGGAGAGGACGACGGCCAGAGATGCTGTTCCTGATTCTCCGATTTGCTCCCATTACTTGCTTGTTTCCTCGCCGTTTCCCTGGAAAGTGTACCTCTAATGATATCATTCTCTGTAAGTATATAACAACGGTGCAAATGAAAGCCAGCAATAGAGAAAATATTTTCTCCTATGTGCAAATAAAATCTTGACTTTTGACGAAACAACCATTATACTTGCAAAAAAGAAAACATTTACTTCCCATAATTGGCGGGAGAGATTGGAGGAAGCAAGAAATTCTCTGCAAATTTTTACATTGACCATGCTCGCTCTTTACTCTGATAGCAAGGACTGACGAGAATCACCACTGATTTTTTCTGGTTCTCTCTTGCAATCTGGTGAAGAAAAGATTGCACTGAAAAAAAGAGAACGATATCAGTGTGTCGCAGTGTCAACAAAGTTGAACAAAGGAGAAACGAGAACAATGAGCAAACGAGCTATCGCTATGGTGCTGATGGCGGCATTGCTGCTGGCAACAATGATGGTATTTCCCAGGACTGCGGCAGGGAGACAAACAAATGAGCGTGCTCCTGCTGCGCTGGTTGCGCCAACTCCCCCGCACCCAGATACAACAGTCCAGTTGACAGAGGGGACGCAAGATGAGCTGGTCAATGCCATTCAAACGGCACAGGGGAACGGCCATGTGACCAGGATCGTATTGAAAGCGAATACTCCCGTTGCTGTCAATACCGATTTGCCTCATTTTGATCTGACGGATGGAAAAGTCCTCATTATCGACTTTAACGGAGGATGGATTGACTTCAACATCCAGACATCTCTCTGGTTTGAGGCACAGCATGGCAAGCCAGAAAATGTGCTTTCAATCGGGACAGCCGGTCAGGATGCGACACTGACCTTTTTATCTAAACTTCCAGATGGACTGCGGGTCGGTGACTACATCAAGGTTGTTTCTGAAAATACCGCACCGGCAGGAAGGGGCAACCGCTGGAAGCTTGGAGAGGCCATGAAAGTGAAGAGAATTCACGGCCTGGAGGTCACGCTCGAAGGCAAATTGATGCGGCAGGATCTCTATAAGGCGGGGATCAGAGCCTCCAGATATCTTGGGATGCCTGCTGGACTCTGGTTGATGCACCCCAAACTTATTGGCGATCTCAGCTACGATACGTCTCAAATCAGGCTCAGATCCCTTATCAAGCCCAGGATTATCTCGCCCGATCAAAAGTTGACCATAGGTACCTTTATCAGCCTGAATGATACTGTCGAGGCGATAGTCACAGATCCATCTCTTTCAGATGGCGTTGATGGCGCCTGGCCACACACAACCTATGGCATCTATTCCAGTTCCTCGAAGAATACATGGGTTTACCGGACGGATGGTAGTACAGTATCACCAAATGGACAAAAGCTCAGGCACCTGGTTGACGGGATCGCAAACACTCCCCCCGACAAAAACGCCATCTACTCCTATGGCAATGATATCGGTCTTCATGTGACGGGATTGCAGGCCTGGGATACGCTGAACGTGGGCATCAGCTCGCATTCGGGAACATGGGGATACCTCTACGAGAATCTCTCCATAAAGAGAACCGGGGGAGCAGCAGGAATCGGGATTCGCGGCGACTACCATACGATGAAAAATATTAACATTGCCGAGGAGAAGAATGGCTGGCAGATCTATAATGAGATCGGGTCATGGAGGGATTCTCCGATTGAAGCGAGTCCTGAACAACTGGTGATCGATGGTGGTTCTACGGTCGTTTCGGGATTCTGTCTGTTCACATCCTCCGACGCGCAGAAATCTGGATCACCCATGCCAATCGGGCATATTTATACTAAAAACTCGCCTTATTGGGAATCCAGCACATCAAGCGCTCTATTCGATTTGAATTATGAGACACGGTTCTTCATGAACGGCGACAGAATCAAAGTAACGGGCAGCGCCTCCAAAGTCTTTAATCTGTCCGGTGCTTCCTATCTGAGAGCCGATCATTTGGCCATCGACTTATCCGGTTATAAAGGGGACCAGATCACCCTCTTTTATGCTGGTGCTGGCTCGGTTGTCGATGTGAAGAATCTCACGCTCATCGATCCGCTCCACAAAGCTGTATTCAGCGGAGGAGAGGGAACTGTCAGACGGTAAACTGACTTCTTAGCAACTTTATCAGCAGACAAAGAAAAGAGGGGTCCGGGACGGGCGCTCCGTTCCCTGATCCCTTTTTCTCTCATGAGTGAATGGATGAACCACTCACCTCTCTATTCGGCCTGGTTCTACGGTCAGTCGCTTGCTTTTTGAGAAGCTCGCAAAGAGGAGAGAATCCGCCTGCATGATCCAGAGAGCAAAATGTAGTGGATGCTCAGTCATTATGACAGGTGGTGAGGAAGTCGTAGCGACCGGCAAGCTGGCCTGTTTTTTTGTCATGCGAGGGGTACTATTGGAAGGTGGACGTTCGTTGTATTTATGGGGCATAATTGCGTTCTCTCTTATTTGAGAACAGGAATGTCACCTGAAGATAGGAGATTGTAAAATAGTGAGTCGATGGCTCTATTTCCTGCTGCTTGCAATCCCGGCGGCCTTGATTGCTGAGGGATTGCACGCATCCCCGCTGGTTATATTCGTACTGGCGGCGCTTGGACTGATCCCCCTGGCCGGGATGATCGGAGTAGCGACAGAGGCGCTTGCTGAGAGACTTGGGCATGGTATCGGAGGTCTGCTCAACGCGACGTTCGGCAATGCGGCAGAAATCATTATCGGTATTGTGGCGTTGACGGCTGGCCTGCCGGAGGTAGTACGCGCCTCACTGGCCGGCTCGATCATCGGTAATGCACTGCTGGTGCTTGGCCTCTCGATGTTTGTGGGCGGCTGGCGCTACCGCCGCCAGCGCTTCAGCAGGCGAGGCGCCGGTCAATACTCGACCATGCTGGTACTTTCAGTGATCGGGATGGCGATTCCATCGCTGCTGGCAACCATCGGCGAAGGGACCCGGCCAGGGGCTGTGGTGGTGCGCGGCAATCAGCTCCACCAGATCAGCATTGGTGTGGCGCTCATCCTGCTGGTCTGCTATGCTGCCTATATCGCGTACTCAGTCTTCGGGGTACGTGCCCATCCCAAAGATGTGCAGTCGCTCTCACCCCATGTTGCAGAAAGCGAGACGACCGGACACACAGCGGGTGAGGTTCATGGTCAGCCTGCTGAAGAGCAGGCCGGAGTGATCCCACAAACACCAGTTCCAGCAAAGGCCCGGCCTGGCGAAGCAGCAGAAGTGGCTTCCCAGGATGGTTCAGGGGGATTCATAGGGCAACTGGCCCGGCTATGGAAGACGGCTATCTGGCTGCCGATCCTCGTGCTGGCGGTCGCAACGGCAGCCACTGCCTTTATGAGTGAAGTGCTGGTTGGGACGATTGATCCACTCACGAAGCAGATCGGCTGGAATCAGTTTTTCGTCGGCCTGATCATCATTCCTCTCGTCGGCAATGCTGCCGAACACTTCTCGGCAGTGACCTTCGCCCATCGTAACCACATGGAGGTCTCGATGGCAATTACTGCCGGCTCCTCGATCCAGATTGCGCTGCTGGCGGCGCCGATCCTGGTAGTGGTGGGCTTGCTGCTAGGAGTACCGCTCGATCTGAACTTTACGCTGCTGGAGATTGCGCTTTTCGGCCTGGTCGCCGGCCTCTACGCTCTCATCAGCCTGGACGGCGAATCCACCTGGCTGGAAGGCTTGCTTCTGCTGGCCTTCTACCTGATCCTCGCCGTCGGCACCTTCGTGAGTCCGGTCTGATCAGACCGGACTCCTGCTTTTGAGAAGAGCATGCTCCTCTGCACCACACCAGCATCATGGTTGCCAGTCTCGGCTTCTCATGTTTCCATCTCGACCAGCCCGATCCACCGCTGCGGATAGGCGGCGTCAACCTCGGCGTCGAAGACCATCCCGACGCGACCGAGTAATTCGCGTATCCTGGAGTCATGCAGCGCCTCCAGGGTCCTGGGTAAACGCTCCGACGCCTGCTTGCCGGTAGAGGGCGATGAGCGCGAGTACGAAGCCCATCGAAAACTTTGCCTGGTGGACGGTCTGAGGATCAGTGACCGGTCCGAGCACATCGAGGGCGGCCAGGTGGACATGCGCGCGGATCAGCTTGATGGTGAGGTCCTGGCCGACGGAGCTATGCAGGTCAACCAGCAGCATCGAGAGGCCCCGGGTCCGCGTCGGGCCTTTTTGCTCATATCATATCACAGGGTGACATGTTGAGATTCTCTGATTTTTCAGGGCGAAAAGCCGGACGTATACTTGCCTGTGCTGATCACTCATGCTATACTAGAAACACAGCGATTAGAAGTGCCTGTCAAGCTCGTCTGATAGCCTGACCTTCGTTAAGGTCATCAATATGAGCTTATCTCGTGTTACGGGCCTGTTCTCCTTTTTTTTGAGTTTTAACGCTGAAAATGCCTGTGATTTCTTTGCTCTATGCAATTTTAGTACAAAGGTATTCTATTCTCTGATATCTCAGAGATACCTCAACGTTGGGAGTAGAATGAGCAGCGACGCTAATGTTGATGGAGAGGCAGTCAAAGAAGAACGAAAGATAGAAACTCTTGCAGGAGAATATCACATGGACGTGTCAACATGGTTCGATACGCCGGTAATTGGTGAGCTGACGCCGGGTGAGGCGATTGATAAGCTCCGTGAGATCGGTGAGTTTGAAGATGCAGAGCAGCTTGAAAGAGCGGAACAGCAGCCTTCCAGAAGCGGCGAACTGGGGAAACTGAGGTGGCCTTTCAAGAGTAAACCCTGGCAGCATACCTCCCATACCTTCGGGTATATTCAGCCCTCTGTACAAAAAGTGATCCGCAGCCTATCCATGCTATCGAAGCTATCGAACCAGATCCCCGTTTACAGAACGCTCGCATCAGGGTGACGCTCAACCGGTTACGGATAGCCAGCTATCCCGGTGGGGGTGTCCATTGTATTCTACTCCACTTCGGCTCTCAGAATCGCATTGCCGGTCGAGTGGAGCCTGTGCATTTCAGTGCGCTGTATCGTGTGCGGGAAGGTGAGAGCGCCGGTACTCAGGGATATCCTATCTTTGTTGGCCTCAACACCGGCTCCGAGGGCTTTACCCTGAAATGCCGCACGATCAATATTCGTAATGATCAGGACGAGGCACTATTGCGCTTCATGGAATCCGAAACGTTCAGATCTGGATTAGAATTGCTCGCGGTGGTGCAGCCGGTGCTCGCCCTTTGTTCAGAAATACTGCTCGGCCTTGCCAGGGCTATAGCGAAGCGGAACCGGAACGTTTCTGTACAGGATATCGAACTGGGACTTGGATTCAGTCCTCTTCCTATGAGTGGATGCCTGGCAGAAGGCGTCTATCTTGCCGTGCAGGTCCCTGAAAGTTCACAGGTCAACTGGGAGTGGGAAGAATGGGTCTATCTCCCGACAAAAGGTCGCATTGTACGTCGCTCCGACCATCAGCAGCTCATCCCCTATAATTACCTCGCTTTCGGCATCAGTCGTTATGAAGTAGAAAAGCAGGAGACCTCTTCAGGATAATAGAGGATGAATACAGTGAATTACGTGAATATCGACATCAGTGTCCAGCGTGATCTTACAGAGGAACATTCCTACCTGGTTATAGCGAGCACGACAGGGAAAAGAAAAAAGGTAGAGGCAGGAAGATTTTCTTTCTTCCCGCAGACATGGCGCGATATAGAGCCGAGCCTGCGCGCGCTCAAAGTAAGAGACGCAGCAGCACATGTCCACGTCCTGAAGGTACGTGATTTTGGAAAGCACCTGTTCAACTGTCTGCTTAAAGAGAACGTCCGCCGTCTCTATGATGAGAAAAAGCAGGATGCAGCAAGAAACTCGAAGATTCTACGATTACGGCTTATGCTTGCGCCGTTAGAGCTTGTTGTGCTTCCCTGGGAACTGCTGTATGATGAACGCGCCTCAGAATACCTCTGCCTGGAACAGCAGCCCAGAACTGTCCTTGTCCGCAGCATCGAGCATATGAAACCTGCTAGACACGGACGTTCACAAGATCCTTCTCCTTTGAAGATTATCGGCATGGTGGCCGATCCCAGAGATCTCCCGTCAGTGGGGGGAAAAGAGAGAGACGATATAGAGCAGGCACTTCAGCCGTTGATCGAGAACAACCAGGTGACTCTGAGCTGGAAGCAGGGCAAATATACAGAGCTATCCGACCTCAGACTTGGCACAGATCGTGTCGATATTTTTCATTTCATTGGGCATGGTCGCTTCGACGAAGATCATCAGCAGGGATATCTTGAGTTCGAGGATGACAGGAAATCCTCCAGATCTGTTTCTGCTGAACATCTTCGTCGGTCCCTGCATGCTACGACGAAACTGGTGGTACTCAATGCCTGTGAGACCGCACGCGGCGATCAGTTCAATCGCTTCTCGAATATCGCGCATGGCCTGGCGAGCGTGGGGATTCCGGGTGTGATAGCCATGCAGTTTAAAATTGGCGATATCGCAGCTCATCAGTTCGCAAAAGTTTTCTATACGCTGCTGGCAAGAGGTACCCCGGTGGACGAAGCTCTCGCGGAAGCGCGCTACAGTATTGCAGGCGAGCGGGATAGCCTGGACTGGGCTGCACCTCTTTTGTACGTCAGTGCAGCAAATATTCTTAAACCGATCATCGATCCGTCGAAGCCGGAATCGCTGCCATCAGTCTCCCCCAACCAGAACCAGTCCCCCCCCCAACCAGAACCAAAACCACTGGTAAAGTTGGTCCGATTAATCAAGGGCTTCTTGCAAAGCGTGGCAATCGGATGGAAGAAGTTTCCACTCTGGAAGAAAGCCGTCACCGTCGCAGTTCTCCTGGTCTTGATAATTGCGGGCATTATCACAGGAACGACGTATAAAAAGCTTGGCGGATTAGATCTGACCACCTACTGTCATTCTCTTCATTATCAGGAAGCTGTAGAGACTGCCGGCGGCTGGTATTGTTCTGGATCTCCTTCCTTGAAGATAGATATGACGCGGGCCTGCAACTGGCAGTATTCCAGAAACGATCTCACTGCCGAGGCCGGTGATTTAAAAAATCCTTCAAGCTGGCTCTGCTACGATTCTCAGAAGCAGGAGGTTGGGGGAATAAAGGACATGGCTGGTTTCTGTACATCACAGGGCTATGAACAAGCAGCTCTGGCAGGAGCAAAGACTGCCGATGATTGGTACTGTGAGCGCCAGCCCAGGCAAAGTGTAGATCTGACCCGGGTCTGTACCCAGCAATACCATAGAATTGATGCACAGGCGCGCAAAAATGACGGCGGCCTCTGGGAGTGTTATGGCCTCAGCATTCTTGGTTAATGGCTGGCTATGCCCTGTTGAGAAGACTTTTTCTCAGAAAAGCAGAAGATAAGCAAACAAGAGAATCATGTATGACGATACCTTCCTGGCGAGCAGCCAACGTGCTTGCGGAAGACCTTCGAGAAATGATGCATGTCGGCAAAGCCACAGTAGTCAGCGATCTGTGCCAGGGAGAGCCGCGTCTGTTGCAGAAGGCTCTGAGCGTGCTGAAGACGGAGATGAAGAAAATATTGATAGGGGGAGAGTCCGAATTGCTGACGAAACAGCCGGGAAAAATGCGAGGGGGAAAGATGGGCATAGTGTGCCATTTCAGCTATGGAGATTGGTTCAGCCAGGTGGAATGAGAGGTAAAAGAGAACTCGACCCAATAATTGGGATGTTTGAGATGGCTCGTCAGGTGGAAAATGTTCCTTAGGTGGAAGACGTTCCTTGGATGCCGATGAGCGAGTATGCGCATTGCTCTACAAGCGTTTGCGCGAAATGGATGTCCCCGAATGGATGGGGCCGATCATCGCAAAAACACAGGGTAAGCCCTGGGACTACTATCACGAGATGAGTCGGCAATTGTGGGATGAAGCGCGGCATGCTATGATGGGATTATATAAGGGGTGCCTTTCCATCGCTACCCCATCGATATCCGCGCTTCTTATACCCTTAATCGAGAATTTGAGCCGCTTGAGGCGCATGTTATTCTCTGGGGGATCGAGCAGAGTCTGATGCCGCGAGAGACGGGGAAGCGTTGGGAGTGGGAGATCGCATCCGCCGCTCACGACACGCTTGCGATGCGCTTCCAGGATTTCGATTGGGCTGATGAGGTCTTGCATGCTCAGATGTGTAATGCGAGGGGAGATGCTTGCAAGGGGTGTGCGTTCGTTGTATTTCTGGGGCAAATTGCGTTCTTTCCTCTTTGAGAGAAGGAGAAAATAAAGCTATTATGGCACGTATCAAACTTGCATATATCGGTGGCGGCAGCACACGTGCTGCCGGTACAATGGCCTCATTCATTCATCAAGGCGAAAATTTTGATGGCTCTGAGGTGGTATTGATTGATCTCGACGAAGATCGTCTCAAAGTCGTGCAAACGCTGGCCCGCAAGATGGCCCGCGTGCGAGGTCTGGATATCACCATCACGGCAACCCTCAATCGGCGTGATGGACTGCAAGATTGTGATGCAGTGCTCACCAGCTACCGTCCTGGCGGATTTGAGGCGCGCTATCTTGATGAGAGCATTCCCTTGAAACATGGGGTGATCGGTCAGGAAACGCAAGGGCCAGGTGGCTTTTTCATGGCTCTGCGCTCCATTCATGTTATGAAAAGCATCATCAAGGATATGGAGGAGGTCTGTCCCGGTGCTCGCCTGTTCAACTACACCAATCCCATCAATATTGTTGCAGAGGCCGTAACACATCATTGCAGCATCCCTGCTTATTCCTTCTGTGAAGGGCCGATGATCTTCAATCCCGAATATGCCAGTCTGGTCGGGCTTGATCCGCAAAAGCTGGACTCGATTTCCATTGGCCTGAATCACGGTTCCTGGTCCATACGCCATCTCTATGATGGACAGGATATTATTCCGCTGTTGCAGGAGGGATACGAACGCTTGCAGCGAGAGGGTAAGACGCCGCGCGCACAGATGCGCATGCTCAAACTGGCCTGCCAGATGGGATCGCTCCCCAGCCACTATTTCCAGTATTATTACTTCAAAGAGGAAATCCTGGCTGAACTCCAGGCCAGCCCTACCACGCGCGCTCAGGATATCATGGCTCATGTCGCTGACTACTGGGCGCACTACCGCGAACAGGCCGAAAGCGACAATCCTCAACTGGAACCCGACCGTTCGCGTGGTGGCATCCACGAACTGGAACTGGCTATTGATGTCATGGATGCCATCTACAATGACCGCAAAGAAGTCTGGTATGTCAACGCCTAACGGGGGGCAATCAGCGACTTCCCGACGATTTAGTGGTCGAAACACCTGCTATGTAGATCACAGTGGCGTTACTCCACTGGTGCAGGGACACATGCCACGACAGGTGAGCGGACTGGTAAAGATGCTGGGAGAGTACCAGGCCCTGGCGGCTGAGGCGGCCTGGAGTGGGACACGGAGAGATGCCATCTGTGCTCTGGCGAGCAATCCTCTGGTTTTCTCACTAGACAAGGCCGAGGCCATTTACGACGAAATGGCAGCCGCTCATAGTGCCTATCTGCCTGAGCGTCTGTTAAAATAAAAAGGATATTCCAGTACCCATGCGCCTGATTATTACTGAGAGCCATCAAGCCATGAGCAAGGTGGCAGCCCGGCTCATGGCCGATGCCATCAACGCAAATCCCTCTCTTACGATGGTTATTGCGACGGGCAATACACCATTGCAAGCCTATCGAGAGCTGGCCGCACTGCGCTCGCAGGGTCAGGTGAACGCAGACCAGATCCGTCCCTTTCAACTGGATGAGTACAAAGGCGTTCCTTCAGGCGATCCCCGCTCCCTCTATGATTGGAGCAGGAACGCTTTCCTCATCCCCCTCGAACTACCAGCAGAGCGCCTGGTGCGTCTACGCGGGGATACCAGTGATACAGAGGAGGCATGCCGCAGGTATGATGATGCAGTGGAAGCTGCCGGCGGTTTTGATCTCTCTATCCTGGGTCTGGGGCCGAATGGACACCTGGGCTTCAACGAACCACCGTCGGGACCGGGCGATCCCACGCGCCAGGTCAGGCTCACTCCAGCCACATTGCGCAGCAATGCCGGATACTGGAGTGAGGATGAGGCCAGCGTTCCGCGCGAGGCGCTGACTTGCGGCATGAAGCATCTGCTGACCGCACGCCAGACGCTCTTGCTGGTTTCGGGCGCGCATAAACGCGAGATCCTGTGGAAAACTGTCAGGGGTCCCGTCACACCTGATGTACCCGCTTCCTATCTCCAGCAGATTCCGGGCGTCGTTGTGGTGACAGACAGGGCGGCCTGGCCGTATGCGGAATCCAGCGATAACGTAGAACTCAGTCAGAAGTGAGGTGAAGAGTGAACAGGCAGTACGTCCTGGCCGTCGATGGGGGCAATACAAAAACCATTGCTCTTGTAGCCGCTGTGAATGGCTCCATACTCGGTGCTGGCCGCGCCGGCAGTGGCGATATCTACAACAGCTTTGGCGTCAATACGCAGGGCCTGTCAAATGAAGACTTCGCGCTTGCAAACATCGAGCAGGCCATCAGGCAGGCGCTGCAAACTGCACATGTACGCCCCGACGAACTTGAGACCGCTGTCTTCAATATGGCCGGTGCGGACTGGCCCGAAGATTTTGCACTCTTGCGAGACGCTATGCGTATGCGAAGCTTCGGGCGAATCATCCATATCCAGAATGATGCTCTGGGCGTATTACGTTGTGGCTCGTCGAGCAATGTCGGCGTCGCTGTGGTCTGTGGTACAGGAGGAGCCGCAGGCGCACGAGGACCCGACGGTCGCGTCTGGCACGCCAGCTTCTGGCTACATGTCGGCGGCAGCATCGAGTTGAGCCAGCGAACACTCGTCGCAGTCTATCGGAGCGAACTGGGCCTGGAAGAGCCGACCGCCTTGAAGCGGCATGTACTGGACCTGTTTCATGTGGACACAGTTGAGGAAGTATTGCATCTGCTGACGGGCCGCGCAGCCTGGGCCACAGGTACTCCCCGTATAGATAGCCTCACTCCCCTGCTCCTGGATGAAGCGGATGCCGGCGATAAGGTAGCCAGGCGTATTGTCCAGGAACATGGCCGTAAGTTTGGTGACTATGCCGTTGTCGCGGCGCGGCGCGTCGGCATTGAGCATACCCCGTTCCCCCTGGTGCTCGCAGGGGGAGTGTTGCGCCATCCCTCCTCGCTTCTTGCCGACGCGATCATTGAGCGTGTGCGAGAGACCTCGCCTGAAGTACAACCTGTTCGTTCGCTTTACGAGCCAATCTTCGGCGTTCTCCTCACTGCCCTGGATATGGCAGGAGTAACTATCGACATGGCCGTTTATGCGAGGTTGCAGACCACGTTTCCTGATAGCACCCTGTTTGATACGCGCATCTGCTCATGATCTAGCGCCAGTCATACTCCCTTGCGTTCAGATGGGCAAGATGCTTGCGCATCTTGCCAGTCCCGCCGGTGGCGGGACGGATCTCGACGGCTATTAAGATTTCATCCCATGTTGCTTCTCTGAAAGCAACATGGGATCAGATGGTATCAGGTGCTACACTTCAGCAAATCGGGCTACTCCTGAAGGGATACGCTTCTCCTGCTCAGTACACGAGAGAGCACGGTCAACAGCGGTGGCAGCCAGCTCAGGATGATGAGCGTGTATCCCAGAATCGTGACCGGTTCCGCAAAGGATGAAGCGGTCTCAGGGAGAAACGGCAAGATCCAGAGGGCCAGAACCCCGATATTGAGCATCCCCACAGAGATCCACCAGCCGTCCCGTCCTCGGGCGATCTGCTTCTCTTCACGAAGCCGGAGAGGGAACGCTCCAATGACAATCTGGAGAATCCATCCCGCCACGAGTCCTGAAACTGCCGCAGATTCGATGCGTCCCGTTGGCAAGTGGCCCGTTATCATCAAGGTCAGAGGTGCCACAAAGGCAGGCACAACCATCCAGAGGTAGGCCAGAACCAGGTGGGCAAGATTAGGCAGCCAGGAGCGAGCGCGCAGCAGAGTTCCCCCCAGGTTTGTGAGAAGCAATGTGGTGCCGACCACATACAGGGCAATCCCCACTATGGTCAGTGGCAACATTGCGAGCCAGGGTCCGGCCACCAGTCCAGTTGCCCCGACGATCAGTAGCCAGAATGTTGCCGGCACCAGTGCAGGCCAGCGTAATGGCTGCCCAGCAAAAGCTGGCAAATGCTCAAGTAAGAAACCTGCAACTACCAGCGCCAGAAATCCCCAGACGTTGGCATGTACATGGGCCTCCAGTAAACCGAAAAACTGCCCTGGCGCAGGCCAGTTGAGCAGCATGCTGAGAGCCATCAGAATGCCGACAAGAAAGAAGAAAGGTCCTGCCAGGTAGAAACGCCGGCTGAGAGATGCCTCAACGGTTACGCGCTTCTTCTGCTGGAAGGGAGCAAAAAGTGTGACGAGCAAGAGCACAATGACGACAAAGATACCAGTCCCCGCTATCGCTGCCAGGATCGAGAGACCGGCAGGCATACTATACAGCAAGAGAACGAAACTGCCATTTAGCAGCAACCAGAGAACACGTGTCATGCTCTCCTCCGGCCACTTCAGAGATTGTGGTCCCCGTACAAGCAAAGGAAGGGTTCCAACGATCATCTGGACGACCACACCAATGGTCAGCAGGTGGATGCGCAGCCAGTTTAATCCTGGAAGAAAAGGAATCACTCCCATCAGAGCGAGCAAGTGTGCCGCTAACGCGAGAGCATCAAGCAGGAGATAGACCCCCGCCATCAGGTGGAAAAGATTCAGACGAACTTTCATAGACACACCTCATTTCATTAAACATTGTTTAATGAAATTAAACATCATCGGATGTGTCCTGTCAAGGGATATTGCGGAGGGGTACGGTCTGCCAGTCTGCCAGTGTCCCCGTATTCCCGATTTTGCCGCTGGCAGGGGAGGGGAGAAAGGGAATGAGGTATCACCCCACAGAGCGGGGACTTCGGCGCCCCCTCTGCAAGGATGAGGGCTATTCCTCATCAGGATGAGCGAGGGAGCAGCCCGCGAAGAAAGAGGTGTACGAGGTGGCGTACAGTTTGTTCCTGCTCGTGGTTGTTTGTGGGAGCGGTATCTGCCGGCGAGAAAATCGTGGTAGACAGAAAGTGCAGAATGAGACTTCCCAGGAACGCCTGCGCGGCAGTTTCGATATTGACCGTCGGCGCGATTTGCCCACTGACCTGGTAGTGCTTCAGCAAGCTGGCCAGGCGTTCACTGATTCGTCGCACAAAGAGGCCGAGCATGGCGCCAAGTTCTGGATCGGTCGGCGCTTCAGCGAGAATCGTCAGCGCGAAAGATCGCCGTTGCTGGATGAGCGTCAGGAAGGTCTGACCTATTTCCTGTAAGACCTCAGCAAGAGGGCGATTTGCGGCGGTCGCAATGATGCTCTCGAAAAGTGCGGGTGGCGCATACTCGTTGAGCACTGCAACGAACAAATCAGCCTTACCGGCAAAATAGTGGTAAAGCAGACCCTCGGTGACGCCAAGTGTCCGGGCGATGTCCCGGACCGAGGTATCCCGGTATCCTCGTTCTGAGAAGAGTTGAAAAGCTGTTTTCAGCAATTGTTCACGCCGTGCTGCTGCCTGTTCTTGCCGCTTCGTACGTCCATTCTTCATAAGAAACTACCTGCTACGCAATATCATGCAGACGGGGAGATCCCGCCATCGAGCGCCCATGTTTGCTCGCATCGCCTTTCCGGGGAGACCCTCCATTTTTCGATCTCTTGCCGCCATGATAGCAGGTCTGGCATCTCTCTTCCAGCATGAGGTGATATCAAATCCATTTGGATACTGATGATTGGGGAAAACCCACCCCACTTTGTGGGGACCCGCAAACCCC
>JADBKA010000308.1 GCA_014896635.1 Ktedonobacteraceae bacterium
GGGCATAAGAAAGCGCGTGAGGTCTGGTATCTCTGTCGCCAGTATACGGCTCAGCAGGCGCTGGAGATGGGCTGGATCAATGCGGTGGTACCACTGGCGCAACTGGAAGAAGAGACCATCAAGTGGGCCAGGGAGATTCTGGAGAAGAGTCCTACCGCTATCCGTTTCCTCAAAGCCGCTTTTAATGCCGACACCGATGGCCTGGCAGGTCTGCAACAACTGGCCGGCGATGCCACCATGCTCTACTACATGACTGACGAGGGCAAAGAGGGGAAAAACGCTTTTCTGGAGAAGCGCAAACCGGATTTCTCGCCGTTTCCGCGCCTGCCATAACGGAGAGAGTTACCAGAGGGCGCCAGGCCCTCTGGATTCTTGAATTGTATTACGGTTCTGAGTGAGGCATGCGTGTAATGCGGTGACGTCCGCTGCGGCGCGCCAGTTCTGCCACGCGCAGGCGGTAGATGGCTCGCTGGAGCTGTGCTTCCATCTGTGCGCGCTCAACGTTGGACCGTGCCTCGGCCAGGCGTTCCTGCGCACGACGTCGAGCTTCCTCGGCGCGTGCCTGGTCGATCTCTTCGGCGTGCTCTGCCGCGTCGGCCAGCACCGTCACATTGTCACGCGAGACCTCCAGAAAGCCGCCTGAGACGAATAGCACCTCCTCCGCCCCCCCCAGCGTGATGCGCAGTGCGCCGGGCGCCAGCACGGTCAGCAGCGCAGCATGCGATGGCAGGATGCCCAGGCGCCCATCAATACCGGGGGCGCTGACCAGATCCGCCTCGCCGCTGTACAGCTCACGTTCAGCCGTCACTACCTCGACATGCAGAGTATTGCGTGTCGCCATCATCTAGCCCTTCTTCTGATCTGCTTCAAACGCTGCAATGACATCATCGGTCGTCCCCTTGTTCAGGAAGTAAGACTCCGGCACATGATCGAGCTTCCCGTCAAGGATCTCTTTGTAGCTGCGTACCGTCTCCTTCAGAGGAACGTACTTTCCTTCGAGGCCGGTGTAGGCGACCGCCACTGTGAACGGCTGTGAGCAGAAGCGTTCCAGCTTGCGTGCGCGCGCAACCGTCAGCTTGTCCTCGTCGGACAGTTCGTCGATGCCCAGGATGGCGATGATGTCCTGTAGCTCTTTGTACCGCTGGAGAACACGCTGCACACCGCGCGCGACATTGTAGTGTTCCTCGCCAACGACCAGCGGGTCAAGGATGCGGCTGGTCGAGGCCAGCGGATCGACGGCGGGATAGATGCCCTTTGCTGCGATTGACCGCTCCAGCACGATAGTCGAATCGAGGTGAGCGAACGTCGTGGCCGGAGCCGGGTCGGTGAAGTCGTCGGCGGGAACGTAGACGGCCTGCATCGAAGTGATCGAGCCACGCCTGGTTGAGGTGATGCGCTCTTGCAACTCGCCCATCTCTTCCGCCAGCGTCGGCTGGTAGCCTACAGCCGATGGCATGCGGCCAAGTAGCGCCGACACTTCAGCGCCGGCCTGGGTGAAGCGGAAGATATTGTCGATGAAGAGCAGCACGTCCTTGCCCTCTTCGTCACGGAAGTATTCCGCGATAGCCAGCCCGCTTAGACCGACGCGCATGCGAGATCCGGGCGGTTCGTTCATCTGGCCAAAGACCATTGCCAGGCGGTTGATCACGCAGGCCTCCTGCATTTCGTGATACAGGTCGTTGCCCTCGCGGGTACGTTCGCCTACGCCGGCAAAAACGCTGTAGCCGCCGTGTCCTTTGGCGATGTTGTTGATCAACTCCTGAATGATAACAGTCTTGCCGACGCCGGCGCCGCCGAAGGCGCCGATCTTGCCGCCTTTCATAAAAGGGCAGATCAGGTCGATCACCTTGATGCCGGTCTCGAATACCTCGATCTTCGAGGATTGCTCTTCCAGAGAAGGAGGCTCATGGTGAATGGGATAGCGCGGCGCATCCTCCACTTCCGGCTTGTTGTCGATGGCGCGCCCCAGTACATTGAAAATGCGGCCAAGCGTCTTGGGGCCGACCGGGACAGTGATAGGGCCACCGGTATCAATTACTTCCAGGCCACGCTGAAGTCCGTCGGTCGAACCCATAGCGACACAGCGCACCCAGTTGTTACCTAATTGCTGCTCCACCTCCAGCGCGAGATCCTCACTTGCACCGGCGGGACGTACCAGCAGTTCGTTATAGATTGCCGGGAGCTGGTCCGGGGGAAACTCGACATCAACCACTGCCCCCAGTACCTCGACTACCGTTCCTTTCGCTCCTACTTTCGCTGTTGCCATATGGTTTCTTCTCCCAGGGGCGATACTCAAACAGCGCCCCCTAGCTGTGTTAACTCAATGCTTCCGCGCCCGACACCACCTCGATAATCTGGGTAGTGATGGCGGCCTGGCGCGCCTTGTTGTAGGTCAGGGTCAGATCGTCGATCAGTTCGTTGGCATTGTCGGTCGCGTTTTTCATAGCAATCATCTGAGCCGAGAGGAAGCTCGAAATGGTTTCCAGCAATGCCTGGTAGACCTGCACGTCCACGTAGCGTGGTAGCAGAGCCTTGAAGATCTCGGCAGGATCTGGCTCGTAGATGTACTCCACCGTCTCTCTTGAGGCCCCCTGCGCGCCTTCCGGCGGCTGTACCGGCAGGAGTTGTACCGAGGTAGGCCGCTGTGTCACGGTATTGACGAACTGTGGATAGACCAGGTAGACGATATCAACCTCCCTTTTCAGGAAAGCATCGACCGCTACCTGAGCGATAGCCGAGGCATCGTTCATGGAAGGGCGCTCGCCATAATTTGTGAACTCAGCCAGTATGTTCTGCCGGTTGCGTACAACGAAATCCCGGCCCTTGCGCCCGACGCAGATATAGCTGACATCGGGACGCTGGCCCTGCTCGGCCAGGCGGCTACGCAGGTCGAGCGCGGTCGTAGCCGCCATGCGGTTCATATTGGATGGCAGCGCACCGCATAGTCCGCGATCAGGTGTAATTAGCAGGATGCCGATATTATGCACGGGCCGCTGTTGCAGCAGAGCCAGTTCTTCGCTGACATCGGTGCCGCTGATAGCGGCGAGACGCGAGACGAGAGCGTGCAACTGCTGCGAGTAGGGACGAGCCTGTAATGCTCGCTGCTGCGCGCGGCGCATCTTGCTGCTCGCCACCATCTCCATCGCTTTTGTGATTTTCGCCGTGTTTTTAATTGAGCGTATACGCTGGCGAATCACCCGGATTGATGGCATATGCCTGTCTCCTAGCTCTGCTCAGCACGCGGCGCGGCTGTCTTCTTATACTCTTCGATGGCGGCGCCGAGGCGTTTCAATAGCTCGTCGGACATCTTGCTCTTACCCTTGATGGATTTCTCGATCATCTCGTCGATGATGTCCTGATGGTTGGCCGCCATGTAGCGGTAGAGTCCCTGTTCCCAGGCCGAGACCAGCTCAACAGGCACATCATCCAGGTAGCCATTGATAGAGGCGTAGAGAATCATGACCTGGTTCTCGACCGCCACCGGCTGGTACTGCGGTTGTTTGAGCACTTCCTGGATGCGGCGACCACGCTCGATAGTAGCTTTTGTGGCCGGGTCGAGTTCGGAAGCGAACTGGGCAAAGGCTTCCAGGTCGCGGAACTGTGCCAGCTCGATACGCAGGCGAGATGCAACCTGGCTCATGGCCTTTCTTTGCGCGCTACTGCCGACGCGCGAGACGGAGTTACCGACGTTGAGGGCCGGGCGCTGACCGGCGTTGAACAGGTCGGTCTCCAGGAAGATCTGGCCGTCGGTGATCGAGATGACGTTGGTCGGAATATAGGCTGAGATGTCGTTGGCCTTTGTTTCGATGATCGGCAGAGCCGTGAGCGAACCGTTGCCATAGTTCTCATTCAGGCGCGCAGCACGTTCCAGCAAGCGTGAATGCAGGTAGAATACATCGCCGGGGTAGGCTTCGCGGCCCGGTGGGCGGCGAATGATCAGCGAAATGTTGCGATAGGCGTCGGCATGCTTGCTCAGGTCATCGTAGATGATCAGCGCATCACGTCCTGACTCCATAATCTCTTCGCCCATCGCGCATCCGGCGTAGGGGGCAAGATATTTCATGGGAGCCGGTTCTGACGCTCCAGCAACGACCACAATCGTATATTCCATCGCGCCATATTCTTCCAGCACGGCCAGGGTACGCGCAACCGTCGAGTTCTTCTGGCCGATGGCGACATAGATACAGATGAGATCTTTGCCCTTCTGGTTGATGATGGTATCAATGGCAAGGGCGGTTTTGCCCGTCTGGCGGTCGCCAATGATCAGTTCGCGCTGACCGCGTCCAATCGGGATCATGCTATCAATGGCCTTGATGCCGGTCTGCACGGGTGTATCCACTGATTTGCGTGTGATGACACCGGGTGCAATACGCTCGACCGGGCGGTATTTGCTGGTGGCAATGGGTCCGCGATCATCAATCGGCTGACCAATCGCGTTGACCACGCGGCCAAGCAGCGCGTCACCGACAGGCACTTCGACGACGCGCCCGGTGGTACGAGCCTCGTCGTCTTCGCGGATCTGAGTATAATCGCCCAGGATCGGGCAACTGACCGTCTCCTCTTCCAGGTTGAAGGCCATACCGTAGAGGCCCGTGCGTGGGAACTCTACCAGTTCCATATATTTCACATCTTGCAGGCCGTAGATGCGCGCCACACCGTCCTGCACCGAGATGACGGTGCCGATACTGGCCGTTGCAGTGGTATCAGTGCCAAAGCCTGCGATGTTTTTTTCGATGATGGCGCTGATTTCGTCAGCCCAGGATGCCATCGTTCTCCTCCT
>JADBKA010000309.1 GCA_014896635.1 Ktedonobacteraceae bacterium
AAAAAATGCTACCGGTGGTCGATTACGTGACTGTGAGACATCTATATCGTTCTATTTTTATAGTAAGGGCAGAAAAGGAGAAATTCTCGATCTGAAGCACAGAAATAAATGTGGCATCTTCTCCTGCCCGGAATCCTTTGAATTTGAATTCCTCGATGGAGCGGAACATTGATTGCCCTGGCAAAACAGCCCTCTCGGAGAAACTCGATTGCGGTGCTGGATGGGGTGCGGGCGGTAGCCTGTCTGTTTGTGGTCTCGTACCATGTGCATTATCTGATGTCGCTCACCTATCCTCTTGCGTCGATCATGACGCCATTTGCAGCGGCAATAGCGTTATCAGGCTGGTCGGGCGTAACACTCTTTTTTGTGCTTTCCGGTTTCTTGCTCTTCATGCCCTATGCGAAAGCCGTATTGTTTGAAGAATCCTGGCCCTCGACTGTCAAATTCTATCTGCGGCGTGCGCTGCGCATTCTGCCGGGCTACTATGTTGCCCTGTTTATTCTGATCCTGCTGGCTCATCGGGAGTATTTGCAGCCGGATCACCTGAAGTTGTTCGGAGTATTTATTGCTTTATTGATGGATGCCCCGGCCACGCACCTGAAGATTAACGGTCCGTTCTGGACGTTAGCCGTTGAATGGCAGTATTACCTGGTGCTGCCCTGGTTGGCTCTGCTTTTTGGTCTGATTGCCAGGGGGGGCAAAACACCGGAACAGCGCCTGCTCCGTCTACTGGCCTGCCTGGGCGTGATGATTCTCTGGGGCGTGACCACCCGTTATATCGGACGTTACTATTTTACTTTTCATCCATATGATACGCTGCTTGTGCCGCGCGCTGTGATGAATAAATTCCTGTTCTATACCTATGGTACGACAGGCAAGTATTACGAAGATTTTGCCGTTGGCATGATTGTCAGCTCGCTCTACATCTACTCGCGCAGTGGCTCGCCTGAGCATACACTGACGCAGCGGCTCAATCATGCCAGTCTCTGGCTTTTTGGTGCTGGCCTGTTTGTGCTGATCTTTATGAGTGCCTGGTCGTCGGTGCCGGCGCTCAGATTCCTGCGTGGCTTTATAGGGGAGTACAACTGGCTCTGTGAGATTAGCTATGCGCTTGGCTATGGTCTCTGCATTGCAGGTATTCTGTATGGTTCGCGCAGGCTCAAGTGGTTTTTTGAGCGGGGCTGGTTGCGCTGGCTTGGCCTGATTTCCTATAGCCTTTACGTCTGGCATATTCCCATCTTTGACCTGTTCAGGGGTGCTGTGCTGAAATATCTCCCTGACAATTTTCTCCTGGACTATGGCCTCTACTGGCTCTGTGTACTTGTTGTGACCATCCCGTTTTGCGCGCTGGTCTACCGCTTTGTCGAGCAGCCCTGGATGCAGCTCGGTCAGCAAATTCGGGAGAGAAGAGGTTCGCAGGCGGCAGAGCAACAATCAGCTTTGGAAGCGCAACCGGCGGCAGAGCCTGTCACGGGCAGGCTGGGGCGCTAACAGTGGCTTATGAGCAGTGGAGCTGAGCGGCAAGAAAAATCCTGATTTGAAAGGATACTTGTAGCCTTTTCAGAACTTTGCTATACTGCCAGCATGATTCTTAAGTCGTAGGAGAGAAAATCCTTACTATCAATCTGAGGCAGAGTCTAAGAATCACGCGGGAGTATTTATGAGAGTGCAAGATGTTGTACAGCGAGCATCGGTAGCTGATTTGCGCCTGGTACGCTTCCTGTATTGCGACAACGGCGGTATTATTCGTGGCAAGGCCACGCATGTGAGCAAGCTAGCCAGGCGTATGCAGGAAGGGATCGGGCAGACCGTCGCCATGCAGGCATTTACCGGCGTTGAAACGCTGGTTCCAGTTGCGGGCATGGCCCCGGTTGGCGAATACCGTCTGATCCCTGATCCTGAAACTTTTGTTGTTCTGCCCTATGCGCCGCATACCGGCAGCATGTTCTGTGATATGGTCCGGCTCGATGGCACGCCCTGGGAAGCCTGCCCGCGCAGCTTCCTTAAACGCATGATTGCCGAGCTGGAGCAAGAGGGTATGCGCGCCGAAGCGTCGGTGGAGCACGAGTTTTATCTTGCGCGCGAGGTGGGGGGGACTTTTGTACCGGCTGATCGCAGCCTGTGCTATAGCAGCATCGGCCTTGATGAGCAGGCTGAAGTGATTGATGCGGTGCTGGCGGCCCTGGAGTCTGAGGGACTGGGTATTGAGCTATTTCATACCGAACTCGGCCCGGCGCAGCAGGAACTTACCATCCAGCATGCCGATGTACTGCGCGCTGCCGATAATGTCTGCCTGGTGCGAGAAACAGTACGGGGCGTGGCGCGCACGTTTGATCTCTATGCCTCTTTTGCCCCCAAGCCATTTCTGGATCAGGGTGGCAATGGCGCGCATATTCACTTCAGTTTGTGGGGCAGCGAGAGCAGCGGCAAAGGACATACCAACCTTTTCTACGATCCGCAGGAACGCGGCGGCTTTAGCCTGCTTGGCAAATATTTTATCGGCGGCGTCCTGCACCATATTCGTGGCCTGCTCGCCATCACCTGTGCCAGTCCTAATTCGTACCGCCGCCTGCTGCCGCATTTCTGGAGTTCGGCCTATGACGTCTATGGCTTCGATAATCGTGAGGCTGCGATTCGTGTGCCTTCCCTTTTTAAGGGCCGTGAAGCCGCATCGAGCAGCATCGAACTGAAGTGCGCTGATCACAGCGGCAATCCTTACCTGGCGCTTGGGGCGCTCATTGCCGCTGGCCTCGATGGTATCAGGAACCACATTGATCCAGGCGAGCCGCAGGAGATCGATCCCGGCAACTACAGTGACGAGGAACGCGAGCGTCTTGGCATCCATCGTTTCCCCACCTCGCTCGACGAGGCACTCGATGCGCTGGAGCGCGATGAAGTGCTGACCGGCGCACTTGGACCACTGCTCTCGACCTCGTATATCGCTGTCAAGCGGGGCGAGGCGGATTTCTTCAAGGATAAGTCTCCCGAAGAAGAGGCATTGCAACATTTTTATAAATATTAGGTTTGCTCCAATAAAGAGAATAGGGAATCCCTGCAAGATTCCCTATTCTCTTACTCTTGCCAGTCTCCCTCAACCGTCAGCCACTTGTATGCATGGCAGACCCGACGACCCGATGACTGCCAGGATGTAGTACCACCTCTCATTTTCACCCCTCTGATCACCCGCTGCGGGTGATCGCAACTCTCCCCATGCCTTCGTACATTCCAATGAGAGCAAGATAACAATTTGATGACAAATCACAGTAGCGGTGTTCACCTCTCTGTCACGTATGCGAACTACACTACTGTTGTCAGGATAAAAGAGACAACCGCTAATTTAAGGAGTTCACGACATGGATGCATTGCTGCTTGCACGCTTACAGTTTGCCAGCACGATCATATATCACTACCTGTTTGTGCCTCTGACCCTGGGGCTGACGATTCTCCTGGCGATCATGGAGACCCTCTATGTTCGCAAATGAGCTACAGACCACTTATGCACAGAAATACGGCCCTGGTAACTATGCTCCCCCCCATTACGGTGATCTACTGGAGTTTCCGTGTCATGGTGGGAGTTGGATTGCTTATGGCGCTACTGGCAGCGGCTGGCCTGTTTCTGCTGGTCAAGGGGAGGTTTGACCGTTATCGCTGGCTGCTGTGGGGGCTGGTTGGCGCTATTGCACTGCCCTACATCGGCAACACGGCGGGCTGGATTATGGCGGAGATGGGTCGTCAGCCCTGGCTGGTCTTCGGTCTGTTGAAGACGACTGCTGGCGTCTCTCCCGGCGTCACATGGCAAATGATCCTGTTCTCCCTGAGCGCTTTTGTTGTCCTCTACACCGTACTGACTGCAATCGAAGTAACACTGATGCTGCGCTATGCAGGACAGGATGTGAGTGAAGTTATCGCTGAAAAGAAATCTTCTACTGATACCGGCGAACTGGTCGCGCACTACTAGTGAGGAGCATCATCATGGATTTACAGACGCTCTGGTTTATACTGATCGCGGTTTTATTCTGCGGATTCTTCCTGCTGGAGGGCTTTGACTTTGGCGTAGGCATTCTTCTCCCTTTTCTGGGCAGGTCTGACAGTGAGCGGCGCGTGCTGCTCAACACGATTGGACCTTTCTGGGATGGCAATGAAGTCTGGTTGATTACAGCGGCTGGCGCGCTCTTTGCGGCTTTCCCGCTCTGGTATGCCACGCTGCTCATACCATGTTGCTTCTCTGAAAGCAACTTGGTATGAGCGCATCTTTCCCATTCTCGATCAGCCCGTGCCACGTAGAGATCTGATGCCAGTAACTCCTGTATGGGAGACTATCGCTTTCTCCCACATCAGTTACGCTTATAAGGATATGAAGGAAGAAGGAAGCAGACGGCCTGCGCTTTCGGATGTCTCGTTCCAGTTGCGGAAAGGACAGCAAATCGCTTTTGTAGGACCCAGTGGCGCCGGGAAAAGTACCCTCGCCTCACTTCTATTGCGCTTTATGGAGCCAGACGAGGGAGAGATTCTGGCCGATGGCAGACCTGTTGGGCAGATGTCCCCGCAGCAGTGGCGGCGACAGGTGGCCTGGATTCCGCAGCGTCCTTATCTCTTTAATGCGTCCATTGCTGACAATATACGTTTTGGCAAGGCAGATGCAACGATGGAGGAGATTAAGGAGGCAGCTCATCGTGCGCGTCTCTCCGAGTTTTATCAGGACATTACCGCAGGGATATGAAACCATCGTCGGTGAGCATGGAG
>JADBKA010000310.1 GCA_014896635.1 Ktedonobacteraceae bacterium
CCACGATCACCGCCGCCAGCTCTTCCTGGCGTTTCTGCGCGACGCCTTTGCTATTCAGCAGGAAGATGTCGAGATCGAAAAATATATTCAAATCGCCAACCAGCAGGTTCCTGCACAGGGCATCGCGCGCATCCGTAAAGGCTGGATTGATGCGATATTTCACGACCTTATTTTTGAGTTCAAGCGCGATCTGAAAAAAGAAGAGGCCGATGGCCTGCGCGAACTGCGCGATTATCTCGCAACTATCCCGCATGGCAGCGATAGCATCGGCCTGCTGACCGACGGCCTGAAATTTATCGCCTATGTCCTGGACGACGAACAACCCTCTCGCCTGCGGCAGATCGACAGCATCAACCTGGAGACATCCTCTCCTCACACGGCCTATCTGTGGCTTGATGCCTATTTATTGCGCCAGAGCAATGTCCCGCCCACGTCTGCCGATATTGTGCGCCGCTTCGGCCTGACCAGCCCGACCTTCGTGGCCGCCTCACGTACACTACGCGAGGCGCTGAAGATCTTCGCAACCAGCGAGGCGGACGCGCTGGCAGTCAAACGGCAGCAGTGGGCCTTCCACCTCGCTCGCGTCTACGGCAACGCAGACATGAGCAATGATGAAATGTTTGTCCGTCACACCTACCTCTGCCAGTTTGCGAAAATTCTCGCCTTCGCGGCCCGCTTCGGCGTAGGCGAAGCCACGCAGCGCATCGAGGGCATCATCGACGGCAGAGCCTTTGAAATCCTGGGTGTCAGCAATATCGGCGAACAGGACTTCTTCGCCTGGATACTGGCGCCCGAAATTCGCTCCCTGACCCTGGCCATCTTCACTCATATCGCCGCCAGCCTGGTCGTCTATGACCTGCACAGCATCGACGAGGACCTGCTGAAGCAGCTTTACCAGAACCTGGTCGAACCCGAAACACGCCACGAACTGGGCGAGTTCTATACGCCGGACTGGCTGGCAGAGGTCACGCTGCGCGAGATCGGCTACCAGCGAGGGCAAAGCCTGCTGGACCCCGCCTGCGGCTCAGGCACGTTCCTCTTCACCGCCATCCGCCTGCTTGCCGAACAGGGCTTGACCGGCCAGAAGTTAGTAGACTTCGCCTTAGATAATATTATGGGCATCGACGTTCACCCTCTCGCCGTTACCATCGCCAGAATTAACTATATGCTCGCCATCCTGCCCCACCTGCGCACCGGCGCCAAACGCGGCCAGCAGCGCATGATCCCCGTGACAATGGCAAATGCGCTTCAGGTCCCCGATAAAGAGCATAACCTTGAAATCATCCCGGTCCACATTAACGAGGAGCGCAGCTTTCAGATCCCTGTCAGAGCCGCAAGTCATCCAAAAATACTGGCAGAAGTGCTCGATCAGATGGGACGCTACGCGGTCAACATGGCAAAAGCGCCAAAAAAAGTGGAATTTGGCACATTCGGTAATCTTGCTATGCAGCAACTCTCTATCATCAATAATGCACAGGATACTGAGACCGAACGGCTGATCTGGAGCACCAACGCCCGCTGGCTGACCGAGCAGATCGCCAGTGGACGCGATTCGATCTGGCTCTACGTCTTGCAGAACACCAGTCGCCCTCTCTTCCTGCGCTATCGCAAATTCGACGTTGTTGTGGGCAATCCCCCCTGGATCTCCTACCGCTATCTCCAGGACAAAACCTACCAGGCTGAGGTGAAAAAACTCATGCGCGACTACAGTCTGCTCGCAGCAGGGGAAAGAAAACTGCATACGCAGATGGAACTGGCAACCCTCTTCTTTGAACACTGCCGCCAGTCCTACCTCAAAGCAGACGGCACCATCGCCTTCGTCATGCCGCGCAGCGTGATCACCGGCGCTAAACAACATCTCGCCTTCCAGCGGCGCGGCTTCTCGCGCATCCTGGACCTGCAAGGCGTGGAGCCGCTCTTCAATGTCGAGACCTGCGTCATGGTCCGCTCACATCCTCACATATACACCACCGCCATCCCCACGCTCCACTTCACCGGCAGACTGCCAGCCCACGAGTGCAGCCTGGCCGAAGCAGCTCCAACGCTCACAAAAACTGAGACCAGGACGGCCTTCACCGGGCAGGAAGCAATTGCCTCACCCTATTACCACCCAAAAATGATTAACGGCGCCACTCTCTATCCACGCAACCTGGCCTTTGTGACCAGCGCGCAGCCCGACCTGTCACCCGGCCATCTCGCTTTCACCAGCATCATGCGCACAGATCCAGACGTGGATGCCGAGGCGAAAGCGCCCTGGAAGGGGCTGAAGCTGGAAGGGCATATCGACGATGATTTTCTCTACGCTACGCTGCTGAGCAAGCACCTGGTGCCTTTTGGTATCAGTAAGCTGCACCTGGTAGCCCTGCCGGTCAGGGTCGGGACACCTCAGCAGCTCGCTGCACCGCCGGGCGGACAGGAAGATCTGCGCTTCATCCCTCTCTCTCTGGAAGAAATGCGCGATACGCTGACCTTCGCCCGCAGCGCCGACGACTGGTTCGAGCCAGCAGAACGATTATGGCAGAAATATAAGAAACAGACGACCAGGGAAACGCTCGCGCAATGGTTCAATTACCAGAACAAGCTCACCATCCAGTCCGCCTCTCCCGGCTACCTGGTACTGTATGGGGCAACGGGAAGTAACCTGGCTGCCGCCTTAGTTGACACGTACAGCTTACCAATAATTAACGGCGCGCAGCCGAGAGCCTTCGTCGTCGATCACAAAACCTACTGGTATCGCACGCTCTTGAAAGAAGAGGCGCATTATCTTGTGGCGTTGCTGAACGCGCCATGCGTCGATGCGGCCATCAAGACCTCTCAGACGCGCGGCCTGTTTGGCGAACGTGATATCCACCGGCGCCCGTTCGAGGTCTGCGCCATCCCACAGTTTGACGCACACAACGCCGATCACCGGCAACTCGCCGCGCTCAGTCAGGCAGCGCACGATACAGTTGCCCGGCTCGACCTTGCACACGCTCAGGTAGTGGCGGCGCGGAAGCAGGCGCGCCAGGCAGCGCGTAGTTATATCGAGCAAATTGATGCCATCGCACAGCGAATACTGGATCTGATACCAGAGGAAGAGGAGATGTCGGTAGCGGCCCCGGCAGAGGCCGGAGAGCTGGTCGAGGAGTAAAAGGCGCAGGGCTGCGCAACAAAAAACGCTCAGGAAGTAGCTTCCTGAGCGTTGGTAGCTCCTCGAGCAGGATTCGAACCTGCAACCCACCGGTTAACAGCCGGTTGCTCTACCGTTGAGCTATCGAGGAATAGTGTTCTTACGAACGCCCGTAGTATATACCATCAGCATAGATTCGTCAATACTCTTAGCAGTGATTTTGACAGATGCGCAAGAAATTTGCGAAATTTCAAGGGACGGCGCTACACGTTCAGGCGGCCCACGATGGTCAGCGTCACCAGCAGAAAAACGCCCACACTCACCACAGCAATCAGCGGGTCCAGCAGTGGCGCCGTCAGCAAGCTACCGCGCAGGCGTAGGCGCTGCAACAGGTTGGGCAGGATCAACCCGCAGGCATAGGCGACAAACAGCGTCAGACCGAAGCCCACCAGCAGCGCGCCGGCCAGTATCAGCGAATGGAACAGCAGCCAGGCCAGCAGGCCCACCAGCAGGCTCGCAAGGACGCCGCCGACTGTCCCCAGTTGTATCTGGCGTACAAAGCCGCGCCAGAAATCTCTGCCGCGCCGCGAGCGCAATCGCCAGCCAGCAATCCCTAAAGCCTGCGAGCCTGCGCTGCCGCTAGTCAACAGCAGCATGGGCAACAGGCTGATCATACTGTTCAATGCCAGGCGCGATTGCTGGCCGCTCAGTAGTCCACTGCTGAGTGCCAGGGCGGTATTGCCCGCGAAAACCGGACTGAACACCTGCGCGATAAGCAGCGCCAGCACAAAACCCGCTGCGATATTGACAGTGAGCCAGGCAAAACGCTGCATCGCCGTACGTAGTGAAAATGCCTCTTCCTCTTCCGCTTCCTCGACATCTGCACCGGCGATGTCAGAGAGAGCCTCTGCCTGCTCCTGGTGGATCACGTCGATCACATCATCGACCGTCACCAGTCCCACCAGATGATTGTCAGCGTCCACCACCGGCACGGCCAGTAGATCATACTTGGCAATCACTCGCGCCACCTCTTCCTGGTCAGTATCGACCTGTACCTTGATCACATCTTCGTCCATCAGCGATTTGAGGGGTGTCTGCGGATCAGCCGTCACGAGCTGCCGCAGCGAGACCACACCTCGCAGGTGGCGCTCGTCATCAATCGCATAGAGGTAGTAGACCATCTCCAACTCGGACGAATGCTGGCGCAGGTAGTGCAGCGCCTCTTCGACCGACTGCTCCTGATCCAGCGCCAGCACTTCCGTTGTCATGATGCCGCCGGCGGTCTCCTCACCATAGCGCAGGAGTTCGCGGATAGCCCGCGCCTGTGCCACAGGCATGAGCGCGAGGATGCGCTCGGCATGAGCGCGTGGCAGGTCTGCCAGGATATCAGCAGCGTCGTCGGGTGCCAGGCGCTTGAGCAAATCGGCGGCGCGCTCAGCATCGAGTTCGCCCACCAGTTCGGCTTGCAACGGGTATTCCACCTCGTTCAGCGTATCGGCTGCGGTCTCCGTATCGAGACTGTGCAGCATGGCTCCAGCTTCCTCGACATCGAGTTGCTCCAGAATATCGGCAATATCAGCCGGGTGCAGATC
>JADBKA010000311.1 GCA_014896635.1 Ktedonobacteraceae bacterium
GCGGGAGACGGGACTCGAACCCGCGACAGCCTGCTTGGAAGGCAGGAACTCTACCACTGAGTTACTCCCGCAACGATTGATCGGGGTGCGCGGACTTGAACCGCGGACCTCATGGTCCCAAACCATGCGCGCTACCAACTGCGCCACACCCCGCCACCCATCCAACGCATCTGAACTATACCATGCTTCCTTCACCCTGTCAAGATCCCCACAGAGCGTTTTTCGCGAGACGCGAGCGCTCACTCTTTGTTTTTGCGCCGGTAGCGCATTCTGAGCAAGAACAGATTCCACCTCGTCTTGAGGTTGCTCAACGGATTGCGCCGCAGCGGCGTGATTGTGACGTTACCGTAACGCAGCGGGCGAGGTGAGCGAGGACGAAAAAGAAAGTCGGAAAGCGCCACTAACAGGATACAGACAATACTCACTGTTGCCAGTGCAACGCAGACAACACTTGCTATTGCCAGCATAACAGCAGAACTATCCCCTTTTTCCAGCAAATAAGCCCAACCCCCACCTATCAGTGCAGCGGCAACAGCTACGATCAGTAGCCACTCAGTGAGCGAAAGCTGAAGAGAAGTGAAACGGCGTGAGTGTGACATATGGGAACCTGCTTTGCGGTGCAATCGCCCGCTCAACTTTTGCCCGAAACTCGGTCTTGGCTCGTTCTGCTCCAGGCTGCGCAGAATTTCTTCAATCTCGCGTTCGTATCGGTTTGGCATAGTGCTCTGCTTCCTTGAACTTGTCAGGACGCTTTACGCTAGTTTCGACTGGAGACAAAAGGTTTTTTCACTTTGCCTGCATGGTTCTTAAGAAGAAACTAGTCTAAGCTCATTTTAAATCCTTGAAAGGCGTTCGTCAATAAAAAGCCAATCATCTCTTCGCGGTTCTCCACCATCATTGCTGCTGACCAGTATAGGAACCTTGATCACCAGCTTCCGTATACTCAAAAGGCTTCTTGCTGCGTGAACGTTACGATTTCTGCAAGAGGGTAATAACTTTCTCGACCAGTTCCAGTGGATGAAACGGCTTGGTAATATGGTCCGCCGCACCCAGATCATCGCTGATACGCCTGTAAATTTCTTCCGTATGAGCCGTCATAATAATTATCGGGATATGCCTTGTGCGAAAATTGCTGGCCAGACTCTGACAGATGGTGTATCCATCTTCTCCCGGCATCATGATGTCCAGGATGATTAAATCTGGTAATAATGAGAGTGGAGTGCTGAGCCAGTGCAGGACCTGCTGACCACTGGCACAGGTCTCTACAGCAAAGCCATAACGGCTTAATGCAAACGAGACTATCTCTCGTATCTCCTGATCATCGTCTACTACCAGGATGTACTTCGACATTTATTTTCACCTGCCCTGCCCTTCCATAGAGACCTTCTCTTTATTATGATACAAATTTCCCCTCATTAATACAACTGATCTTTTTCGTTGTGCTTGAATTGCATATTTTTTTACTAAAAATTAGAAAAAAGAAGAACGAGGACAATCGCATCTGAATTCTCAGTCCGAGTAGAACCAGTTGAGCAATGAGATGCGATCGTCCCGTAAGTCGTAAAAGATCAGATAGATAATTATCGCTCAGGCACTACTGCTCATACTGCTGGTGCAGAAGGTACGCCTAGCATCGAAGCCATTTCTCTCAACAATTGAGCTTCCTGGAGACTGACTGCTCCCCCACCAGTATTCGGGACCTGGCTCTCTTCTTTCGCGGCACTGGCAACGCCCTGGCCGATCTGTAACAACCAGCGCTTATAACCTTCGGACTCCTGGGGAGTACCTTTCGTTTGCAATACGGCAGTCACTTTACGGCAAGCTTCTACCCCCATCGTCTTCAAACGCTCCGCTTCTGATTGCTGCATCAATCCTCGGGCCATATTTGCCCACGACTCGATTTGCTCTCGACCGACCCCCTTTGGCGCAACTTCCTGAATGAGTGTGTTGTCAGGATACTGCTTTGCCGTATTGAGCATGCTGTTGACGACGGAGATCCCTTCCTTGATAGTTCCTATAAGACCGCTGGGTGCTGCTGCTGCAACGGCAGAGCCGACATATACCGGTGCTTCAGTCAGCGTCTTCCACTCGTCGGCGGTAAACTGTGGCCTTGTTGTCATAGCGAAAACTCTCTCCTTTCTGATCTGCCCACAGGCAGGCGGGCATAGCCATTGTTATCGTCATCATCCAGGAACGCCCAGGAAACCAGAGGCATACAGCGCCTCTTCACAACCGTCAATCTGAATGGCTCTCTTTTGGCAGAGCATCTGCTCTCTTGCGACACTCTACTCACGTTCGAGGGTGTTCCGGTGTGACAGGACGATCAGTTTGATCAGTTTGAACGCTATAACAGGACCACAGAGTTTCTTGCCACATAAAATCAAGTGGCAGCAGAACAAAGCACGTGACTCTTCGAGACGCTTGCAGGCTCCCCCTCTGATGAGAAACTCAGCGGGCAAAGTCGCTGCCCAGCGACTTCAACTTGCCCGAATTCAGTGCTTCTATCATCATGCGTAAAGGGCCTTGCTCGATAGAAACACGCATCATGGCACGTAAAAACGACTGCTCTGTCACAGGTACCACAGAACTCGGATGCAGCACAGCGGCCACCGCACAGGCTAACCGGGCATGCTGCTCCCTTCCAGCAAACTGCAAAAGAGCTGCCTGCCGCCGTAAACGAACTTCATATCGCTCACGCCATACTTCATCAATTAATTCTACCAATGCATCATTTATCAATTCTTGCATCAATGATTCGCGTGCTGTTTCGGGTAGATGCTCTTTTCGTCGATGGGATGCTTTCTGCGGTCTGGAGAGGTCGGTAGAAGCAGTAAAGGTGTAGGCCGGCCAGAAACGTATCAGGTATGGTTCGATGCGCTCCGCCGGTTCATACAGCCAGGAGGCAAATTCTCTCATTCTATACAGATCTGCTCCATGTGCAGCCAGCTCTAGCACTTCAGAGGTGAGCGCCGGGCGTTCCATGATCGTTGCAGTTCTTTTTCTTTGCCTGTTGTCCGGTGTCTCGACTTCGATAAAAGGACGCCAGACGGCATAGGCGATGGGAACTTTGTGTCGCGTCCGTTTATTGAGTGCGCGCGCCTCCATCACCAGTGCGCGCCCGTAGGCGAAAGGCACGTGAAAGCCGCCAAAGCCTTGCTCATTCAGTTCCTTGACCAGCTTTTGCCAGTGCTCTATCTCGATCTCATCAACTCCGTAGCATTCCTTAATGCCCCACTGGTCCTGGTAGAGCACGTTGAGACCTTTGAGTACCCCGTCCGGGCGCTGCCAGGAGAGCATAATCAGCTGTGAACCTGAGCCGTCAATGAAACTGACGCGAGCCTCATACTCCGGCAGAGGAGGCTGGCGAGATTCATACAGCGCCATATCTTCCGCCCCTACCGTTGCCTGCATTGTCAGGCGTCCCAGCACGGTACGGGCCTGCTGCTTCACCTCACGATTCGAGCTGGCCGAGATCATGTGATTTAAAGCCGGGATCGTCTGTCTGATTGCTACCGGGCCTAATTGCTCAAGCGCCTCCAGCACCGCTGAAACGATCTTTGCAGGCTGTTGCTCCAGCAGCGGAACCAGCAGATTCGCGGCGCGGGCGTCGCTACTGTGGCCCAGCCAGCTAATGAACGCTAATCTCCGTTCTACCGGCATCGACGTTACGTCTTCCAGAATCGACTCTACGCCAATTTCGCTCTGTCCTACCATTTCCAGCAGGCGTGTCTGCATCTGCTGGACGGCGGCGGCAGGATCATTGAGATACTCAACGATACCTTCATCCGCCATGTCCGATCCCAGTTCTTTGAGTACAGGGGAGAGAGAGAGCTTTGCCATGTCGCTTACTGTGGGGTCGGTGACAAAATCTTCCAGCTCCTCCAGGTCAAAGTCGGTAGCCAGTTCAGAGAGGACCAGTACCGCCGTCGTATGTGCTGCCGGGTCGTTACTGCGCAGTAAATGCAGGACTTTCTCGCGTGCTCCTCTTGTCCACTCTTCATCCAGGCGGTCAAGATAATGGGAGAGTGTGTCAGAGTCGATATTGTGGCGGCGACTGAGTGCGAGCAGAATACTCTCAATACTCTCCTGAGGTGGTCCCTTACGTCCTCTCGGCATCGACTATCTCCTTCTTAGCGGTAGGAATGATAGAGCGCGAAAGTAGCTTTTCCGGCTCAATATCAGTGGAACGCATTGTACCACGTCCGGCATTGCGAGTCGAGATGGTCTACCGGAATTATCCATACGACTTCACCTCTCTCTTCTAAAGTAAATGCAGCCGGAGATACCCGCTCTGCTGGTTATGCTCTGTCACCATCGCCCTTTGTTTTGCGTGGATCTCTATGTGTCCACTCACGTACACTCTTTTCCTGCTAATAGAGTGGCGAAAAGCTGCGAGAAATGGGGGTTCAGGGGGCCGCTCCCCCTGACGGAGTTCAAGGGGTGTCCCCTGGCCTTTTTCCCGCACCTATTTTGCTGGATGATTTAGAACTATACAGGGTGATGTTCGCTTTCGTTTTCGCTTCTGAGCCGGGCAGCAGTTTTGCAGGCGTGAACACACCGTCTCATAAGGAATACACTGGCGTGTAACAGGCGACACGGAAGCGGCACTTCTTAAGTGGCAATCTGTGGCACATAAATGACTCGACATCCATATATCATGTTGTCGAGTTACACTGTAGTTAGCC
>JADBKA010000312.1 GCA_014896635.1 Ktedonobacteraceae bacterium
CTCGCGTGTTTCCCCCAGTACCACAACGCTGCACTCGCGCAATCGCGCAATGCTGGCTGCGCCGCTCAACTGCATTGCAACCTTCAATTGTGCGATAATCGTCTCAAGCAGGTGGCATACCTGCTCGTAACCCTGGCTGGCTGCCTGGAGAAAAGGGAAGCCAATGCCGACTAGCGTGGCTCCCAGCGCCAGTGCGCGCGCGACATCCAGGCCACTGCGCACGCCCCCGGTAGCGATCAGGGGTAGACCGGCCATGCTTGCCTCGACAACGGCGATGGGTGTAGGAATGCCCCAATCGCGGTAGAGCATACCGAGTTGCGCTCCATGTCCGTCGTTGCGTGCCTGCAAGCGCGCCGATTCTATGGCCGGCATGCTGCTGCCACCGGCGCCGCCCACGTCGATAGCGGCCACGCCACAGACGTGCAGGAGTAGCGCCTGCTCGTAGCTAACGCCGGCCCCTGTCTCTTTGGCGATGACTGGTACCTCAAGCTGCGCGGTCAAAGCCTGAAGAGCTGCGGCGGCGCCGGTAGCGCGACGATCTCCTTCTGGCTGTATCGCTTCCTGGAGACTGTTCATGTGGACTGCCAGGGCGTCTGCCTTGATCATGGTGATGGCGCTCTGTACTTGAGCGAGCGTAAAGGCGGGATGTCGCTCCTGGGGAATCAACTGCGGCGCGCCGATATTGGCGATCAGGAAGGCGTGCGGCGCCTGCTCGCGTGTCACCGTGAAGCTGGCGGTCACAGCCGGATTCAGCAGGGCGGCGCGTTGGCTGCCTACGCCGAGGGCCAGTCCATACTCCTGCGCTGCCCGCGCCAGGTGACGATTGATCGTAGCCACATCAGGATGGCCACCGGTGAGCGAGGAAATGAAGATAGGGTAGCGTAATGTATGGCCAAGAAAAGTAACGGATGTGTCGATTTCGTCAAGGTTGACCTCTGGCAGCGCCTGGTGGACAAGGCGAACATCTTGCCAGCCAGCCCGTTGCGGCGCTGAGATATCCTGTGCGAGGGCCACTGTGACGTGTTCAAGCTTGCGCTGTTTCACTTCATCGGTCATGTGTGTCGAGCATCCTTTCTCGCTGTTTTCGCCTGCTCCAGCCAGCGATCATATAACCAAGCGGGATGCCAAAAATCAGCGCCGTCTGATATGGCCCTAGCGGACTGCGGCTGAAACCGACGAATGGATAGATGAAGAGCGCCGTGCCCGATAAAATGAGCATAGCGGATGTGAATGTATTAAGACGCTGTAATACGATGATCCACAGAAGCCAGAGTAAATACCAGGGCCAGAACCAGCCAGAGGCCAGCACCATGTACCAGAAAACGACGATTCCCCAGCTTGCGAGTAGCCGCTCTATGGCTGGAAACGTGCTGTCGGCATCATCCTGTGCCTTGCTGCTGGTTGCTTTAACCTGGGCAGACGAAGGATGTGGTGCGTGTTGCGTGTGTCGCACCTGCTCGAAGCAGTGAAAATAGATTAACGCGAAGATGAACGCTGCCGAGGCGCGCAGCGCGGCATCGGCAGCAGCAGCCGGCGAAAGAATGGCAGGCAGGCGCAGCAAGTCAGCGATAAATGTAAAGAATGCCCGCTGCGGACCGACCAGCAGGCCCATTGGCGAGTGGATGAAGTGCTCCATGTCAGCGGCAGAGGTGATGGCAAAGAACGTTGTCGCACCCTGCCAGAAAGGCAGAATAATAAGCAGAGGCGGGATCAGTAAGAGCAGAGCGCGCCAGCTCAGTTGCCAGATGAGCAGTGAGGCGCGCTGTTCTGCCCGCACATCGAACCAGAGCAGCAGTGGAGCCAGCAAAAGCGCTATCAGGTTGGTACTGATTGCCAGTCCGAAAACGATCAATGCCGCCATTTTTAACAGCCAGGCGGTAGGGAAGTGGCCTTGCAAATGGAGGTTTTTGGGGAATCTTGCCACGATGCTCAGCCAGACCGTATATAGTAGAGGTGGCACCGAAAGTGCTGATCCTGGCGATCGCCCTGGCCCGACATCGTCCTGGCTTGAAAGAGAAGAGTGGCTCCGGTCTGTGAACTGTGAAGAATGTACATACAGCCAGAGGGCCAGCAGGAGCAGGCAGAGCAGGAATCCCTCATTGTGGCCGCTCCCTGCCAGTTCGATTATCGCCAGAGGATTCCAGGCGTAGAGCAGTGTGCCATAAAAGCGGCGAGATGGTGCAATCTGCCCCAGTATGCTCCAGACCAACAACGTGTTGATGAGATGAGTCAGCAGTGCAAAACTCTTGAAAAGGAGCAGACTGGTGGCCGGGATGCTACTGATCTTCGCCAGCAGCGCAGCAACAAGCAGCCAGAGAGGACCGAAAATATTCTGTGTGTCGTGTCCCGAAAGGACCCAGCGCAGGTAGGGATCGCCGGGAAAGTCCCTGGGAACAGCGCTGAGCGGATTGGCGCCGTAGACAGCGAGCATGCGCCCGGAGAGCATGTAAGTAAAAACGTCATCTGAGAGCAGTCGAGGTTGGAAGAGCAACGTACAACCGAAAAGCAGAACGCTTCCCAACAACATGAGCAGCAGACGCGGTGTCGCTGATTCGCGTTTCCACTGGTGATGTGTAACGATAATAGCGCAGGCATACGTCCCCATCAAACCGAGCAGGGCAATGGCGAGCAGCAGTGGCGAAAGCCATTCACCGCCAGAAGAGGGAGTGATGGGCATGTCCAGCAGCGATGCAAGCATACGTGCCGGTTGCAGCGTCCATGCCCATTGCTCCGCCAGCGGTGTACTGCTCAGGTGCAGTCCCGGCAGAGGGGAAACAATGAACAGCAGCAGATAGAATATTTCAAAAATGCCAGCGAGGCATAAAAGGAAGAGCGACCACTGGAAACGCCGTCCGGCATGCTGTCCGCTCGCTCTTTCTTTGACTGTCTGTCTGGTTATGATCAAAGAACGACGATCCTTCTGGCTACAGGCCGATGCGCTGAAAGGACGTATCAATATATTTCATATAAAAATCAGTGTTCATCAGATCTTTTAGTTCAGCGGGCGAGAGATGCGCCGTCACTGCTGGATCGCTGCTCAATGTATCCAGCAGGGCATGTTCCTGAATTGCTCCCTGGCTCGACTGGCGCCAGATTTTCTTCGCATTGCGCTGAAGTATCTTATACGCTTCCTGTCGCCCAACCCCTTTGTCGATCAGTGCCAGCAAGATACGCTGCGAGAAGACCAGTCCGCCGGTCATATGCAGGTTTACCTGCATGCGCTCGGTATCGACGTCCAGTCCCTTGATGATATTATTCATCAGGTGAAGCATATAATGCAAGAGTGTACAGGCATCGGGAATGATGATACGCTCAGTTGATGAGTGGCTGATATCACGCTCATGCCAGAGCGCGACGTTCTCCATGGCTGTGATGGCATGCCCGCGCAGGACGCGCGCCAGGCCACAGATGCGTTCGCATAATTCGGGATTGCGTTTGTGTGGCATAGAAGAGGAGCCTTGCTGGCCTGAGCCAAACGGCTCGAACGCTTCGCCCACTTCTGTACGCTGGAGATGGCGAATTTCCTGGGCCATTTTTTCCAGTGTACAGCCAACGAGTGCAAGCGTTGTCATAAAATGGGCATGGCGGTCACGCTGCACGATCTGGCTGGAGATTGGTTCGACACCCAGGCCCATCTGTGTACAGACGAATTCTTCAATCTGTGGTGGCACCGAGGCATGGGTGCCGACAGGACCAGAAATTTTGCCGACCGTCACCTGTTTGAGTGCATCGGCCAGGCGTCCCTGGCAGCGCCGCAACTCATCAACCCACAGGGCCAGCTTCAGCCCGAAAGTCGTCGGCTCCGCATGGATGCCATGCGACCGGCCAACCATCAACGTATACTTATGTTTGACCGCGAGCGCGGCTGTTGCATCGATCAAGTCTTTGAGTGCGTTCATGAGCAATTCGCCGGCAGCTTTTATCTGCGCTGCCAGGCCGGTATCGACCACATCGGACGAAGTGAGGCCCAGGTGGATAAAGCGGCCTTCAGGTCCGAGCCGCTCCTGGACTGCGCGCACAAAAGAGAGAAGATCGTGATGCGATTCTTTTTCTATTTCTTTCATGCGTTGAGTGTCGTAGCGCGCCTGGCGAATCTTTTCCATCTCTTGTGGAGTAATGACACCTTCACGCATCCAACCCTCACATACCAGCAGTTCGACCTGGAGCCACCTGTCGGTTTTATAGCTCTCTGACCAGATAGCGGCCATTTCAGGGAGTGAATATCGTTCGATCATGAAAGAACAGCCTTCTGTTCGTCTATTATTTTGCGCTCAAATGAGCAAAATACGCGCATAACTTGCTTAACTGAGCGGGTTATCAAGACCAGGACAGGACTTTGTCCTTTGTAGTGTACCACATCCGCTTGGTGTAAGCAGGAGGGGGAGAGATTGCCGATGAAAAGATCAGCGAAACCGTCTGGTCTGCAATCTCGTGAGAACTACAGAAGGGAGCAGCGCGGGGATAGGGGAACGCAGGCAACGGCATAAAAATGAGCCAGCATGTGTTATCTTGAAGTAGGGGATATCTGCCAGGAGCCTTGACGGAAGAGAACCAGCCGTGTACAATCAAGTTTGCATTATTGGTATGCTCTAGTGCAAGAACAACCGAGTCGTGAGGGGATGGGGGTCCAGGGGGCGGTCGC
>JADBKA010000014.1 GCA_014896635.1 Ktedonobacteraceae bacterium
CCCAGGAACTGATTTTATTGAGTGCCTGCTGCCCGCTTAGCTGACCGCAGCGGGCTTGCGCAATCTGTCCATGCACAAAAGCAATTTCCCCTTGCTCCAGTATTGCGCCTTCCTCGCGCTCTACAGTAAGCAAGCCGGATTTTTTCCCAAGTTGAATGACCTGGATAACATTGAGGATCTGGTCTGTTGCTGTCCCTCGTCGGTCTGACATAATCATACATGCTCCGTCGCTTCACTGACGAGTTTCTGACGGTGATATGGGCGAGACTTCTAGCCGGGCGATGAAAGCATATCACAAAGCAGGCAATGTCATTAAAATCCTCTGACAAAAATCATTATACTCCTTTTTTATACATCTTATCGTCTGTTACTGGTATGCCAGGTGGTACTTTTGGGTGATAGAGAAAGCTCATCCCGGCAGAACGCACCTCTTCTCTCTAAAGAGAAACCTGCCGTATCGTCATTTTGTGGCTTCAAGAGAGCAAATGGTGAGATAATGAGAAGCAGTATGACACATTTTGCCGATGTGCCCGATGAGGAGCTTGTGCCTTTGTGGTTCTCATGCTATAGTGTAGAGCATATTGAGCAGAAGCAGTAGTCTGGAAGCAGGGAGTAGCGTCAATGGAGTCTCATAATCTCTCCCAACCTGCCAGTGCGCAGTCCGGCCCACTCGGTATGGACACCGGTGCGACCAGTACGCCCAGTGCGCCGCAGCCAGAACAGCTCGCAGTGTCCGATCTGGCACGCTGCTGCGCAGAGGAAACTGGCAAGTTTCTCCGACAAAATATCTCGAATGATCGTTACTGCCTGGAACTGTTCAGGCGAGCCATTGTTCATCACAATGAGGATGCCTGGGCCTGTATTTATCAACAATATGCACCGCTCGTGTTGACCTGGGTGACACAACACCAGAGCGTCACATTGCTTTTAGGACAGGACGGGATTGCTCCTCTTGTCAATGCCACGTTCGCCAAGTTCTCGCAGGCGCTTACTCCTGCCAAAATGAAGAATTTCGACTCGCTGGCCGCCATACTGAAATATCTCAAAATGTGCGCTCATAGCGTTGTGGCCGACGAAGTGAGAGCATCACAGGTTCGCCAGTATGAAGAGACTCTGGAATCTCTCGAACATGAGCCGGCCAGCGATGATCCAGCCGAAGAGGTTATTTCAACAATCTCTGTACAGAGCCTGTGGCAGGTCATTCAAGAAGAACTGCACAACGAGGATGAGCGCGCTCTGATCTATCTCGTCTATATCCAGGGCATGAAACCCGCCGAAATCATCCGGCAGCACAGGCATCTTTTCCCTTCGGCTGATGAGATCTACCGGATCAAACGCAACGTTCTAGAACGCCTGCGCCGCAACAGACGCTTGCAGATGGTTTTCCACCATCACTATCCCTGATCAGAAGCAAGCTCTGCTATATAAGCATACGCCAGCACGTCGGGATATGAACGCAAGGAAGAAATATCGCATATTTACGCACGGGCCTGCACTCTTATCGAGATGCACGTCCGAAAACGGCACAGAACTTCGTTTATTCTGAATAAAACATGGGAAAAGTTTGCTGGAGAGCCTGCCAGTGCGTTGTATAGGTTTTGACCAAACAGGTATCCAACGAAAAATCTGAAACTTTGCAGAGGGACTGCTATGGAGTGTAGCGAACCGGGGACGATTCGTGATGAGGAACTGCTGGCCTACCTGGCAGGCGAGCAGGTACGTCCTACCGTTATACAGCATCTCAAGCGTTGCCAGCGATGTACATCGCAACTGGCTGCTTATCGCAACATGGACTTTGCACTGCGCCAAAAACTCTACAGGTGCGATTGCCCTCCCAACCTGATTCTTGGCGAATATCACCTGGGTCTGCTCGACAGCAAACAGGCCGCTGAAGTACAGCTTCACCTGCGCGCCTGCATCCATTGTGCTGCCGAAATTTCAGCACTGGCACAATTCCTTGCACTCGACCCGATGCAGGAGTTGGCACCGGCTCCTGCGCCGGCTCCTGCACCTGCCTCATCCCGGTCTTCCCTACAAAACCATCGCGCCGTCCAGGAAATCAGGCAGGTTCTCGATGAGCTGCAAGAGCGATCCCGCGAGGGAATACGCCGCATCGCAGCAGTGCTGCTCTCTCCCCCACTACAGTTGGCCGTGCGCGACGTGAGCGCGCCGGCAGGCCCCCGCCGCTATGAGGCCGAGGATGTACGTATTTCTCTCCAGGTGGAACAGGTACCGACAACAGCCGGAGAAGGCAGGCACGGTCAGGCTTTGCAACTGGTGGGATTCGTCCATCGCAAAGGGCAGCCGTTGGCGGCACTGCAAGGAACACAGGTCCGGCTCTGGTCACAGACCGGATCGGTCTACAGCCAGACGGTCGATGAACTGGGCAACTTCGTCTTCCCCGTGCTCGCCCCGGCTATCTATACACTCGAATTGCAGTGCTCCGAGGAAGTTGTGGTCATCGAACAACTCCCAATCACACAGGCATGACTCCACAGGCTCTCGTAGCTGCTCTGCTCTATACCAGCGCCGAGCAGGGACAACAGTTACTGGAATCGCACCTGCCAGCTCTGAGCGAGAATGCGCTGGATCGACTAGTTTACCTTCTGAAGAAGGAGGCCGACCGTCACTGGACGCTTGATCCCCGACGCTCGTTCATTCTCTCCGGCTATCTCCTCGCCATCGGCCAGCTCACCTACCATCAGCCGTATTACGCTCTGGGCCTGATGGCGCGCGGTGATGCGCTCAGGCGCATGGACCGCGATGAAGAGGCGCTGTCGTTCCTTGATAATGCCGGGGAAGAATTTCTCGCCATGCACGATGAGGTGGGCTGGGCGCGCACACGCATCGGCTACATCAGCGCCTGCCTGCGACTGAACCGCACCGCCCAGGCCCTGCGCGATACTGCTCAGGCGCGTGACATATTCATCCGGCACGGCAAATTCTTGCGCGCAGGCCAGATCGACGCAAACGCTGCGATTGTCTATTATGAACTCGGCCAGTACGACCAGGCCCTGCGCCTTTTTGACCGCGCTATCGAGACCTATCTCATGCAAGGCGAAGGAGTGGACCTCTATATCGCGCGCGCACGCGGCAATAAGGCGCTGTCCCTGGCGGCGCTTGGCAGATTCCGCGAAGCCATCGCCTTGCACGAACAGGCTCGTGCCACCTTCGCCGCTTATGGGGAGAAAGAAGAGATCTCGGTAGCACGCGAAGAAATGAACATCGCCGACATCTACACCGCTCAGGGCCACTACAGCCAGGCTCTCCTGCTCTATGATCGCAGCCGTGACATTTTTTTGCAACACGAGATGGCCTTTGCCGCCGCCGAAGTAGCACAGCAGATGTGCTTCTGCCTGATCCGTCTCAACCGGACACGCGAAGCCTATGAGCTTGCCAGCGAAGCCGTCGCTATCTTTCGCGGCGCACCGACTCAGCGACACAATCTGGCACACTCGCTGATGCAACTGGCCTCAGCCGCTACAATAGAAGGCGAACATGGCAAAGCCTACGAGTTGCTACATGAGGCAAGCGTGCTCCTGGAAGAAGGGGGGTTCGTCCGCCTGGCCGCACTTGCACGCCTGCGCCGCGCCGAACTGTATTTCACCGACGGGCAGCTTGAGGCCAGCCAGCTCGAAGCTCAACACGCCGCCGACGTTTTCGCAGACCAGGAGGATTTACCACACCTCGCGCGCGCCGCGCTGCTCCAGGCATATATCGCTGCCGCCACCGGCGATATCTCAACCGCGCGCTACCTCTGCGATCACGCGCTGGATGTCGCCCAGGGCCAGGGGCTGCTCGATCTTAAGTACCGCTGCTACGATCTTCTCGGACGCATCGCCGAGCAGCACGGCGATCTGGATGCAGCAGCCACCTACTACGAGCGGGCTATTCAAGGAATCGACGAGGTGCAGAGCCGCCTGCTGCTTGACGAACGCACCAGCTTTCTTGAGGACAAGAGCAGTCTCTACCAGCGCGCAACACAGCTCGCCCTACGACGTGGCCATAAAAACCAGGCGCTGATCTACGTCGAAAAATCCAAGTCTCGCATGCTCGGCGACTATCTGCGCCACAATATCGCCATCCGCCTGCGCGCCGGCGATAGTGCCGGCGAGGAGATTCTGGAAGAGCTGGCCCGCCTGCGCGAGGAACAGGCCTGGTTTAGCTCTATCGTCTATGAGGGCGAGAACGAGACCGGCTTGAGCGATACCGCCGTCATGCGCCGCCGCGCAGTCAATCCACAACAGGCCAGGCAGGAGATGCAACTGCGCGAACGACAGATCGAACAGTTGCTCGAAAAGTTGCAATTACGCGCCGCCGGAGACCTGGTTGCACGCCCTCACGCCGACTGGACGAATAGCATCGTTACCTCGCTCTGGCCCAGTCTGGAGCGTAATACCGTCATGCTGGAATATTATCTCATCCACCAGGATCTCTACATCTTTACTCTGACACGGGGAGGCACCGATGTTCGCGTTGTCCCTGGCGCGCTGCCAGAACTGGAACGCCTGATGTCTCTCTGGCAGGTAAACCTGGACCTGGCCTCTCAAGCTACAGGAGAGACGGATGAGGAGAGCGCATGGTCTTTCGAGGGTTTGATGGCAAACGGCCTGGGCCTGCTGCAAAAACTCTACAATTTACTGCTCCAGCCGGCTGCCGATCTGCTGGCCGTATATGAGCACCTGGTGATCGTACCCTATGGCATATTACATTACCTGCCCTTCCACTGCCTCTTCGATGGCTCACAGTTTGTTGCAGAACGCCTGTATCTCTCCTACCTGCCGGCTGCCTCGCTTATGAACATTTGCCGGCAGAAAGGCAGGCGCTTGCTGGCAAAAGGAGTGCGGCTCGCCGATTCGCTGGTAATGGGCCTCTCGGATGGACGCTTACCCTACGCCGTCCAGGAAGCCAGAATGGTGGCGCACCAGCTCAAGGCTTCCTGCGCACTGAATGAGGACGCGACTACAGCCTTGCTCTGGCAGCATGGAGCACACTGCCCTGTGGTACATATCGCCGCGCATGGTCTCTTCCGCCTCGATGCCCCTAACTTCTCTTACATCAAACTGGCGGATCGCCAGCTCAGCGCCATCGAAGTCTTTAATCTGGACCTCTCGTCCTGCTCGCTTGTCACACTCAGTGCCTGCGAAACAGGACGCGCTGTGGTAGGCGGCGTCGATGAGATGATCGGATTGGGACGCGGCTTTCTCTATGCCGGAGCCGCTTCTCTGCTCTCCACACTGTGGAAAGTAGATGACGCCAGCAGCGCCGAGTTGATGGAGATGTTTTACCTGGCTCTGTCGAGAGGATATACTAAAGCAGCAGCACTGGCCGGGGCGCAGCGCGCTTTTCTCACCCGTGCACGCGCTTCCGCGCGTCCATACCGCGCTCACCCTTATTTCTGGGCTGCGTTTCAGCTCATCGGCGATGCTGGCCCACTCGTGAAAAGCCAGCAAGCCAACAAAGAGATGTGATGACGACAAAGTATCTCGCTCCAGATTATGTCTATACGCCTCAGGGATGGCTGAACAACGCGCTGATCGCTCTCCATGACGATGGATGCTTTGGCGAGATAACCAGGCGTGGACCAGACCAGGTCCTGCCCGGCGCACTGGTGGATCTGGCGGGCATGGCGCTGCTGCCCGGCTTCGTCAATACGCACAGCCACATCTTCCAGCGTACCCTGCGTGGGCATGCGCAGCGTGCGCTCGCTGGACAGAACACCTTCTGGACGTGGCGTACCGCTATGTACGCAGCAGCACAGCAACTGGACCCCGCTAGCCTCTACAACCAGGCTCTGCACGCTTACCGCGAAATGCTGGCAGCGGGTTATACCAGCGTGGGCGAATTTCATTATGTGCATCATCAGCCCTCTGGTAAGCCTTATGCACAACCGAATGCGATGGCAGAAGCCGTGCTGCATGCAGCGCAAGACGCCGGCATTCGCATGGTACTGCTTATGACCGCCTATGCCCGAGGCGGGTTTGACCAGCCGCCCGGCGTCGAGCAGTATCGCTTCTGCGATCCTTCGGTTGAGACTTACCTTGAACGTGTCGAGGCGCTGCGCCTGGCAGGATTCGCAGTCGGCGTCGCACCGCATTCTGTACGCGCAGTACCCGCACAATGGTTGCGCGCTATCGCCGACTACAGCAAGGCTCACCAGCTTCCGCTACATATACACGCCGATGAGCAGCCAGCCGAAGTAGAACAGTGCCGTGCGTTTTACGGCTGTACACCCATCGAACTGCTGGCGCGCTGCGGCGTGCTCGGTCCCTTCACCACGATTGTACACGCCACACATGCCAATCAGACCGAGCTATCGCTACTGGCGCGCGATGGCTGTACTGTCTGCGTCTGTCCTACTACCGAAGGCGATCTGGGCGATGGCATCGCTCCCTATGCCGAACTGCTGGCCGCTGGCATACCACTTGCTATCGGCTCGGATAGTAATACGCGCCTCGATCCATTTGAGGAGTTGCGCTGGGCCGAATACTCAGCGCGTATGCGCTATCAACGCCGTCGTGTCCTGGTCGCTAGTGAATCATCCTCGCCCGGCCCCCTGCTTCTTGATTATGGGACACGGCGTGGTGCGGCTGCACTCGGCTTGCGCAGCGGCAGCATCGCTCCTGGCCTGCCCGCCGATTTCATTGCCATCGACCTGGCACACCCGATGCTGTATGGCTGGAACGAAGCAGATCTGCTGGACATGCTGTTCTTTGGCGTTTCGGCGGCAGTGATCAGGCAAGTCTGGGTGCAGGGCAGGCGGATCTACGATGCCACCTGACCTTCTCTAGAGAGGTCCAGAAGGACACCAGCTTTTCTGGCAGGGATTAGAGGTGCTAGAGGGTGTCCCCCGATGAGAGCGGAGAGATCCCTTTGACACTATACCGTCCAGACGGTATAGTGTTTTTCTGAAACAGAAGCACACCTCATCGGCAACACGCGCGCAGATTCTCGACGCAGCCAGTCGTATCGTCCTGGCCAGAGGCGTCGCTGCCCTGACACTGGAAGCGGTTGCTCAGCAGGCAGGCATCAGCAAGGGTGGACTGCTCTATCATTTTCCCAGTAAAGACAGCCTGATCACGGGAATGGTCGAACAGCTCATCGCCGGGTTTGATGCCGCCCTGGAACAAGAATTGGACAAAAGTAACGGCAACTGGCTGATCGCTTATATACGCGCATCATTCAAGTCCGACCCGTTGGAGAATCGGCTCAGCAGCGCCTTTCCCATCGCCGATGGCTGGATGTTTGCCTGCGCCATCCTGACCGCCATCTTCGCCTGGAAGCATCACTCTCTCGCCACTCTTTTTGCTCCGCTGACCGGTGCGAGCATGATTTTTCTCGGTCTGTATGCTTTTACCTATGGCGTAAACACCGGCTTGCTCTTTCACCTGACCCTCGACGAGATCATTGAGATTGCCATTAAAATTTATTGTCTTGTGGCCGGCTCACTGGTGATTTATTACGGCTGGAGATTCAACAAATCTGCATTGAGAATCCAGACAGGCCAGAGCCGTAGATCTCAAGTTCACCCGGTTTGTTGACCTCTTACTGTCTACTGTCTGGACTGCGCTCGGCGGCCCTCAATCGTCAGACCCGCGCACAGGGCGCTGAGCAGAGCCAGACCTGCACAGATCAGCATAATCAAGCGAAAACCAGAGACAAACGCTTCACCTATGGCTTTTTTAAGCGTCGCCTGTGTCGCCGGGTCCGTAGCCGGAAGTTGGATGGCCGCTAATCTGACGTACTGCGCCTCAATGCTGTGCTGCACAGAGGGCGGAAGATGCAGCAGCATCAGGTGACTCTCCAGGTTCTGCGTAAAAATCGTCGCCATGACGATGCCCAGCACCGCGATAGCAAGCAGTCCGGCCACGCGGGCAACGGCGTTATTGATGCCGGAAGCCGTACCTGCATGGTGCTGCTCCACCGCTCCCATGACTGTCGTGGTTAACGGCGCAACGGTGATTGTCATGCCCAGACCCAGCACCAGGGCCGCCGGAAAGAAGGTTGTCCAGTAACTGCCGCCGATGCCAGGGACTGCGAACAATGCATAGCCAATAGCCGCAACAGTCGGACCAACCACCAGCGGCAGCCTGGCCCCATAGCGTTTCACCAGCCCGCCGGCCCAGCGCGAGAGCAGAAACAGAATCAGAATGAGAGGCACCAGCGCTGCGCCGGCTGCCGTCGCAGAATAGCCCTGTACCTGAATCAAGTTAAAGGGCAGGAAAAAGGTCATAGCGCCCAGGGCGCTGTACAGAAAAAGCGTCAGACCATTCGTGCCGCTGAAGGCGCGCAAACGAAACAGTGCGAGTGGCACCATCGGCGCCTGCACGCGACTCTCCACAATCACAAAGGCAATCGCTGCGAGCACGCTGCCTCCCAGGCAGGCTAACACAAGAGGCTGACCAAAACCCACATAGCCGGCCTGAATCAATCCGTAGACCAGTGTCCCCAGGGCAAAAGTCGCCAGGGCCGCTCCCTGCCAGTCAAGCCCGCCACGTTGTTTCTCATCTCTGCTCTCCGGCACACGCCAGAAGAGCACTGCCAGCACAATGACCGCCAGCGGCACATTGATGAAAAACACCCAGCGCCAGGAAGCGTACTGTACCAGCCAGCCACCAATCACCGGACCAGCAACCGACGTAATCGCGGTAAAGCCGGACCAGGTGCCGATTGCCCGCCCTCGCTGCTCTTCGCTAAACGAGGCACTGATGATCGCCAGGCTGCCCGGCACCAGCAGAGCGCCTCCTATCCCCTGCAAGGCGCGCGCTACAATCAATTGCAAAACGCTCGGCGAGAGGCCGCACCATAGCGAGGCAAGCGTAAAACAAACAATGCCGATGGCGAAAATACGTCGCCGGCCCAGGCGATCACCCAGTGCTCCCCCCACCAGAATCAGTGCGGAGAGAAAAAGCAGGTACGCCTCGACGACCCACTGTGCCTCTGTAGCCGTCGCTTTCAGATCCTGCTGCATGACTGGCAGCGCGACGTTGACAACTGAGCCATCAATAAATGCCATGCTTGAGCAGAGAATCGTCGCCACCAGTACCCATGTTCCGACACGGCGCGGACACGGCGCAACGCCGGGTGCAGATTCTATCACTCCTTCGTTGCACGGAGCTTTGCCAAAGTTTACCATGCCTTCACTATGTCACGCGCCGCATCGTTTTGCAAACCTCACCCCCCATCAAATCAGCACAGGCGACTCCATTACCCCTCCTCCTGCACCAGCAGATCCTGGAGACGCCGCGCATGTACGATAAAGGATTGCGCGTCAAGCTCTACATCGTCATAGGTAAGCGTCTGACCACGTGCAACAGGACGCAGCACACGCGCACGGCTGGAAACTCCCAGCGGGAGCATTCTCCCGGCTCTGGCGACGTCGGCCCGCTCGATGTTGCCATAGACTGTTGTCCCTCCCAGTCCGTCCAGCACCTCTCCGGCCTGCAAGTCTCGCTTGGCAACAGTCGTCGTCTCTGCCACAGGCAGCCCCTGAGGCGCCAGCGTGGCCTGGTGATAGATGACCGCCTGCGCAACGGAGCGCGGCGTCTCAAGATTCGCCAGATGGTACGGTCGATACAGTGTCCAGTAAGGGCCATCGCCCAGGCGTAAATAACGCAGATCCTTGATCACTTTCGGCTGTTGCGTGGTAATAACGAGGAAGACGCCGGGTGCTACGTTCCCTAGTGCGTAGTCAACGACGCCTTTCTTGCTCAAAATGCCGCCATCCTCGCGCAGGCAAAATATCTGTGCCAGCGTCTCAGGGCTGGCATGCGGACCATGCATGCCGCTCACATCAGGCACCAGTCCGGTCGCGTTGGCAACAGCAGTCATCTCGACCATCGTCTTGGTGCCATCGACGAACGAGGTCAGCATCCTGGCGCTCATCTCCTGCTGCCGCGCCTTCTCAGCCATCTGCTCTGGCGTGGCACTGCGATCAAGGGGATTGTTCTTCCCCTTGCCAGCAGCGACGATCTCAAATCCCAGTGAGCGCGCAAAATCGTAGAGTTCCAGGATCGCACCCGGCTCATCGCCGGCAGCGGTCGTATATACTACATCAGCAGCATCGGCCATACGCTTGAGCAGATAACCGATGGTCGCATCCGTCTCTACATTGAGCATAATGACGTGGCGCTTTGCCAGAATCGAGCGATAAGCAACCAGCGCGCCAATTGCGGGTATGCCTGTCGCTTCCACAACAGCATCTACCGCAGCGATCTGCGGAACCAGCGTGGCGTTGGCCGTCACGACACGCTTGCCCGCCTGCACCGCTGCGTTCGCCTGCTCACAGGTTGCATCTACGGGCAAGACAACAATATCGTCTTCAGCAATGCCGGTGGCACGGAATGCCGCCGCCGCGCGCTCGATAACAATATCGGCGGCGGCCACGACCTCCATGCCCTGCATCTGCCCGACCTGCGCAATCAGGCCAGCTCCCATCTGCCCGACTCCTACCAGCCCCACCCGAATCGGGCGATGCTCACGCTGGCGCTGCTCAAGTTCTGCTAGCAGATTCATTCTCTCTTTCCCTCTAGTCCGAGAAGCTCGAAGATTGTCCCCACCGGGGGAAGGCTGCTCAGCGCAGGCTCTACCGAGATCGTCCCCGGCAGATTGGCGCTCACAGCGGCGTCAAAATGCACAACCAGGTGTCCCAGTTCCGCGAGATTGGCATTCGCCACCGCCCCTACAGCCGTGATACGATAGCAGGTGATTTGCAAGCTTTCCTTTTGTGAGGCAGGCGTAATAAACCTGAGCAAATCGCCAGCAGCCAGTTCCGCCATCAAGCGGGCGCCATCATGGATCAGCGAGACTTCGCGCAGTTCAGCCGGGGCCGTCATGCCAAAGAAAATCAGGATACCATGAGGGAGAAACTCGGCGACGAGCGGCCCTATCTCCCGAATCGTGGCACGGTATTTTAGCACAGGTTGTCCCCAGGCAAGGCTTATCGCCGCCTGATCGGAATGTGCAACCATGCGATTCTCCTTACCCCTCGATCAGTGTAATATCCTCCGGTTTGACGCCGGAGACAAAGTTTTTCTCGTTGATAAAATTCATCAGCGGACCCGAAGGGGAACTCGGCTTCACGTCAATGGTCAGAATCTTCTTCATCGGATAGACCCCAATGCGGGCAGTTCCCCCACAGTCGATGACCACACAGGCTATCTGCTTCTCAGGAGCTGAGGAGCGGAAGCCATCAAAGGCTTTCCCGCCTGTCAACTCGGCAATGCGCTGCGCCACAGGATGGATACCACCACCGGTCACACAGTAAATCAGATCTTTGCCAGGCTGCGGCTTCACAATCAGCGGGCCGCCCCAGCCACCACGCCCTTTAGAAATTTTTACAGCTCGATACGCCATTGTATGCCTCCTTCTCACGTACTTCGCAATATCGACAGGAGAGTAGTTTCCTATTCGTTGCTCTCCGTCTATGAAAGCGCCTGCGTCATAGAGAACCTCTCTTTTTGTCCCGCAAGCGCCTTCCTCACCTCTCATGCGGGAACAGCGCATTCTCTGTCCCCACTCAATAGAGCATTAATGGCCGGCGTACAGGCCAAAACTGGCAAGATAGGCGATCACCACCGCCAGCGGACCCGTGATCAGGCGCGACATCAAAACGGCAGGCACGCCAATTTCGGTCGTCTCCGGCTCAGCTTCGCCCAGCGCCAGGCCGACAGGGATGAAATCACAGCCCACCTGGGGATTGATCGCAAAAAGGGCCGGCAGCGCATACTGCGGCGGAATATGGCCCAGTCCAATCTCCACGCCCAGCAGCGTCCCCACCACTTGCGCAATCACCGCACCAGGACCAAGCAGCGGCGAGAGTACCGGGATCGCGCAGATGATGGCAATGACTAGCAGGCCGATGATGTTAGAAGCCAACGGCGAAAGCGTGTGCGCGATGACGTCCCCAATCTTCGTGTAGAGGATGATCCCGATGATCATGCTGATGAAAGCCATGAACGGCAAAATATTACGGATCACCTGCTCAATGGTATCACGTCCGGCCTGGTAGAGAATACCCACAACGTTTCCTACACTGCGGCCAATAATTTCAAGACCCCGTACTACAACGTGCATGCTATGCCTCCTCTCCGCTCGCTAAAGCGGCTCCAGAACCTTCGGTTTCCATAGCGGCTTCCGCGCTTTCCTGACTCTCTGCACTGGCAACCGGACGTCTTGCCCACATGATGGCAGTAATGCGCTCGGTCAATAGACCACGAATGAAGATGACCAGCAGGCCCACCAGGAAGTAGCGCACCGCCAGGTCGCCAAGCCCCAGTCCAAGCTTCGAGATGCCAGCCGCAATGCCGGCCCAGACAAAGATCTCACCAGGGTTGGCATGGGGAAACAAACCCAGAATCGGGTGAACAAAAGAAACTGCCGAGTCGTAAAATGCCGGCTTTTGCTTCTCAGGCAAGAATCGCCCCATCGTGTAGGCCATCGGATTCGTGAGAAAAAAGACGGCCAGAAACGGTAGGATGAGATAGCGCAAGAAAATATTGCGACTGCTCACCATCGCTACTTTGTCGATGCGTTCAGGACCGATAAGCCGGACAAGTGCGTTGACGGCTGTCATCAGGACGATAAGAAGAGGGATGATGCCGGTGACAAGCCCGACAAATTGTTGTCCCCCCTTCTGGAACATGCCGATGAAGCCTTCGGCAATCTGTGCCGCGATCTGCATGAGATTACCTCCGTATGAGTATACTTCCGCTGCTACAGATGAGCAGCTCTACCACAAACTGCTCCTATCTCTGACGAGATGAAGAATCAGGCAGTAGCCGGGACTTTATCAAAAGATGAGCGGATCGCCTCAGCCGCAGAGCGGGCAGCCGCCAGCACGCCAGCAGGAATCCCTTCAATGGCGGGAACTGAGGGATCGAGCAGCTCATCCAGGGAACGACCTTCCAGTTGCGGCACCGGTTTGAGCGTGGCAAAGACGGTAAAACCACGTAATTGCTCGGCTTTGATAATCATGCGTGTTTCAGGATGAGCCACCAGCGCCACATACGCACGCCCCCGATAGCGGCCACCGGCAAGCCCCGTAGCACAACAGCCAAGCTCCTTGAGAAGCGCAATACGCCTGTAGAAGAGACGCGCCTGCCGGTACGCCAGCGCAATCTGCACCATCCAGGCCAGCAGCGCGACGACAACGACCTGTTCAATCATACGTACCTCCCGTTGTACGACAAGAAGACAGCACTGAACCTTCTCTGTCAGAAACAGACCTCAGCCAGTTCACGAGATAATTCGATGGGTTTATAGATCATGCGCCTGGGCAGACTATAAGCGAAATGAAGAGGATGTGAGAGCGCTTCGCCCTTGAGGCGCCGCGTGAGCGCAGTCGCACGCCAGGGCAGATCACGGCAATACTGCATGAGCAGTTGTACGGTCGGTTTCTCTACCGTGTAAGCACAGCGTTCGCACATGATACGCTTAATATACAATGATGCGTAAAAAATTGTATGTGTCGTGGTACGCCCACAAGAGAGGCAATCCAGTTCTGTTTGACAGGCGATCATACGGGCCATCCTCTCCAATGAGTACCCGGCATAGCCGCCAGTCGCTGACCGACTGACCAGGTGACCGGTAGGCACTGCTCCGCTACATGAACGGAACGCGCTTAAAAACGCCGTTGATGGCTCAGCTTCTCCGCGTGAAACAGATCATGAGCCGTTGTAATTTTGATGTTGGTGAGATCGCTCTCTACCAGAGCAACAGGACTACCGATGCGCTCCAGAGAAGCGGCAGTGTCAGTACCATAAAACTGGTCGCGCCGCGCCTGATCATAGGCATTGAGCAGCAGCGACGCCTGAAAAGCCTGAGGAGTCTGAGCTTTCCAGGCCTGTTGCCCTTCAAAACTGCGCTGTATCCTCTGCTCCTCTACCTCCACAACAACCTCTTCTTCCTGAAGCGGTGTAGCTAAAATAGCGCCTCCCACCTCACGCGCACGCTCAATGAGACGCTGTACTCTCTCCACCGAAATAAAAGGACGCGCCCCATCATGGATGAGCACGATTTCCACCTCACTGGCATCAATGGCGGGACGCAATGCATCCAGCGCGCATTGCTCAGAAGCATGGCGGGTTGCTCCACCATGAATAACCTGCTGTACTTTGTGACAGTGGGCCGCGCGCGCCAGCTTCGCCAGCGCCTCCTCTTCACCCGCCGCCGCCACCAACAGCACATCATCAACCAGCGGGCAATGCTCAAACGTTTCTAACGCATAAATGATTACAGGCTTGCCATTAATCGGCAAAAATACTTTGTTGATCGGATGCCCCATGCGCGTGCTCTGTCCCGCCCCTAGCACGACGGCAACCACTCGCTTCGCCCGGTCCTGTTTTTTCACAACAGTGTTCACCTTTGTGCATATTCGGTATTTTGTGCAAGTATACCCCGCGTGCTGAGAAATGTCAAGAGGTGGTGAGGGAATCCGGCAAAATTAATCAGGGGGTTGACAATCGGCGAATCGTCAGGTACTATTGAAACATCGAACAACTTTGCACTTAATGCACAAATGTTCACTTAACCGAAAAGGGGAGGTCCAGGGGGCGCATGCCCCCTGGCGGGGGTTCGGCGGGTCCCCCCAAAGTGGGGAACGTGGTGTCCACCAAACTCCACCATCAATGGCGGGGCTACAAGCCTCTCTTCAGGGGATGGCACTTTCTTAAGTCTACGCCTATTGGGGTTCCCTGGACCTTTTCCCCAAAAGGTCTGGTGAAAAGCAGTGGAAGAAAGGAGGTTCTTTCTTTTCACATCGCACTTCTGTGCAGGCTCATCTGTACAGACAACAGTATTGAAGCACAGCCAGCTTCTCCAGACAGGTTTTCCAGAGCAGGAGGTTTATTTGTATGCCTGATCTACGTATTCTTGTAAGTTGTGGCACCGGTATTGCTACTTCAACACTTGCCGCTGACAAGCTCAAGCGCCTGCTCAAGGCGCGCGGCCTGACCATCACGACGTCCTCGTGTAAAGCAGCCGAAGTCATCAGCAAAGTCTCAACCTTCCGCCCGCACGTCATTGTTTCTACCACACAGGTTGCCGTAAAGGTTCCCGTAAAGGTCTTCAACGGCCTTCCCTTGCTCAGTGGCGTAGGCGTCGAGAAGCTCGCCGATGACATTGCGGCTTACCTAAAAACGGTCCCCGCCGGCTAGGGGGAACATCTTACTGATTGCACAAGGCATCTCTATCACATACATCCTTACATGCATATATCTCAATGTATGCAAGGATGAGGGTAGTTTTTGCCCCTGAGACAGGGGAAGGAGGACAACGCCATGTCTGCCATCATGGGAGTCATCAAGTACATCCTGGATCTCGGCCCCAGTGTCATGATGCCCATTATTATCTTCATTCTCTGCATGGTCTTCCGCATGCCTTTTGGCCGCTCTATTCGCGCGGCAATCATCATCGGCATCGGCTTTATTGCGATCAACCTGGTCATCGGCCTGATGGTCAATACGCTTGGTCCGGCTACACAGGCAATGGTACAGAATATCGGCATTAAGCTGGATGTCATCGACGTTGGCTGGCCGGTTGCAGCAGCCATCTCCTTCGGCACAGTATCGGTTGTTCCCTGGGTATTCGTCCTGGGCATCATTCTGAACCTGGTGCTCATCTTCGTGCGCTTTGTCAAAACGCTCGATGTGGATATGTGGAACTACTGGCACTTTATATTCACAGCGGCGTTTGTCTACGTGATCACGCAGAGCCTGCCGATTGCTATAGCTCTGGCGCTGATTACGGAGCTAGTGGTGTTGAAACTCGCAGATCTCTCGGCGCCCGTGACACAGGACTACTACGGCATGCCGGGCATCTCACTCCCTCACACTGAAACCGTTGGCTGGTCCCCCGTCGGCTGGACACTGAACAAGCTGCTTGACCGCATTCCAGGATTGAACAAGCTACATGCCGATACTGGCACGATTCAGGAGCGGTTCGGCATTGTGGGTGAGCCAATGATTGTCGGCCTGGTGCTTGGCCTGCTCATCGGTATCCTGGCCTATTTCCCCGGCCTGGCTACTAATTTCGGCGGCGCTTTTGCCAAAATCCTGACCACCGGCATCACATTGGGCGCTGTCATGCTGGTCCTGCCGCGCATGGTTGCCATTCTGATGGAGGGCCTGGTTCCGCTCTCAGAGGGGGCGCAGACGTTCATCAGCCAGCGTTTCCCGGGACGTGAGCTGTACATCGGGCTGGACGCGGCTATTGTGATCGGCTTTGCCAACAACATGACGGTTGCGCTGCTGATGGTGCCGATCACGCTGGTACTGGCTATTCTGCTCAGTTTTGCCGGGTTAAATCATGTGCTGCCCTTTACTGACCTGGCTGTACTGCCTTTCCTGGTCATCTGGGCCAACACCTGGTCGCGCGGTAACGTGGTACGCGGCGTGATCATCGCCACGATCTTCATGGCCGGTATCCTCTCCGTCGCCACATTCCTGGCGCCGATGACGGTGGAGCTGGCAAAGGGCGCACACTTCGCCATTCCGAAAGGTGCGGTCTCGATCTCCAGCCTCGACTCCGGCGCACACATCCTGCCGTTTGTGCTGGTCTTCTTCTTCGCGTTGAGCCAGATCGGCTCTTACGGGCCAGTCTTTATGGTCTGGTCCATCCTCTGGGTGGTCTTTACCGTCGTCTGCTATATCATCTACTTCATCTATTGCCGCTCCCATGTTCCCGGTATGGATGACAAAGCCCTTTACGCCAGGGCAGAAGAGGAATCGATGCTGGAAATGGAAAGCGGCATGGCAGGCATGCAGGAAGGTGGCGAAGCTGTAGCCGGCCAGTGACGTTATGAGTCCTCATAGGCGAGGCAACTCTCTCAGGTTGCCTCGTCTCCGGCAGGGCAAGATTGGTACAGGGTTCAGAGCTGATTGCACGAACAGGAAGATAGCCATGATCAAAGTGATGGTCGATTATATGATGGGGCCGCTTGGCCGGAGCCTGGAGGCGGCCTATCTTGATCACGGCGTGCAGGCCAGCCTGCTCGTCCTCGCCTGGATGGTTGTCGTGTTTATAGGACTGCGCGGCGTTGCTCGCATGCGCCGCTTGCTGCGCCTCTGGGTTGCAGAAGTGTTGCCGCACTATGATTTCGCTGACAGTCGCACACCGGAGCAGATCCTGCTGGCGCTTGAGCCGCGCTGGAACGCTGCCGCCTCACAGGTGCGCTTCATGCCAGGCTTCTACGGCCTCTGGATACAACGGGCAACGCCTGACGGTTTGCGCTCGTATGCCGGCTTTACGCGCGAAGGGGTCAATCAATTGATCATGCGCATCACAGGCCATAGGAGAGCAACTGCACTGGAGACCACTGGCACGGTCAGATCACGTTCTACCCGTACAGTTCGCAAGAAGCATTAGTTTGATCATCATAAACAGAATATATATTAGCAAAGCGGGAGGGCTACAATGACAACCAGCGAAATTGCGCTTGGTGCCGATGACGCCGGCCTGCCGCTCAAGGAGATCATTCGCCAGTATCTCGAAGAACAGGGTATCCCTTACCGGGATTACACGCCTGTCTCTTTTGAAGGGATCGACTACCCGGATGTTGCGGTAACGGTTGCTCACGCGGTGGCACGCGGCGAACACACACGCGGCATTCTCTTCTGCGGCACAGGCATTGGCATGGCAATCACCGCCAACAAGGTGCCGGGCGTCTACGCGGCCCAGGCGCATGACACCTATTCTGCCGAGCGCGCGCGCAAGAGCAACAATGCACAGATATTGACGATGGGCGCGCGAGTGGTCGGGCCTGAACTGGCGAAGAGCATCGTTCGCGCCTGGCTCAACTCTGAGTTTAGCGGCGGCCCGTCGGCGGGCAAAGTAGCAAAGATAGAGCATATCGAGAAAGTAGAGAAAGCTGGCTAGCGGGCAAATGGTGAGAGAAACATGTGCTATTCTGGGGGCAGGGGCGATGGGAACCGCTCTGGCGACTCCGCTCGTGCATAACGGGCAAGAGGTGCGGCTCTGGGGGACAGAACTGGATACCGCGCTGCTGCAAGAGCTACGAATGGGACGGCCTCATCCACGCCTGGATGTTGCGGTGAGCGAGCGCGTGGCGCTGTACGATCCACCAGACCTCGCGGCTGCTCTTGCCGGCGCAGATATCGTCGTCCTGGCGATCACTTCTGAAGGGGTTGTCTCGATCCTGCGGCGTGCGATACCATATCTTCAGCCGGGTCAACCATTACTGATGGTGACAAAAGGGTTGGGCTATGATGCCCTGGGGCGCGTGAGCCTGCTCCCGCCGCTGCTGGCCGCAGAGCTACCTTCTTCCCTGCGAGAGAGCTGCCCGATAGTCGCGGCAGGTGGCCCTTGCAAAGCGAATGAAGTGGCCGCCGGCTGGCCGACGGCGACAGTCTATGGCAGCGCAGACCGGCAGGCACTTCTGCGCTGCCTGGACTGCTTCCAGACGGCAGTCTACCGCGTCCTGCCGACCGATGACATCACCGGGCTGGAAGTGGCGGCTGCTCTCAAAAATAGCTATGCCATCGCGCTTGGCATCTGTGACGGTCTCGAAGAGGTGAGTGCGCATCCCTGGCATAACTTGAAGGCCGCGCTCTTTGCCCAGGCTCAGGCCGAAATGATCCAGCTTGCCTGTATGCTCGGTGGACGCGACGAGACTGTGACGGGGCTGGCAGGCTGCGGCGACTTGGAAGTTACGGCGCTCTCTGGGCGCAATCGCCTCTTCGGCATGTGCCTGGGACGTGGTGAGGCGGTCGCCGAGGCATTGGAGGCGATGCGCCGCCGGGAACAGACAGTCGAAGGAGTGGCTGCAACCCGTTTCGCCGTAGAGCTGGTTCGCCAGCTTGCCGGTGAAGGGCGCACAACACTGGAGGCATTTCCTCTCCTGTCAGCGATTCATGCGCTGCTGGAAGGCGCCACAAACCCGCTGGCATTGCTTAGCAGAGCAGCTTTGTTTCAGGCGTTAACTTAGGAGGTCCAGGGGGAGCGCATGCTTCCTGGCGGGGTTCGGGGTGTCCCCCGAAAAATCCTTTTTTTCCTGTTTTTTTCTCTTTTGAGAGAGAAGGAATACCCCCTTAAGTTCACGCCTATGGGGTAGCTCCCAGATCTCCTTCAAAACAAGGAGATTTGATATGAATAGTCTTGTTTATAAACAGGCATCAGGCAATGACGCTTTTTAGAGAAGCATTATTGCCTGAGAACAGGTAGCATCGAAGATGATCGCAAAAAACCTGGAATTCCAGACCACACTCAACGGCGTGACCATGCCGGTCCTGGTTCTGTGGGGCTTGACGGCACCTGACAAAGACGACCTTTTTGCCATTGTTCACGATGAGTTGCTGCAACGAGGATGGGTTCATGAAACCTACCTCGAAGGCGTCAGGCAGCGCGAGCAGGTCTACCCGACTGGCCTCGACTTCGGCGATTTCGCCGTCGCGCTCCCCCATGTTGACTGCGAGCATGTGATCCGCTCTGCACTGGTTATGGCACTGGTAGAGGAGCCGCTGCACTTTCAGGCGATGGATGACCCGGCCCAGTCGCTGGCCTGCCGGCTTGCCATCTTCCCGGTACTCGCCTCCAGCGGAGACCAGCTCATCTTTCTTAGCGCGGTGACAACGGCGCTCCAGCAGCCGGGATTTTATGAGCGCATCATCCAGCAGGAATCGCCGGAAGCAGCAGCGGCTATGCTGGATAGGATGTTTTCGTCTTACCGTAAGGAAGAAGAACCTGCACATTGAGGATTGCTGATGGAAAGCGAGGAGAAAAGTCAATGCCAATGCGCGCTTCGCGCTATTCACAGGATGAGATCATCCGTTGCGCCTGGCTGTACTACGAGCAGGATTATACCCAGGACGAGATAGCTCGCAAGCTGGACATGAGCCGCGCGCGAGTTGTGCGCCTGCTCAAAGAGGCCAGAGCGCGCGGGCTGGTGCAGATCAAGATCAACGCACCCATCAACCTGCTGGCGCTGGCGGAGCGCCTGCAAACGCTGTATCGCCCTCTCAATCTCAACCGTGTCTATGTGGTGCAGACGGTCGCGGATGCGGAAGAACAGAAGATCCTGCTGGCCCGCGAACTGGGATCGGTCTTCACGCCACGTCGCGGCGATTCCATTGCGATTTCATGGGGGACGACACTGAGCTATGCGGTCGATCTGCTGCCGCCGCAACCAGCGATGGATCTCACCATCATCTCCATCCTGGGGGGCATTCAGGGTAGTATCCATACTGCCAATCCGTACGATATCGCCTTTCGCCTGGGACAGCGCTGGCATGCCGCCGTCTACATGCTCCAGGCGCCGGCTTTCGTGCGCGATCCTGAAGTGTCGGCACTGCTCTTGCGTGAAGAGAGCTTGCAGGAAACGCTGGAACTGGCAAGCCACGCGCGCGTTGCGCTCTTCAGCGGCGGCGAACTGTCAGATAACTCGACGCTGGAGCGCCTGAACGCGATCAGCCGCGAGGAACGGCTCTGGCTTCTCTCGCGCGGCGCGGTAGGCGATCTGCTTTGCCATTTCCTGGATAGCGAGGGCAATATCCTTGACCTGCAAGGGCGGCTCACCACGATCAGTTTACCCCTGGAAAGGCTCAAACGCATTCCTGAACGTATCTGCCTGGGTGGCGGACCGGCCAAACACGAGATCATCCTGGCGATGCTGCGCGGCGGCTACATCACCACACTGATCACCGACGAAGTAACGGCACACTATCTGGCCGAAAAAGCAGTTGCCCCCCCTGCTGCTACCGCCAGCAGAGGAACAATGTGAGACGATGCCTGTAAAAATTGACAACTATGTTATTGGCGTTGATATGGGAACGCAAGGAGTGCGCTGCCTTGCCGTGACAGCCGATGGAACAGTGCTGGCACGCGCGGCGCTCTCGCTACCGGCTGAATCGCTTGCGCTTGCGACCGGCACTGACGGCGTCTCCGAACAGAACGCAGAAGACTGGTGGAACATTACGTTCAATGCCCTCGGACAGCTCGCGGCAGATCTGGCAGTCGCGGGAATCCCGCCAGAGGCAGGGAGCGCGCTCTGTATCTCCGGCACATCCGGCACATTCGTTCCGCTCGATGCCGCGCATCGTCCCTTGCGCCCGGCCATCATGTACAGCGACGGGCGGGCGACTGAGGAAGCCGCGCGCTGTAACGCGGCTCTCGTCACGCTCTGTGAGGAGGCAGGCTATCGTTTCAATACCTCTTTTGCGCTGCCCAGGCTGCTCTGGCTTGCCAGGCACGAGACGGCAACAATCGCGCGTACCGCTTTGATCGCTCACCAGGCAGACTATCTCGCTGGACAGCTCACCGGCATCTGGGGAATCAGTGACTACCACAACGTGCTCAAGACGGGCTACGACCTGCTGGCCGAACGCTATCCACCGGAAATCGCCAGCGAACTGCACCTGTCGCCGGCGCTTTTTCCGCGTGTGGTGGCGCCCGCCACGCCCATCGGCTCTCTCCGCGCAGATCTGGCTAAGGCGCTGAAGCTCAATCCACACCTGCTGGTGGTCGCCGGCACAACCGACGGCTGCGCCTCACAGTTCGCCGCAGGAGCCAGCGCGCCGGGGGAGTGGGTCTCTTCGCTTGGTACCACTCTGACAATCAAGGGAGTAAGCAATACCCTGATCAAAGATCCTCAAGGCCGGGTCTACTGCCATCGCCATCCCGAACAGGGCTGGCTGCCCGGCGGCGCCAGTAATAGCGGCGGCGAGATCCTGCTGCGCCGCTTTGCCGGAGCCGACCTGGCTGCATACGATAACAGGACGGCTTCACTGGCTCCAACTTCTCTGCTATGCTATCCATTAGTGCGGCATGGTGAGCGTTTCCCTTTTGTCGCGCCCGACGCCGAAGGTTTCCTGCTCGATCCACAGGACCAGGCACGAGGACAACTCGATCTTTCCTATGTCGCCGCTCTCGAAGGGGTTGCACTGCTCGAACGCCTTGCCTATGAGGTGGTAAGCAATCTGGGCGCACCACTGCACGGGCCAATCCGCACCGTTGGCGGCGCTGCGCGGAGCCGGCTCTGGTTACGCATCCGCGCGTCTGTCTGCAACCGGCCTTTCGTTGTGCCGGCCATCGCCGATCCCGCCATGGGTGCGGCCATGCTGGCAGCCAGCGGACGCTGCCATGCCAGCTTACAAAGTGCGATCCACTCGATGGTTCACCATACCATCGAGATCGAACCGGAAGCACAATGGACTGCGATCTACGAAGAACGCTATGCGTGGTTCAAAGAGGAACTACAAAAGCGAAGATATCTTTCTACCAGAAACAACAGAGATTGAGGGAGTAACTTATGGATGTTGCCGTACCGGCCATCACACGCTTATTGCTTGTACGACATGGACAGACACGCACTACCCGCGACGGCGCTTTCTGCGGTACCACAGAAGTACCTCTGACAGAGGTCGGCCAGGCCCAGGCGCGAGCACTGGCCGAGCGATTACGCCGCGAACATATCGACGCGCTATACTCCAGCCCACAGCAGCGTGCGCACGAGACCGCCGCGCCTATTGCTACCGCTCTGAATCTGGAAATACAGACACATAGCGCATTGCGCGAAATGAATTTTGGCGAATGGGAAGACCGGCGCCGCGCCGACCTGGCACATGAGCAGCCGAACGCGCTGGCGCTGTGGGATCGCAGTTCCTGGAAGGCTCACCCGCCAGGAGGTGAGACATTGCAGGAAGCAACGGCGCGCATCGTCGGCTGCGTAAGCGGATTGCTGGACATGCATGCCGGTCAGACGCTCCTCATCGTCAGCCATAAGAGCATCCTGCGCCTGCTGATCTGTCATCTGCTCGATATGCCGCTTTCCGGCGCCCGCCTGCTCGAAATAAGTCCGGCGAGCCTGTCGGAACTGCGCGTGATCGACGACCAGGTACAGCTTTTTTTGCATAATGATACGACTCATCTTTTCTAACACAGCCCAAAAGAGAGGAGACTCTGTACTATGCGTCTGGCTGAATTACGCAGCGAAGTCGCCCGTTATGCCAGAAAAATGTATGAGAGCCAGCTTGTACGCGCCACTCAGGGCAACTTGAGCGCGCGCGATCCGCACAGCGGGCTAGTCTGCATCACACCGAGCGGCGCCGATTACCAGTTACTGACCGCAGAAGATATCGTTGTCGTCGATGAACAGGGCAAAGTCGTCGAAGGCAGGTGGTATCCTTCGGTGGAAACGCCCCTGCATACGCTGATTCTGCGCCGCCGTCCCGATATTCACTGCGTGATGCACACCCACTCACCCTATGCGACAGCTTTCGGCGTCGTCTATCAGCCTCTGCCGATGATTCTGGCAGAATCCGCCCTCTGCCTCGGTGGCGAAGTCCCTATCGCGCCATACCAGATGTCAGGCACAGCCGAATTCGCCGAGCTGATCGCTAATACGCTCGGCAATCGCTCCGCCCTGATCTGGGGTAATCACGGAGCAATGGTGGTGGGACCTGACCTGCCCCACACCTTTTCCATCGCTCACGCCCTGGAAGATAGCGCGAAAGTCTACACCATCGCCCGCCAGTTGGGAACACCCGTTGCTCTGCCATCGGACGAGATCGAGAAACTGCATACCTTCTGGACACAAAACTACGGCCAGAAGGCACTGGCACAGGAGACAGGACACCAGCACTGAGCAGAGCGCACCGGGGCAGTCCCGCTCCTTCCTGCTCTCCTATTGACACTCACCCGCTTAACATGGTACAGTGAATACATGTGCAGCATTGAACTTTTGTGCAGAGAATCAGGAGAGAGAGCATATGCTTGAGAAAGCCGAAGATAAAGCGGAGTTGACACCCCGGCAGTTGCGTAGCGTGTTGCAGACCATGTACCGTATCCGCGCCTTTGAAGAGAAAGTGGATGAGCTGTTCATGCGTGGTGAGGTACATGGCACAACTCACCTTTCCATCGGCGAAGAAGCGATCCCCTCAGCAGCACTGATCGCCTTACGTCCTGATGACTATATCACCAGTACGCATCGCGGGCATGGACATTGCATCAGCAAGGGAGCCGACCTCAACCTGATGATGGCGGAGTTGCTCGGCAAGGAGACGGGCTACTGTCGCGGGCGTGGCGGTTCGATGCATATTGCCGATGTGGCATCTGGTAACCTGGGCGCAAACGGCGTCGTGGGGGGTGGCATTCCCATTGCTACAGGCGTGGGACTGAGCATCAAATTGCAGCAGAAGGATAATCTCTGCCTTTGCTTTTTTGGTGATGGGGCCGCCAATGAAGGCACATTTCACGAATCGATCAACCTGGCGGCGGTCTGGGACCTGCCTGTGATCTACCTCTGTGAAAACAACCAGTATGGCATGTCCATGTCAACCAGGCGCGCGATGCGCAACGAGACTATCGCTCAGCGGGCGAGCGCCTACGGCATTGTGGGCGAGCGTGTTGACGGTAACGATGTTTTCGCCGTGTACCGCGCTGTCCACAAAGCAGCTCAGCGAGCGCGCTCAGGTCAGGGGCCGACGCTTATCGAGGCGGTGACTTACCGTTATAAGGGCCACTCTAAAAGCGATCAGAACCGCTACCGCACACGCGACGAGATTCGCACCTGGCAGCAGCGCGATCCCATCAAACGCTTCACTGCATTTTTGATCGAGCACGGCGTGCTGAGCCAGCAGGAGATCGAGCAGGAAGAGGCGGCGGCATACCAGGCGGTTGAGGACGCCTACCAGTTCGCGCTGCATAGTCCCGATCCCGACCCGGCAGCATTACTTGAAGGAGTGTATGCATGACAACATTTCAGACCTCTTCTCAATTTTCGGCAGCGGCAACCGGCGAACCGCCAGCAGAACCCGCATTTCAGGAAATGACCTACGCCGAGGCTATTCGCCAGGCGCTACGTGAAGAGTTGCTCAGAGATCCGACAGTTTTTCTGATGGGTGAAGATATCGGTATTTATGGGGGAGCCTTCGGCGTCACACGCGGCTTGCTTGAAGAGTTTGGCGAGCAACGCATCCGCGACACGCCCATCTCTGAGGCTGCTCTTGCCGGTTGTGCTATTGGGGCAGCTCTGACTGGCATGCGTCCCGTCGCGGAATTCCAGTTCAGCGACTTCATGGCTATCGGCATGGACCAGATTGTGAACCAGGGAGCCAAGCTGCGTTTCATGTTTGGTGGCAAGGCACAGGTGCCTGTGGTTTTTCGCGCACCGCTCGGCTCCGGGACAGGAGCTGCCGCTCAGCACTCACAGAGCCTGGAAGCCTGGTTCGCCCACGTTCCCGGTCTCAAAGTCGTTCTGCCCTCGACGCCGGCTGACGCCAGAGGTCTGCTCATCGCGGCCATCCGCGACCCCAACCCCGTCATCTTCCTGGAGCACAAAGTGCTCTATAGACAGAAAGGGCCGGTGCCAGGCGGCGAGTGGCTGGTACCGCTCGGCCAGGCCGATATCAAGCGTCCAGGAAAGGATCTGACCATCATCGCCCTCTCAATCATGGTGCCGCGCGCACTGGCGGTGGCCAGCAGGCTGGCACGCGAAGGAATCGAGGCGGAAGTGATAGACCCGCGTACACTGCGTCCGCTGGATGAGAAAACGCTCGTTGATTCGGCACGGAAGACCGGGCGCGTGTTAATTGTCCATGAAGCAGTGCTGAGCGGGGGATTCGGTGGCGAGATCGCCGCGCGCATCGCCGCCAGCGAGGCGTTCTACTTCCTGGATGCGCCGATCATGCGCCTGGGCGGCGCCGAGGTACCCATCCCTTACAACCCGCTGCTCGAAAAGCGCGCTACGCCGCAGGAAGAAGATATCTACCAGGCGGCCCATCGCCTGCTGCGGCAGAAACCGGCATAGAGTGGAAAGCGAGAAGAGACGATGGAGAAACCCCTGACCATGCCTAAACTCGGTATGACCATGACAGAAGGAACGCTATTGCGCTGGCTCTACCAGGAAGGCGATATGGTGGAGAAAGGCGAACCGGTTGCTGAAGTCATGACCGATAAGGTGAATCTAGAGATTGAGGCGCCTTTTACAGGCCGCCTTGCACACATCCTGGCTCACGATGGCGACACGCTACCAGTTGGCGCTCCTCTGGCGACACTGGTTGTTGCACAGTCAGATGCTCCTGGCAGCGCGGGTACTGCCACGGCGCACACTGACTCATCTCCACAACCCGCTTCTGAGCGTTTCGCCAGTACACCCGCCGCCAAACGAGAAGCCGCACTGCACGCCGTCGATCTACGCGAGGTAGTCCAGAGCGGCGCGCAGCCACCACTCACGCGCGCCGACGTTGTGGCGTTCGTTGAGAGCAGGCCGAACAGGACTATACGAGCGACACCGCTTGCCCAGAAGATCGCCCGCCAGCACCGGGTCGATCTGAGCGCCATCGCGGCAGGCAGACGCGGAGAGAAAGTAACCCGTGCCGATGTCGAGGCTCACCTGGCGACAGGGCAGGCCGAAGTCGTGTCCACAGCGCAAAAACCGGCAACGGCGACAGAGCAGGCAACTCCTGTTCTGCCCACTCCGGCAACTCCAGCGGCACAAGCAACTCCCCCAACTACCCAGACTACCCAGACTACCCAGACTACCCAGACTACCCAGACTACCCAGGCTTCCCAGGCTTCCCAGGTTCCCCTATCTCCCCAGGCTGCCGATGATTCCGAGATCATTCCGCTTTCACCGGTCCGCCGCCTGATCGGGCAGCGCATGCTCAGCAGTATTACCACTGCCCCACACATTTACCTGGATATGGAAATCGACATGAGCGAGGCCGAACGCTGCCGCCAGCATGTAGCGCGTAGTTTACAGGATGAACCTGCTCCTTCCCTGACGGCGCTGCTGATCCGCGCTCTGGCAGCGGCGCTGATACAGCATCCCGAAGTGAACGCTACGCTCGAAGCCAGCGAGCCGGGCAAAGAGATTATCCGGCGCTGGCATGCCGTGCATATCGGCGTGGCCGTCGACACCGAGCAGGCGCTCCTGACTCCGGTTATTCGCAATGCCCACCGGCAAACGCTGCTGGAACTGGCTCGTAATCTACGCCGGCTGATCAAAGCGGCCCGTGAGGGAACGCTCAGGCCCGAAGAGATGGCACACGCGACCTTTACCATCTCCAACCTGGGCATGTACGGTATTGATACGTTCCATGCCATTATTGCGCCGGGCCAGAGCGCGATACTTGCCGTCGGCAAAGTGACCAGGCGCGGAGTGGTCATTGCAGATGAGCAAGGAGAACGCCTGGAGATTCGCCCGATCATGAAGGTCTCGCTCTCGGCAGATCACCGTGTGCTGGATGGTGCGAGCGGCAGTCGCTTTCTCCAGCGATTCAAGACTTTGCTGGAAGATCCATATTTATTAATATAAGGAGATTCTTTATGCAACAGGCAAAAATTGTGGTGCGCCACGAAGTGGGCCTGCATGCCCGGCCAGCATCCCAGTTCGTCAGACTTGCCAAACAGTTTAAGAGCAATATTACTGTCAACAGTAAAGGCAAAACGGTCAGCGCGAAAAGCATGGTCCTGATTCTCACTCTGGCCGTGAACAAGGACACCGAGATAGAGATAGCCGCTGAAGGTGAAGATGAAAAAGAGGCAGTAGCGGCACTTGTGGATCTGATCGAACGGAACTTTGCCGAGGTTTAAGCACAAGCGTGGAGGGGTCCAGGGGACGATCAGTCCCCTGGCGGGGATTGGCGGGTCCCCGCAACGCGGGGCGTGATCCCACACAGTGGGACAGGGTTCCCCAGAGGAAAACGGGGGTGTCCCCCGCTTCTCACCTTTCACATAGATCTGGTATCAGGAGGGCAGAGCTGCCTTGAGCAACTCCTCTACTTCATCCACATCTTCAGCCTGCAACACACGCTGAACCAGTGCGCGCGCCTGCTCCATTGTGGTAGCCCGAATGGCCCGCTTGACAGCATTGAGGGATGCGGGTTCCATGCTCAGTTCGTTGATGCCCAATCCCAGCAGGAAAGCACTGGCGCGAGGATCGCCAGCCATCTCGCCGCACATGCCCACCCAGCGCTGCCGCTGGCGTGCAGTCGTGATGATATGAGCGATTGAGCGCAGCACCGCCGGATGGAAGGGATGGTGCAGGGCAGCAAGGCTGGCATTCATGCGGTCACTGGCGAGTGTGTACTGGGTCAGGTCATTTGTGCCAATGCTGAAGAAATCGACTTCCTTCGCCAGCACATCGGTCAGCAGCGCGGCGGCAGGAATCTCAACCATAATGCCCTGGCGAATCTTTGCGCTGACCGGCTCCCGCAACACGCCTTCCTGCAAAAGCATCGTCTCCGTCTCGGCCACAAAAGCTTTTGCGCGGCGGAACTCGCGCAGGTCACAGATCATGGGATACATAATCCACAGCGAGGCAGAACTCGTCTCCGCTGCTCGCAGGAGCGCGCGGATCTGAGTGCGGAAAAGCGGCTGGTGCTGCTCATCCAGGCAGAGACGAATGCCACGCAGACCCAGGAAAGGATTGCTCTCATGCGCCAGTGCCAGATAGGGAATACTTTTATCACCACCGATATCGAGCGTGCGCACGATCACCGTCCTGCCGGCAAACGTTTCCAGCACGGCCCGGTAAGCGGCCAGTTGTTCCTCTTCATGCGGTGCGGTTGTGCGATCCAAGAAAAGAAATTCCGTGCGGAAGAGGCCCACGCCGGTTGCGCCGGCTTCCAGTGCCGGTTGCGCATCCTGGGGACGCCCGATGTTGGCCGCGACCTCGATGCTCACTCCATCCGCTGTCACTGCCGGCAGCGCACGCAGCGCCTGGAGTTGCTGCTGCTGCTGGCGATAAGTGTGCAGCTTTTGCTGATATGCTTCGATGGTCTGCGCGTCAGGGTCGATAACAACGCTACCAGAATTGCCATCCAGAGCGATTTTCACCGTATCTCCACTGGCTGCATGCAGCGCCGGGATGAGACCTTTGACGCCGACAATGGCCGGAATACCCAGTTGACGGGCCAGAATGGCCGTGTGCGAAGTCGGTCCCCCCTGCTCGGTCAACAGGCCAAGCACAAATTGCGGATCAAGTCCGGCAGTATCTGACGGCAGCAGATCGCGGGCAGCAATAACGACTGCGGCATCCAGGTCCCGCAGGTGAGGAGTGGGACGTCCCTGTAACTGATTAATGATGCGCGTACGAATATCATAAATATCGACAGCACGCGCCTGGAAATAGCTATCGCTGAGTTCCGCAAGAATACGAGCAAACTCTTCCGCCGCAGTCCAGAACGCATGCTCGGCGTTCATCAGTTCATCCTCTATATGCTGATATGCATTGCCGAGCAGTGCCTCATCTTCCAACAGCAGCAGGTGAGCATCGAAGATGGCTGCCTCTTCCCGGCCCAACCGCTTCTCAACCTGTCTGCTCAGACGCTCAACCTCTTTTTTAGCAGCCTCTACAGCCAGGTCCAGGCGCTTTCGTTCGCCAGCGATGGCTTCAGGAGGAATGCGATCATGAGGAATCAGCGGCGGTGAAGGATCATAGAGGAGATAGTTCCCGGTTGCCACGCCACCTGCAACAGGGATACCATGCAAGATAATGGACATCCAGACAAAACCTCTTTTCTAATTGGAGAACAGGTCTCCCGGTTCTGCACTAGCCAGGCAATTCGACAACCTCGCGGCTAGCTACCCGCTGGAGCACAGCACGGGCGCAAGGTTCATCCGTGATGAGCACTTTCACCGCCCCGGTACGCAATGCACCGAGAATGGCTTCCGCTTTGGCAATACCCGCCGCGACAGCGACAACCAGAGGAACATTGCGTAGCGTGTCGAACGGGACGGCTATTGTGCGGCTGAGCAACTCGGTGGCACAGATCTTCCCTTCAATATCAAAGTAGTAACCGCAAATGTCACCGACAGCTCCCTGGCTGCGAATAGCCTGGAGTTCACTTTCATCCAGGTAGCCTGCGCGGAAGAGACCTGAAGCCTCAGGGCGGACGCCACCGATGCCTACCAGGGCCATATCCATCTGCTCCATCATCTGGAATGATCGGCGCAGGCTGCGTTCCTTGAGCAGTCCATCACGCACAACGGTATCAGCCACCAGCAAGGGAGCATGCAGGTAATAGCAGCGCCCACCATAAGCGTTGGCAAGGCTGCGAGCAATCTCAGGCCCGTCAATATCGGGCCGGGACGAAGTATCGACACTGCCCATGAGTTGCACGATATTGAGCGGAAGACGGCGCCGGGGGCGCAGGGCTTTCAGCGTCTCCAGCATCGAAGTTCCCCAGGAGACACCAACTGTGCGAATCGCCCTGTCCCCCGGCGCCTGCACTTCTTGTTCCGCCGGAGCTTTCTTTGCTGCCTTCGTTTCTTTTGCTTCCTTGTTCACCTGAGGCTGTGATTCCTGGATACGGCGGTCAGCGTAACGAGCCGCCAGCGCACCTACATGACTGAGCGCCACGTCATCAGCACTCAGCAGCACCTGGGCATCCTGCAAAGCGAAGCGCTGGATCAACTCTTCACGCAACGACGCCGAAGTACGCAGTGCGTGATGCACGTGAATATCGACCAGGCCAAGCTCCCGCGAACGGGTCAGTAGCCGGGAAACGCCGGAGCGAGAAACGCCGATGATTCTGGCAATCTGCTCCTGCGTGTAATTCTCTTCATAGTAGAGGCTAGCAACCTCTGTCAAAAGATAAATGTCATCGCTCTCTTGCGTCATATATGCCATCCTTCAAAAAACCAGCCTGACACTTTCCTGCAACACTTCCGTGAGACGTCAGAGCGTTCTATTTCACAAATGTGCAATCTTGAGATTTATTGTAAGAGTCGTCGAAAGGTTTGTCAACTCCGTGATACATCTAGAGGTTTATAAGCCGTTCGCCCGCTGCTCGGCACTGAAAATGGGGAGAGAGCACGGCTGTTTGTGACAGATTTGTGATGTATCTGCCAGTTCAAGTGAGAGACCTGTGATAAAGTGAGGGTACACTTACCGCTGTAAATAGATAGCATCGAGCGCATGTACTGGACAGGAGAATCCTATGGATCAGATGGAATATCAGAAGAATTACAAAGAACAATTTGAGTTTCTGCATCAGGCCGGATTCACCTTACTGGAGATCCGCCGCCTGACCCGCCTGCGTCAGACCTACCAGCCTGATGAGCAGGACCAGGCCCCCGCCGACCTCGCTCGCCTGCGGTTTGTGCGCTGGCTTGTTGAAACCGGCAGGTTGACGGACCAGCTCACGTGAAGCCGGGCGATCACTGGATTGTTCCCTTTACGAGATGGTCCAGAAGAAAGATGGGATAAACATGGAAGTTAGCTGATCATCGCCTTGACCGGTATCATCGGCTCTCTGATCACTACTTTGCAAGGATACCGCAAGGCGAGTCGTCTCCAGTCATTGATGGTGAAGGTGAAGAGCCTGGCACTTCTGCGCCACGCTTTGTCGTCTCATCAGCCACACAACTCTACATGACCATTATCACATCCACATGGCCGGTCAGTGTTTCCAGGTGCTATACTGTTCAACACAGTGACAACACCGAATAGAGGATCTGGAAAGACATGTCAATATCTCCTGTAGGGGCGGGAGAACTGATCGAGGTTATTCTCTACGTGCGCGATATGAACACCGAGGTAGCTTTCTACCGCGATGTTCTGGGTCTGCATGTGAAAGAGCCGCAGGGCATTCAGGACTTCCGCGACTTCTACCGGGTAGAACTTAACACCGGCCACTGCACACTCAAGTTGCATACTGATGAAGAGAAGGACTTTACCGAACATGCTCCCATGCTCGTCTTCCATGTCACCGATCTCCAACTCAGCCGCTACAAATTGCTCGAACAGGATGTCGAGATGGGGGAAATTTATTCTCCATCTGCCGACGTCCAGATGTGCGAAGGCAAAGATCCCGAAGGGAATCTTTTCGCCCTTGTGAGCCGTAGCGACATCCCCTACAACCCCAGCCAGGTCACACCCACACCGAGCCTTGCTCCCGTCTACGTCTCCGTGAAATCACGGCGCGGGCGCAGCATCACGCTACTGCGCTACAACAAGCACCTGATCGTTGTCGAAATTCTCTTCGTCGTCGCCCTGCAAATATCAGGTGCGTGGCTGAATCTCGTTCCCCTGCTCTCTCAATTTCTGATTATCATGGCCTTGCTCTGGCTCCAGGGCAACAACTGGGGACATATGGGACTGCGCAGGCCGGAAAGCTGGAAAAATGCTCTCTGGCTCGGCCTCACCAGCGGCATTCTGCTCGGCATCCTGCAACGATTCGCCATTGAGCCGCTGATCACTACCCTATTTCATACCAACCCTGGCTTGCAAACCCTCACCGGCCTCAAGGGCAATCTCTTCACCCTCCTCAGTGTCCTGATCTCCGGCTGGACGGTCGGCTCCTTCGCCGAAGAAATGATCTTTCGCGGCTACCTGCTCAATCGTATTGCGGACCTCTTCGAGCGTGATAATCGCGGCTGGACGCTTGCCTGGCTGATGCAGGCAATCTTCTTCGGTCTTGCCCACATTCATCAAGGACCTGCCGGCATCCTGAGCAGCGCCATCTATGGCCTGCTGATCGGCATTCCCTATTTTCTTGCCAGGCGCAATCTGTGGCCCTGCGCCATCGCTCACGGCATCAGCAGTACATTGATTTATTTCAGAGTATTCTTCGGCCTCTAGCCAGCATTTGTCAGGCCCGCTCATGACGGGATACAATAGAGAAGACAGGGATCCCGGTTCACAGTCTCCCAGGCAAGCAGCTAACTACACCTGGGATACACTGAGAGTGCCGGGATTTTTTCCACGAAAGGAAGACAGTCAAAGAGATGTCCAACGTATTCCGCGAAGTAGATCACTGTGTCACCGCTCCCCAGGGCTTTCGCGCGGGAGCCACCGCCTGCGGTATTAAATCAGAAGCGGCGCTTCCTGATCTGGCGATTCTTCTTTCTGATGTTCCCTGCGTGGCTGCCGGCACGTTTACTACCAGCAACATACGCGCTGCCCCTGTTCTGCTCTGCCAGGAGCGTCTGAAACGGGGCCAGGCTCAGGCAGTGATTGTCAATAGCGGGAATGCCAACTGCGCCACAGGCGAGCAGGGACAACGCAACGCCTACCGGATGACCGAACTGGTCAGCAGGCGCTTTCACATAGAGAACGAGATGGCGCTCTGCTCTTCCACCGGTATTATCGGTCGCCAGTTGCCGATGGAGAAGATAGAGGTGGGAGTAGCACAGATCGAGTTGAGCTGCGAAGGCGGCAACGCCTTCTCCGAGGCAATTATGACCACCGATACCCGGCCCAAGCGCATCGCACTGGAATTTCAGATTGAAGGCCGGACCGTACGTCTCGGCGGTGTGGCAAAAGGAGCCGGCATGATCTATCCAAACATGGCGACGATGCTCTGCTACCTGACCACCGATGCCGCCGTCGAGCATGACTGGCTACAAGGCGAACTGCGCTCAGCAGTTGCCGATTCGTTCAACATGGTGTCGATGGATGGCGATATGTCAACCAACGATACCTGCCTTATCCTGGCGAACGGTCTGGCCGGCAATCGGCCACTCAACGCCGGGCATCCCGAGGCGACCATCTTCCGCGAGGCATTGCGCCACGTGACGCAATTTCTGGCCCGCGAGCTGGTACGCGATGGCGAGGGCGCGACGAAACTCATGACAGTCCACGTGCGCGGCGCGCGCCACAAAGCCGACGCCGTGAAAGCGGCGCGCGCAATCACGCTTTCGCCGCTCTGGCAGTGCGCGCTGGCCGGGGGTGATCCTAACTGGGGACGCATCGTCGCTGCGCTTGGCGCCAGTGGATGCGAGCTACAAGCAGATCGCTTCGATATCTTCATCGGCCCCATACAGGTCGTCAGCAATGGGACAGCAGCTCTCTACGAGCAGGAACAGGCGCGAGCGGCGATGGCCGGCACTGAAGTAGTCATTACCATTGACCTGCACCTGGGAGACGGTCAGGCTGTTGCCTGGGGCTGTGATCTGACGCACGGCTATATCGACGAGAACACGCTCTATACCCGCTAAACTCGCGCTATTTCTTTTAGTCACTATTACTCAACTAATGGAGAAGAAAAAATGGCAAAGACGGAGTTGAATCAACGCGATTGGGCAGCACTTGAACGCAAATATTATCAGGGAACGTTCAAACGCCAGCCGGTAACGCTTGTGCGCGGCGAAGGCGCCCGCGTGTGGGATACTGATGGCAAAGTGTATCTCGATTTTGTCGCGGGCATCGCTGTCAATGTGCTGGGGCATTGCCACCCTGCCGTCATCAAGGCGGTCCAGGAGCAGGTCACACAGCTCATCCACGTCTCTAATCTCTACTATAACGTGCGCCAGATCGAGCTGGCAGAACTACTCGGTATCCAGAGCGGAGGCATGCGCTCGTTCTTCTCCAACAGCGGCGCGGAAGCAAACGAGGGAGCAATCAAACTCGCGCGCAAGTATGGTCGCCTCTACCGCGATGGCGCCTACGAAGTCATCAGCATGCTGAATAGCTTTCATGGGCGTACGCTCGCCACCACAGCGGCAACCGGACAGGCTTCCTACCAGGCTACCTGGACCCCCCTGCCCGACGGCTTCAAGCAGGTGCCATTCAATGATCTCGATGCGGTAAAAGAAGCAACCAGCGCGAAGACAGTGGCAATTCTGGTTGAGGCGGTGCAGGGCGAGGGTGGTATCTGGCCCGCCAGCGATGAATATATGAAAGGTCTGCGCGACTGGTGTGATCAGCAGAACCTGGTGCTGATCTGCGACGAGGTGCAGGCGGGCATGGGCCGCACAGGCTACTTCTTTAGCTGGGAGCACTATGGCATCCGGCCCGACATCGTGACAATGGCAAAGGGCCTGGCGGGCGGCATTCCCATCGGCGCTATGCTGACCGAGCCGCGCACCGATATTTTCGCTCCCGGCGATCATGGTACCACCTTCGGCGGCAATCCCATAGCCTGCGCCGCCGGCATTGCTACCATCAAAACAATCCTTGAGCAGCATTTAATCGAGAATGCACGCCAGATGGGCGAATACTGGAACAGCAAACTCAGCACGCTCTGCAACAAGTACCCGCACATCATTGATAGCCCACGCGGACGCGGCCTGATGCGCGCCGTCCACGTGCAGAACGATCTGGCTACAACTATTGTACAGAAAGCTCTGGAGCATGGCTTGCTGCTCAATAGCACGGCTCCACATACGCTGCGCATGATTCCGCCGCTGATCCTGACCAGAGGCGATATCGACGAGGCCGCCGAACTGCTTGATCGCGCCCTCAACGACGTTGCCAACCTGCCAGCCGCACAGACTGAGTAGAGTGGTAAGTCTCACACAAAAAATCAGACATTAACTTAACAGAAAATGAGGGTTCAGGGGGCGCATGTCCCTTTCAAGTATTGGTTTTTTGGGGGGCCAGGGCGCCCGCAAGGGGTGGCACCAGAGGTGCGGCCTCTACGATAGACCTGCCTTTCCAGGCATCATGGTACAGGCTTGTCGTCATTCTGGCGCCCAAAACCTATACTTGTAAAGGCACAAGTCCTCCCTGGCGAGAGTGCCTTTTTCCCCAACTACAGGAGGTTATTCTTATGGCAGATCTGCAAAATCCCAAAGTACAGAAGATTCTACAATCGAAGGTGCTGGCCTACCTTGCCACGACAGGTTCACAGGGAGAGCCTCAGGTCTCTCCTATGTGGTTCCTGTGGGATGGGCAGCATATCAAATTTACGCATACCACGACACGCCAGAAATATCAGAACATCAGGCGTGATCCGCGCGTAGCCGTCGCCATCGCTGATCCTGATGATCCATACATCGCTGCCGAGTTTCGCGGCGTAGTTGAGCGCATCGAGGACGATCCCACCGGGGCTTTCTACGATACGCTGGCAGAGCACTATGGAGTCTCATGGCGCTATCGCGGCGATCCGCGCGTGATTTTATATGTCAAGATTCAGCACATTACCGGGAATAATCTCTGATAACGCAAGAGCAGAGATTGCGCTCCGTCCCCAGGCGTGTTAAAGTATCGTATAGAGAGACTTTCTTTTATTTGCACGGAAGGACAGGGCGTCATGGAACAATCTCTGGCTTCTGCGCGCTCCGCAAACTCGCAACGCGCTCCCCGTAACCAGGGAGCATGGAGTTGGCGCAACCAGCGCGTTCGCGCTCTTTTCGCGGGAGTGGTAGCGGCGCTGGTGCTACTGCTATTGGTAGCCATTGGATCGCGCGGCTTTCACTGGTTCGACGCGGCTTTGATCGGCTATGCGGTGGCGGCGGTCTTTGCAACGGCAGCCGTCACCTACAAATATACTTTCTGGCTGGCACGCCCGCCAACGGGCCGCTACTGGTGGAGAAGCTGGCAGCTCTTTTTCTCGTATGCCAATTTTCGACGCTATACCTCGCTTATCCCGGCGGCCATCGGCGATCTTTTCACGCAAACGTTTATCCGCCGGCGCGGTCTGTATCGCTGGCTGACGCACCAGTTCATTTTCTGGGGTGTGCTGCTCTCCTGTCTGATTACCTTCCCGCTCACCTTCGGCTGGCTGCGTTTCACTCAGACACCCGACGGCTGGTATCGCATCTGGGTTTTTGGCTTTCCGCTTTTCCCATTCGCCACCGACACCATTTTTGGCTTTGTGATCATTCACGCACTCGACTTCACCGCCCTGCTGCTCTTTATCGGACTGATCATGGCTTTCCATCGCCGCTTTCACGATCTGGCGCTGATCACTGTGCAGCGGTTCCGCTTTGATATCATGCCGCTTGCTCTGCTGATGGCGATTGTCGTGACGGGGCTGGCGCTTACCGCTGATAGTACCTGGCTTGGCGGCGCCTATTACTGGTATATTTCACTCACGCACCAGGCGGTTGTCGTCCTCTGGCTGATCTCCCTGCCCTTTGGCAAATTCTTCCATCTGATCGAGCGGCCCACAACGGTGGGCATCGAACTCTACTGGCGCACCGGCGAGGACACGCAACAGCAGCGCTGCGCGCGCTGCGGTGAGGAGTTTGCACCCGCCCGTTTCATCCAGGATTTGAAGCGGACGCTCTACGAGGTAGGCGAGGACTATACGCTGCGTGACATGCCTCTCCAACCACTGGGCGTTGTTGAAGAAGAGCCGCCGGTCAAAAGCAGTCCCGAAGTCCAGCGCGCCACCAGTACGCTCTGGTGGCAGGATCTCTGCCCGACATGTAAGCGTGTAATGCGTGGACAGGCTAATCTCGCCGCACTGGGCCGCAACGGCAACCGCTTCCTGTA
>JADBKA010000313.1 GCA_014896635.1 Ktedonobacteraceae bacterium
CAAAAATATCCTCAGGCTTGCAATCTACGAGATTCTGTTTAATAATACTGTACCAGCTAAGGCCGCCATTAACGAAGCAGTGGAGCTTGCCAAAACCTTTGGCAGCGACACATCCAGCCGCTTTGTCAATGGAGTCCTCGGCACAATATTTATACGGGCGCAACAAAGGCCCACTCCTAAAGCGGAAAGCGAGGTGAAATAATGCCGACAGTTCATGAACGGCTCAAAAAAATCATTGTGGATCAGCTCGGTGTCGATGAAAGTGAGGTCGTTCCCAGCGCTTCTTTCGTTGAAGATCTCAATGCCGACTCTCTCGATCTCGTTGAACTCATCATGTCCCTTGAAGAAGAGTTCAAGCTGCAAATCTCGGACGAGGACGCGGAGAAGATTACAACGGTCCAGGAAGCTGAAGATTACATAGAAGAACACCTGCGCTAACCCGTATTATCGGCAGCGCAGCAGGGCGGCTCTGCACTTGTGCAGTCGCCCGTTACCTTTTTTGCTCTGCCTTCTGCGGGTCGCTCAGGAATCGTGTCCTTTTTTCTGGTTGTCACAAATCCCTGCACCTGTGCATCTCCATTAGTGCAGGCGGGTATCATCGCTACCCGACAAACGCAAAGAGAGAGCTATGTGGATACAGGACCCACAGTAGAAATAGAAACGCTTATTCACGACTATAGCCGGCTGGTTTTTCATACTATCTATGGTCTGACCGGCGACTGGGAAGAAAGTCAGGATCTCACCCAGGATACGTTTCACCAGGCCCTGAAAGGTCTTGCGGCTGCCCGCTCCGCCAGCGGTGAGCACTTCCACGCCAGGGCGTGGTTACTGCGTATTGCGCTCAATACCGTGCGCATGCAGCGCCGCCGCCGCAATATCTTTCGCTTCATTCCCTTCTCGCGTATGCCGGAAGGGAGACAGTCAGCTCAGGGTTCTGAGGGGTTGAATGAGCAGGCTATACCGGTCCAGCCCCCCGGCTACGGAGCCATCGAGCAGGATGATCCCGCAGAGCTGGTCGCCGAGCAGGATGCGGTACGGCGTACGATGGCGAAGTTGCCGGAGAATCAGCGTATCTGCCTCCTGCTCTCAGTGCTTGGCGGACTCTCCACCCTGGAGATCGCCAGAATGCTGGATCTGAAAGAGGCAGCGGTACGCCAGAGGCTGGCCCGCGCCAGGAAACAGTTTCAGCAGATCTACTGCTACGAGAGCGGCGAAAACCTGGTTAACTCGCCACAGCCCACATACGCTCACTCTGAAATGCGGCTTGCACAGACAACGCAGATGGACGACGAGCAAGATATGAGCGAACAGCCTCACCATCTCAAGCTCGCCTCCCATCTGCTGGCATAAGGAAGCGGTTATGCACAACGACTCTATTGAAACTCTGTTGCTGCGCCACTACGGCGAGCAGGCGCCGGCGCCACCGGCACTCGAACAACGGCTCCTGGCTTCACTGCGCCGCGAAGAACTGGAAATGCGCCGGCAGCAGGAGGCGATCACGCGTCTGCGTACACGCAAGGTCAGCCGGCGGCGTGTTGTTGGCCTGGTCGCACTGGGATCAGCCGGGTTGAGCCTGCTCAGCATCAGCCTGGAAAGTCTGAACTCCCTCGAACGCTCTTTCATGGGCCAGGATACCAGCCGGCCAGCACTCTCTTATTAGTCTGTATAATAGGCGTATCCGGTACAATCAAGCAACCAGAAAGGACAAACAGCCATGTTTTTCGGACACACATGGGAGATCATCATTATTCTCGTCGTCGCTCTGCTCATCTTCGGCCCTAAGAAATTGCCGGAAATGGGATCGGCCATCGGTAAGAGCATTAAAGAATTCAAAAGAGGTATGGAGAGCCTGAACGCTCCTAAAGACATTAAGAGCGAAGAAGATGAGTACATCCCTCCCAGGTACGATGCTATTGCTCGCACATCGACTGCCAGCGAACTGGCACAGGCAAATCAGCCTCTGACCGACACCGGTACAGCGGCCTCTAAAGCGACGGCTTCCGAGGAGAACAAGAAGACAGAAGAAACGAAAACCAGGGCCGAGTAATGCATCTGCCTATCACCTTCCTGGAGAATACTTATGGCAACAGGTAAAGTAGATCGGCAGCAACAGGCCATGCTGGATGATCGGCCCGAAGAGGAAGAAGAAGACGATGATCCTTCGGCGATGTCGCTGGTAGACCACCTGGAAGAGCTGCGCTGGCGCATTTTCAAATCGCTCATCGCCATCGCAGTAGGCTCAATTGTCGCTTTCATCTTCCGCGAGCCAATCATGGCTTTCCTGCAAACTCCGCTGCCTAGTATTGTAAAAAAACTGACAGTTACCGGCATAGGAGAAGGATTCACCGTCACCCTGATGGTCTCGATAGCCACAGGCTTTATTGTGGCGCTGCCTGTCACTCTTTACCAGACCTGGGCTTTTATTGCTCCAGGGCTTTATGAGCATGAGAAGAAACATGCCGTCCCCTTCATCCTGACTGGCATTGCGCTCTTTGTGGCGGGCATCTCACTTGGCTTCTTCGTCCTGCGCTATCCGGTACAGTGGTTGATCACCTTTGGCGCCGCAAGTTTCAACGAACTGGTGACTGCCGGGAGTTACTTCGGCTTCGTGGCGTTCTTCTTGCTCGCCTTCGGTGTGATCTTTGAGCTGCCACTGGTGCTGATCTTCATGGCGAAGATCGGACTGATTACGCCAGAGACACTCGCACGTAAACGTGCTGCTGCTCATGTAGGCATGTGGCTGGCACCCGCTATTCTCCTGCCGGGCGCCGATCCCTACAGTCCTATCATCATGGGTGCTGCAATGTCCATCCTGTATGAAGGGACGATTCTGTTCATCCGCCTTACGATCAAGCCAGAGGAGGAGTAATACAGAACCTGAGCGATCTTTTGAAAAATATGGCAGGCAAGAGTACCAGAGCGGTCAGGGGTGCGTCGAGTCAATCGCTCCCTGGCCGCTCTCCTTTCTTGCTGCCGGTGACGCAGAAGCCGGGCCAAAGCGCCACCAGAACAGCCCGATTGCTAGCAGGTAGAGCAGCGCCCCCGCCATGAAGACCGGCGGGAAACCCACCCGCGCGATCACCAGTCCACCGAGCGGTACAGTGAGCGCCCATGCCACCTGCCTCGCCGCCTGGTAGCTACTGCTGGCAAGCCCTCGATGCCGTGCAGATACCGCTTCCATCGAGAACATCTGTAAGATCCCATCCGTCATATCCATCGCTCCCTGGCGAAAAAGGTAGAGCGGAGCAACCAGTGGCAGCCACCCGCTCAGGCCAATGATTAGCAGCAGCGGCACGCTGATCAGGCGCGTCAGCACAATCGCAGAGACTCTGCCGATACGCAGCACCAGCAGCGGGGCAAGCAGCGTCAGCAGGGCATTGATGGCATTGGCACCACCATCAATCAGCCCGAAAAGCGCCGAAGAAGCGCCCAGGCGCTGCACGAAGTAGAGGTTGAAATAAGGGATGAACAATCCTGCGCCCAGTCCAATTATGATCTGCACGGCCACCAGTACAGACAGCGGTCTGAACAGCAATTCCCGCAGAGCGTTGATCCGTATTTGCGCCATTCTCCGGCGCCACTCACCGAACACAATACGCGCCCGCTTCAGCAGCGGTTCGTTCACCTGTCCTGGTCGCGCGTCCTCCTGCGCTGGCGGAGGCGTCCTGGCCGGACGGTCATCGCTGAGCAGGAAAAGCGGGATAAAACTCGGCAGCGCGATCAGCCCTGAGATCAGCAGAGCCAGTTGATATGACCGTCCCACAGGCTGGCTAACGAGCAGCCAGTTCAACGAGTGCGGCAGCGGCTCCATCAGAGCTGGTTGCGCGCGCAACCAGAGCGGCAGGATTCCACCCAGTATCTCACCAAGCACCGTTGTTGCCAGTGTGACCACTATATTCAGGCTAAAGAGCAAGGGCCGCTCTACCGGCGTACTGTTTGCCGTCAGAAAAGGCGCATTGACGACCAGCACAAAAGCGCCACCAACGCCAACCAGAAATACACTGACCAGCATCGGTAGCGGCTGGCGCAGGAGAAACTGGCCCGCGCCGGCCACCCCGATCAGGAGACTCGCCCAGATCAACATGGCCTTCCCGCCAAAACGGTCCACACAGAAGCCTGCGGGGAAAATGGCGCTACCGGCGCCAAGCGTGGCAACGAAAAGCAGCAAGCCGATAAAATCGGGGCCATAGCCCAGTGACGCAAGATAGAGGTTGTAAAGAACCAGAATGATGCCAGTGGTTACACCGCTAAGCGCATTGCTGAGCAGATACAGACGGGCGTTTCGCTGGAAACGCCCAAATGCATGGAGATATTCAAGAAGCAGCGACATAGCATATATTATCTCTGGCCGGCGGCAACTGCTTCAACCTTTTTCTCGACAGACTGTTCCGGCGCGCGTTCCCGCCCGGCTCCCCCACCAGCGGTTTCCTCAGGTTCAGGTACCGGCGGTTCCTGAGGCGGCAGGACGACAGCTTCGCTCACTCGCTGACGTTCGCGCAGCAGCAGACCTGGCAGGAGGAACGCTTTGACTACCGTCCTGACCTGGACTGCGCGCGCCTGCACCTCGATGATTGCATTCGCCACACGT
>JADBKA010000314.1 GCA_014896635.1 Ktedonobacteraceae bacterium
CACTTTGTGGGACCTGGTTCCCCAGAGGGGAATGGGGGTGTCCCCCCCAAAATTCCTTTTCCATCTACTAAATAGTGGATGCACCATTTAGATTATTATAGAATTACAGATAATGAGAGAAATCAACAGGAAAAGAGAATCCGCTCTATGCCTGCAACCCTGCTATCCTATCTTGCTTTTTCCGACGAGGTGCGGACAGCCCTGCAAGAACAGCGGCCTGTCGTGGCGCTTGAATCAACGGTGATCGCGCATGGCCTGCCTTACCCGGCTAATATCGCAGCCGCACAGGCAACGGAACGGGCTATCAGAGCCGAAGGCGCAGTCCCTGCGACAATCGGCCTCCACGATGGCAAAATCGTCATTGGCCTGACATCTGACGAAATTCATCATCTCGGCACTGCCGATAATATCCAGAAGGTGAGCAGGCGCGACCTGGCCGTGACGCTCGCATCTGGCGCGTGGGGTGCGACCACCGTTGCTGGCACGATGCTCTGCGCGCACATGGCGGGCATCCGTTTTTTCGCCACCGGCGGCATTGGTGGCGTCCATCGCGGCGCCGAAACAACGATGGATATTTCCGCCGACCTGATGGAACTGAGCCGCACACCGGTCATGGTAATCTGCGCGGGCGCCAAATCGATTCTTGACCTGGATCTGACGCTGGAATATCTCGAAACACAGGGCGTTCCCGTAATCGGCTGGCAGACCGACGAGTTGCCGGCCTTCTATGTACGCTCTAGCGGACGGCGCCTGCCTCACCGTGTCGATGACGTGCAAACACTGGCAAACATCGCTCACATCCAGTGGGCATGTCACCTGAACGGCATCGTCGTGGGCTGTCCCATTCCTGAGCAATACGCGCTGGAACTGGATGCGTTGGAAGTTGCCACCGCAGAAGCCCTACGCCTGGCAAAAAAACGCGGAGTGCGTGGCGCGGCCCTTACTCCGTTTGTACTTGATCATGTGGCAAAGATGACACACGGAGAAAGCGTTGAGGCCAATCAAGCATTGCTGGTAAATAATGCCACCTGGGCGGCCCGCTTTGCTCGCGCGTTTGCTGAGCGGCAGGAGTGAGATCCTTCGCCAAAAATTCCATCATCTTGCAGTAACATGTGCCGATTGCATATAATGCCGATAGGTAATATATGTCACAATGTTGTGATTTTGGCGAGCGAAGCAAAGGAGTTTTTCATGCCGGAACACGATTTTCTCCCCATCCAGAATTTTGACCACATCGAATTCTATGTCGGGAATGCAAAACAGGCCGCTTATTATTTCAGCAATGCCTGGGGCTTCATCCCCATCGCCTATGCTGGCCTGGAGACAGGTGTGCGTGACCGCAGCAGCTATGTGCTGGAGCAGGGCAATGTGCGTTTCGTGATTACTTCGCCACTTGTGCCAGAGGGCGCGCTGGCCGAACACGTCAAGCTGCACGGCGATGGTGTGAAAGTGATTGCTCTGCGCGTTGATGATGCTACTCACGCCTACCGCGAGGCAACGAGCCGGGGCGCACGCGGCGTGCAGGAGCCGACACCGCTGAAAGACGATGACGGCACCGTTGTACTCTCTTCAATCGCTACCTATGGCGATACCATTCATACCTTTGTTGAGCGCCATGCCTATGGCGGTATTTTCCTGCCGGGCTATCGCCCTCTTCCTGCCTCTGTACCACGTCGCGCCCGCCCGGCTGGCCTGGCTGCCATTGACCACATCGTCGGCAATGTCGAACTCGGCAAGATGAACGAGTGGGTCAGCTTCTACGAGCGTGTCATGGGCTTTACCCAGCTCATCCACTTCGATGACCGCACCATCAGCACCGAATATTCGGCGCTCATGTCCAAAGTCATGCAAAACGGCAGCGGGCGCATCAAATTCCCCATTAACGAACCGGCCCCCGGCAGGCGCAAATCACAGATTGAGGAATTTCTGGACTTCTATCGTGGCCCCGGCGCACAGCACATCGCCCTCAATACCGACGATATCGTCACAACTGTGCGCAATCTGATGGAGCGCGGCGTCGATTTTCTTGCTACTCCCCAGACGTATTACGAGAACGTACTGGAGCGTGTAGGCAAGATCGACGAGGATCTCAAAGATCTGGCGGAACTGGGCATCCTGGTTGATCATGATGACGAGGGCTATCTGCTGCAAATTTTCTCCCAACCGGTAGTGAACCGTCCAACTCTCTTCTTTGAGGTTATTGAGCGCAAGGGCGCCAAAGGCTTTGGCGAAGGCAACTTCAAGGCTCTCTTTGAGGCGCTCGAACGCGAGCAGGCTCTACGAGGTAACCTGTAATGAAGCTTGTAACGCTGAAAACCAGCACAGGTACAACCCACGCCGGCGTTGTTCATGGCGATGCTGTGATCGCGCTTGACTATCCAGATCTGGCGGCGCTCCTACGCACACCTGGTGCGCTGGAGCGCGCACGAGCCGCGCTGGAAGAAGAGACCCGCGTCTATGCACTCAGCGAGGTTACATTGCTTCCACCGGTGCCGGAGCCGCCAACGATGCGTGATTTCTACGCCTTCGAGCAGCATGTAGCTGCTGCACGCGCAAAACGCGGCCTCGGCATGATTCCCGAATGGTACAGCATACCCACTTTCTACTTCACCAATACCAGCGAGATCTATGGCCATGATGCGCCCGTACCGTATCCTGCTGGCAGCCAGGAACTGGATTTCGAGCTGGAGATCGCCTGCGTGATTGGCCGCGAGGGCAAGGATATCGCGGTTGAGGATGCAGGAGACTATATCGCCGGCTACACGATCATGAATGATTGGAGCGCGCGCGATTTGCAGCGCCAGGATATGAAGCTCAACCTGGGTCCGGGCAAGGGCAAGGATTTTGCAACCTCGCTCGGTCCCTGGCTGGTGACGCCCGATGAGCTGGCAGCGCGCCGCAACGGCAGTGGCGCCAGCGAACGCTACAATATGGCAATGATCGCTCGTATCAACGGGAGAGAGGTATCGCGCGGCAACTTCAAAGATATCTACTACAGTTTCCCCCAGATGATCGCCTGGGCCTCGCGCAATGCCCGCCTGCGCGTCGGCGATGTGCTTGGCTCCGGTACCGTCGGCACCGGCTGCATCCTGGAACTAGGAACCGACGTCCATCGCTGGCTTCAGCATGGCGACGTGGTTGAGATGGAAATTGAAGGTATTGGCGTACTGCGTAACACAATCGTTTAAAAGATCGTGTTCCTGATTGTCAGTGACGACATGAAAGAAAGGTAAAAGTCATGCCACCTTATCATCGCCTGGGAGAGCTGCCTCCAAAGCGACATACGCAATTTCGTAAGCCGGATGGCTCGCTCTATGCCGAGGAGGTCTTCGGCGTCGAAGGCTTTTCCGGCAACTACTCCATCCTCTATCATCAGCACCCGCCGACGCGCGTCAAAAAAATTGAACGCTTCACGCGCGAGTTGTTCCCGCGCGAGGTCTGGGACGAAGGCACACAGCGCCACCACCATCTAAAAACAGCGAAACTTCAGCCTACTGGTGATGCTATCCTCGGCTGCCGCGTCCTCATGTTCAATAAAGATGTCTCTATCGGTATTGCGAAGCCCGCCGTCAGCATGGACTACTTCTACCGCAATGGCGATTCCGATATCATCTACTTTGTGCATGATGGACACGGTATACTGGAGACGAACTTTGGCTTGCTGCACTATCATGAAGGCGACTATATCATGATCCCACGCGGCACCACCTACCGCTTCAGACACGATACTACCAGCATCGAGGATACGTTCCTGGTCATCGAGGCGCATGGCGGCTCGATTGAACCGCCGCGCCGCTACCTGAACGAGAACGGCCAGTTTCTCGAACACTCGCCCTACTGCGAACGCGATATTCGCCGCCCCGAAGAGCTGGTGACGCATACCGATCCAGGCGAGTACGAGGTGCGCGTCAAGGTCGGCCACACCGTGACATCCTATTACTACGACTTTCATCCGCTGGATGTCGTCGGCTGGGATGGCTACGAGTACCCCTGGATCTTCAATATCGGCGATTTCGAGCCGATCACCGGACGCATCCACCAGCCGCCACCGGTTCACCAGACGTTTCAGGGACCGAATTTCGTCGTCTGCTCGTTTGTTCCTCGTAAGCTGGACTATCATCCACTCTCGATTGCTGTCCCCTATAACCACAGCAACATTGACAGCGACGAGATGCTCTATTATGTCAATGGCAATTTCGGGAGCCGGCGCGGCGTTGAACGCGCCTCGATCACGCTGCACCCGCGCGGGATTCCGCATGGACCACAGCCCGGTGTGGTCGAGAAGAGTCTGGGAGCAGAGCGAACTGAAGAGTTAGCCGTCATGGTCGATACTTTTGCTCCTCTGCAATTCACAACCATCGCCCGCTCTATCGACGATCCCGCCTATCCCTATAGCTGGCTGGAATCATGATAGTAAAGGCGGACCCTGCCAGTTCAGTGAAGCATCCTGGCAGGGTCCGGGGATTGCTATTCTTTCACGGATCTGTCTCAGCCGAAGCGATGGATGATGCCCGGCAGCTCTGCCAGGCTGCTAATGCAATCGT
>JADBKA010000315.1 GCA_014896635.1 Ktedonobacteraceae bacterium
CCGAATATCAACTCGTTTTTCACAAACCAGATCAGGCCATCGCTTCCGTCGTTAGCAAACAGTGCAATACGATCTCCCTTGAAGGACACTACCAGTCGCGCGGCGGCGTCTATAGCATGAATGAGCAATTCAAGCAATTGTTTGCGCAGATTATAGCCGGAGCATCTTTCGCGCCGGCACAACCCGATCAACTGACGCTGCAACAGCAAGAAGCCAATGGTACAGTCAGCCAGCAATTGATGACTGACGCCAATCTTAGACAGCAGCTTTACACGAAGATCTTCAGCCTGCCAGCAGGTACGCCTCGGCCAGACTGCCCTTCGGGTGCTGATAAGATTGCCGGGAAGGGCAGGTGGTATACGCTCAGCTTTACTCAGTGGGATCTGCCGCTTCTCCGGCTACAGGCATATGAGGGCAGTTGTACACAGCTCTCGCTCGGCGGCAATTTGATTTTACAGGATGATAGAGAATTCTGGGATCTGCTTCACCGAGCCGCACGTGTTTAGCGCCTGGGCGCGGAGCAGACAGGCGCTACGCCGCGCCGGTTATCTCTGTAATTGTCATTTTTACGTACCGTAATGCGCCAGCATACTAACAAGCTGCTGGCGCAAAGCGGCCACCTCTCGCAGGATTGCCTCGCGCTCAAGCGTGGCCGGCGCGCGCTCTTTGACGCCGCGCAGAAAACCGCTCAGCGCCAGGGTGATCGCCCGAATCTCTTCAACCGTCAGCAGCACTGCTACATTCTCCAACTCTTGCTCGTTGCGCAGCAGCAGGCTGGTGAACTGTTGATGCAAAGCTTCCAGTATGCGCATCTGATCAGACACTGTAAGCGCCCCTTTCTTCAACCTCTTGCGGTGAATTTCCGGTCTGGCAGCGGCCTTGCGCAGATTACGCAGATAGCCCTTGATGATGCTCTCCAGCGCCTTCAGACTTCCTCGCCCAAGCGTGATTGACGGTATCTCCTGCATTATCTGCCGCTCCTCTTCCTCATCATAGCTTCACTTCCTCTGCGCGGAGAACTGCCAGGACTCAAACGAAAGGATCGGCCCCGTATACGGCACGCCCGTCAGCGTGATCAGACCCTGCCTGACTCGCCGCGCATGCGCCGGGCTGACCATCAGCCCGTGATCAATGCTCCAGACCACCAGCCCCGGCACGCCCGCTGCACGCGCAACCTGCATCCAGTTCAGACGATAGCGCAGCAAATAAGCGTGAAATTCTTCTGCTGCGCTAAGCGGCTGCGTCTTCTGTTGCGCCACATCCGTATACGAAACGCGCCTGCCGCCAGCGCCATCCGGTAAAAAAATCGTCATCTACTTCCCAACCTTTCACTGTTCAACTGCTATAAATAGGTGGTTTATTAGTACCTCGTTTAAAATTGGCTCTTTTATAAACGATACAATAATAAACCATCTACTGTCAAGCCATCACAGCCGTTACAATAGCAACCATTCAGCACAAAAGAGCGCAGGTATGATCCGACTGAAGGTAAAAGAAGTAGCCAGAGAAAAGGGAGTAAGCCAGAGACAGCTCTCCTTACGATCAGGAGTAGACATTAACACTGTCAGAAGAATCTTCAGATATCCCACGACCATCGTTACCACAGAAACCCTGGACAAACTGGCGAAAGTCCTTGATGTAGATGCATCGACGTTAATCGAGAGTTTTCCAGACAACGAACAATAGAACAGAGATAGCTGTATCTCCTTCGAGAGATGAAATTGTCTCACCTCACTCGATCAGTAGCATAGCATGAACGACGCTCCCAGCAAGCGACTTTTCTCCAGACATGAAGGCGTAGACGCGGTTAGCGCAAGATCTGGATAGACAGGCGGAAATCCATGTCTTATACTAATACTAAGATCGAAGATTGGGTAAAAGTGGTTTGGTCTTTTAGGAGAGGTGTGTTCTATGACAGATGACGCAGCAATGCCAGCATCCCCCAGACTCCGCTACTACTGGGGAGAGAGCGGCCAGTATGGACCCTTTGATGTACAGATTGAAGGCGAGTGGGCCGGCTGGCCTGATTGCGGGCAAGTCCTGCGCTATTTTCGCAAACAAGCCGGATTAACCGCTAAAGCGTTCGGAGTACGCTACGGCGCAGCAATCAATGCTGATGGCTCTCCCGTCAGCGAACGATGGATTCTCGATATGAAACTGGCTTTCGTAGAGTTTTTCCTTGATCGTATCCATCAGTACCATCAGTAAGCGCTACTAATATAGCATGTTTTTGCCTATACAGGCAAAGATATTTACAGGTTGTTTCCTCTTTTCGAGGGTTACAAGAGGCCGATGCGCTGCTCCAGTTCGCGGGCAACGCTGTAGGGATCGCGTTCGCGTCCGCTGATGTCGGCGACGAGCGCATCCCACTCTTCCTGGCTGACTGAGGCATTGAGCGCGTCGGCCACCGCCTGTATGACCAGATTCTGCAACTCGCTGCGTACCTGGCGCTGCGTGCGCTGCTCCCACTGCCCGCTCTCCCGTAGAAACTGCCGGTGCCGCTGGACTGCTTCAATGACTTCCGGGATACCCTCATTTTTGAGCGCGGACGTTTTGAGAATGGGGATACGCCAGGACGCCTGCCGCCGGTGCGGATCGAGGCTCAGCAGCATCGCCAGCTCGGCTACTGTCTGATGTGCGCCGGGCTTGTCAGCCTTGCTCACTACAAAAATGTCCGCAATTTCCAGAATGCCGGCTTTGATGGCCTGGATATCATCGCCCATACCGGGCGCGACTACCACCAGCACGGTCTGCGCCGTGCGCATCACCTCTACTTCTGCCTGGCCCGTCCCCACCGTCTCAATAATAATGGGGTCGTAGCCGGCGGCATCCAGCGCGCGCACAACGTCGCGCGTCGAAGCTGCCAGACCGCCCAGGCTGCCCCGGCTCGCCATGCTGCGAATAAACACCTGCGGGTCGCCGGCCAGTTCCATCATGCGGATGCGGTCGCCCAGAATCGCGCCGCCGCTGAACGGACTGGTCGGGTCAACGGCCACAACGCCCACTTTATGCTCGCGCTCGCGCAGTTCTCGCACCAGGCGCGTGACCAGCGTACTCTTGCCGGCGCCGGGAGAGCCGGTGACGCCGACGATATGCGCTCTGCCAGCGTGCCGATGCAGCTCCACCAGCGCCTGTCGCGCCTGCGGAACTCCGTTTTCAATCAGTGTGACCATGCGCGCCAGCGCGCGGCGGTCTCCGTTCAGGAGACGTTCTACCAGATTTTTCAAATTGCACCTACACCTCAATCGCCAGGCGTTCTGGATGAATGTTCTCACGCACAAACTTTACAATTTCGTCTGTAGGAGTTCCCGGACCGAAACAGCCCTTTATACCCATTGCTTCTATCGCGGGAATATCTTCATCGGGCAGAATGCCGCCCGCTGCTACCAGCACGTCATCGACATTGTTCTGCCTGAGCAGCTCCATGACTTTAGGGAACAGCGCCATGTGCGCACCCGAAAGAATGCTCATGAGAATGGCATCAACATCTTCCTGAATTGCCGTTTCGACGATCATTTCAGGCGTCTGACGAATGCCCGTATAAATTACTTCCATGCCTGCGTCACGCAGCGCGCGGGCAATGACCTTTGCGCCCCGGTCGTGACCATCCAGGCCCGGCTTGGCTACCAGTACACGAATCGGACGAGTATCAACCATCTAAATAAACTCCTTTGACACCTTTGTCAACCTGTCTTACACTTTCCATTACATCCTGCTGCTGGAGCGCGGCAGCATAAAGCGCGCTGATCGCATGCTCCTGCTCTTCGTAGATCTGCCGGCTCTCTTTCAATTCTACGATAGAGGTTAAATGACTGCAAGCATGCATCAGCAAACGTGCGCGCTCAATAATGGATGCTTTCTCCGCCGTTTCAAGCGCGGGGATGGGCAGGCGCGCCAGCACATGCTGCTCAATCTGCGGCTGCACCCACTTGTAGGCAGTGTAGAGTACCCACACATATTCGCGCATCAGGCGTGAATTGAGCAGAGCCAGCAAAAAATATAATTCATCTAGTATACGTTGCTGCTCGCCTTCCCGACGTGGTGCAAGCAGATAGAGTGTTTGTAGCACAACGTGTCCCTGTAAATCGAGAGTTGCCTGAAGCTGTCCCGCGCTTTTGACGACCAGCAATGTGGGTGCCAGATAACGCTCCAGTGGCTTCTCAATAGCAGTGCGTGCAATCCAGCATTTGCCATGCGGAACAGCATACGGTCGGACATCGACGCCGCCGCGCAGAACCGGATACCAGATCTGCCCATCCGCCGGCGGATGAACTGCAAGGAGAGCAGCCGCTTTGCTCAGTTCTTCTCCTCTATGAATCGTAACGACCTGCGCTAAAGGGACTATTCCGGCGGGCTGGCTCGCTCTCTTCGTATCGGCAAACTCACAGAGATGAGCATGCAGGCGCGCAACCAGCGGATTCTCCACCGTGCTCAACAAATAGCGCATCTCTGCTCGCGGCTGATGCACTAGCAGATCTTGCGGGATGGCGCCACTGCTCACCGCATCTTTGCGTGTCCATTTTGCCCGCATCCACTGAATAT
>JADBKA010000015.1 GCA_014896635.1 Ktedonobacteraceae bacterium
TCCCACCTTCGGGTGAGGAGCAAGCCCCTGCGCTTTAGCCAGGGGTTGTTGACTTCGTGTTGCTCTCTGACACCACATTCTGAAAACGAAACAACTGTGTACGCCCGCTGGCTTTCTCAACATACTCTCGCACCATCAACTGTACGCGCCGCGCAGGCGTCTCTACCGGATAGCGCAGCAGGCGGGGAATACGCACTTCAGCATAATAGTAATAGCCGGGTTCTTCCTTCAGACCAATATTTTTGAGTTTGTTCTCATCGAGATACTCCCCGAAAAGATAGTAGTCCCTCGGTTGATCGCGCACCTTCAGATCCGTGAGCGTCATGCTGTCCTCTTCTAAGAGAGGTATCTCGCGCCTCGCCCCCAGGTAGATTGCCCGGTATCCTTGCTCATCCTGTTGCCAGCGCAGTTCAAAGTCCTGAGAGAAGACGCGACCTGAGGTCGAGTCGGCGAGATTGGCTCTGGCCAGGCGGTCGAACTGCAACAGGCTCCCCCGCTCCTGCTCATCGGAGACGACATGCTGCGGCAGCCGTTCGATGAGCACGAAGGATGCGCCGGGGAACCTGCACGCGCCGATAAATGCCGGGATGTCGGGAACCAGTCCGGTACAGAGTATTTCTTCCATAAATGAGCAAGCCTCTCCTTCCTCCGCTACGGTTACAGGTATCAGCGTCAGCGACTGCGAGCAAAAGCATCAGCAAGGGCTGAAGGCTCGGTCCACTGTTGTATGCGCGTAACAAACTGGTCTATGGCAAGCGAGCGCAACCTGTTGAGAGCTTCACCGGCGAAGACGCGCTCCAGGCGGATGCCGCGCTCCCGCTGTTCGACCGGTGGGGACAACTGCACGTAATCAGTGGGCTGTGTACCATAGCTACCATCGTTGAGCCAGCGCCCCAGACCCCAGAGCTGATCGGCGGGTTCCTGCTCCTGACCTCCGCGCATTGTGCGGGTGACAAAGCCGCCTGGACGCCCGCCAATGCTCGTATCACTGATCTCAGCTCTGACATTCCCCAGGCCGCGTGAACGTCCCGACCCGATGCGGATGAGTTCATCTTCCATATCCTGAATCAGCACAAACAGCATGCCGAGTTGCCAGATCTCGAAGTTGCGCAGATGGATACTCGTCTCAAAGGCCACCCCCGGACTGATCACCTCTAATTCAAACTTGGCGCCGTGACTCGCGCCGCCCGTCAGGCGATCAATGCCGACACCATCACGCTGCTCTTTGATCTCGCTCGTCGCCAGGTAGGCATCGCTGATGGCGATACGCCCGGTAAAGCCGGTCGAGCCAAAGAGGCGGCAGGTAGGACAGGAATCGGCATAGACGAGATCAGTACGTGCTTCCAGCAGTTGGCGCTGTTTGTCGCCCCTCTGCGCAAAGCGCGTAAACCGGTTTCCGCATGATTCGCGGTAGTCACGCCGCAGTTGCTCGCGATCAGCCTGGCGCTCTTCGTTTCCCGCGAAAGGATAGCACACGACGTGGGACTTGAGGCTGCATACGATTTTCTCGATGTGACTGCGGAACACGCCCTTCAGCGAACTGCCAGGAATAAACGCCTCCTGCCTGCCGTTACGGAAGGTCAGCACCGGCGTCATATCGGGGCCGCTCACGCTTGCATAACCCGACTTGACCAGCAGCGGTCCCATCGCCGTGATGCGCAGCGTACACAGCGCCTCGTTGACCAGTTTCTTCAACATAGCTCCCGCTTCCTTTACTCAAAAATACGCTCGATCTGCCTCGCCAGAAACTGCGGGCCGTTTGCCTCATCTGAGAAGAGTCCTTTCACGAGATAATCACGCATGCGCCGTCTCTTTGTTGCCTCGTCAACCTCCAGGTCGAGAATAGAGACCTTCAATTCTTCAAGCTTGCTGACGCCCAGACCGCGCGAACGCTTGCCGCCAACCACTCCAAAGCCGTGTACAAACTCGCTCAGCCCGACACAGACGAGCTGTACATCTTTCGGCCCGGCGTTCTCCAGCACGATCTCCAGATCAAATGTCGCACCGGCAGGGACGACTTCAAAGTCGTATTTGAGACGATCTCTGGCCTTCTCGGTATCGCGGTCGATAGCCACGCCATCACGAGTCTGAATGATGCCGCTCCATTCCTCTGATGATATATAGAGATCGTTGACGTTCAGGCGCGCGGCTGCAAACGGTGAGCCGAACAGGAGACAGGTATCACACAGATCGTTGATCGCTTGCTGAAGAATCTCTTCTGCTCTTTCTGGATTCGCACGCCTCTTAGCAGTAATTTCTCCCTGGCGGACGGTCGGACAAATCTTCTGTCCGCCCCGCCGCGCCTCCTTGAGAGCATCTTCGTCGAGTTCGATGAGCGCGCAGGTCGAGAAGCCAGGCAGATTGGGAATCATCTTCTCCACTGTACTGCGTAATGCTCCTTTAAAGCTGGAACCGGGAATAAAAGGTTTCTGGTCAGGCGTGAGCACTACCGGGCTATCGCTGTGGCTCAACGTGACTCGACCACCACCGATGTGCAGCGCCGTCTGCATGACCAGTTTGCCCCGAAAGACGTAACGATTGCGCAGCACATAGCGATTCTGTACTGCCTGGGAATCTGCTTGCCTATCAGCCACCATAATTTACCTGCCTCCTGTTCTTCTACGCTTTGCTCGCGCCTCTTCGGCTTTTGCCGCCAGCACGCTGTTCTCCGCGACCAGATGCTGGATAAACTCGCGCGCCAGTAGTATCAGCAGTTCATCGGCTTCGCGTCTGAGATCACTGACACTGCGCCCGCGCACATCCGCCAGCAGGCGAAATTCCTCTCTGAGTCGCTTGCGCTGCATCTGCGAGAGGAACTGCTCAAGATCTGTGTAAAATCTCTTAATATCTCTCTTTGACGACGGCCAGTCACGGTCACGCTGGTGGACCACAAACTGGTAAAGATCGCTATACCTGGACGAGCCTGCGATATTCAGAAGTCCGTTAGCCTGGGCGGCAGGAAGAGGTTCACAGTGCCGCTTCTCCACAAGCTCATGGATGAAATTCACTGCCTCAGTGTAAAGCGCCGTGTCGCTCAACAGCCAGATTTTTTGTAACTGCGCTGCGGAAGGCATGATTACTCTGCTTCTCTCCTTCTACTGTTTCTGCTGCCCTGACCCAGGCTCACCTGATATTCGTATTCCACTACCATCTGACGAATAAACTGGCGAATTAACAGCAGGTGAACGCGCCGTCGTTCCTGCTTCTCTTCATCAGTAGTATCGCCGATATTCAAACCCTTTGCACTACAAATGCTCTCCAGCTTTTTTTTGAGTTCCTTCTCCAGGTAGTTTTTCAGTCGTTCGCCGAAGCCTCCGAGGCTCTCCTGACCGGGTGCAGGCGAGCGCCAGTCAGGAAAGCGCGCAGTTTGTCTCTTGATGTAATCAAAGACATCTGAGATCTTCAAAGTGCTTTCCGCGATGTTTTCCAGGCCGGTCATCTGGGAACGATGCTCTCTTCTCAGAGCAATGGCGGCATGATCCCCCAGTTTGACGGCATCATTATAGAAGTTTTCAGCTTGAATGCTCACTTCACGGATAATCTTCATTTCAGGATTCATCGCAACTTAACCTCACGGTGAAATGGGTCAGAGATACAGACTCGCCCAAAACCCTCCGATCTACGTTCGCCGATTCCTTCCTCTTCCAGCCTGAAAAGTGCCTGTGCCAGCTCCTGCTGTGGCAGGGAAGCAGCAAATAGAAAGACAGAGCCGGTTTCGATGGCAACTTCATGCACTTTAGGGGTTCCCCAGAGATCGTTCCATCCCATGATGCGCCTGCTACTGGCGACGGAGTGGATGAGGGTGAAGTGATCGGCGGGCAGGGCCAGGCGGTTCGCCAGTACCCGCTCATCAATCACACAGCGATAGCGCAGCAGGGCATCGCGCAGGATGACCGGGGAGTGCAGGGTCAGTGTGAAATAGAACAACTGGTCAGGCCTGACGACAGCGGATGCCGGTGTCTTCGCTGCTGTGTCACATAATAACTGGTGGAAAGCTGCCAGACGCTTCTCAAAATCATCGAAACGCCGCTGCTCATCCTTCATCTCCTCAGAATCGATCCTGACCTTGCCCATTCCGCGCGTCCGCCCGGTGCCAATACGCACCAGGCCCGACTGCCCGACATCTTTGATAAATCGATTGAAAACCGGCCCCACCTCGTCGGCAACCTTTACCGCTCCCCAGAAACGGGAATCTTCCTCGAAAACGCGGCGATTATAGAGAATCCCTTCCTGCACGGTCCCCGTCCCGCGATTGATGCCCGTATGCGTCTGTAAGCGCGTAGCCACAGTGGCATACATCATCTGTCCATCCTGCTCATCACGCCGGTAGTAGCCTGCATAGCGATCCAGGGCATACTCACAACCGGGGAACGAACATTGTTTCTGCTTGCGAAATCCATCCAGCAAGACAGCAGGATCAGTAACAGATGCCTTTTCAAGCAGCCGAAACACGGTCCAGTCTAGCAGACTATCGCGCACACCGTGACGCGACCCCTCCTCGTCATCCTCGTCCTGAAATATATGACGAAATCCCTGAAAACGCTTGCAGGTCTGGGCCGTCGCCGGCAGCGGGTAGACAGGCAGGTAGTCAGCATTTTGCATATCCTCATTTTTGAAAGAGGCCGGGTACAGATCTGGATACTGGACCTGCCCGCTGAGAAACAGGCTCTTAAACTCGTCCGTTCTGTCAGGATAGAACTGCCGGTGTACTGCCGCCAGGCTGCCAGCGAGAGTGATGCCTGGAATATAGCGAGCAGTTTCGGCGCCTTCCTGGGCATGATCAGAGCGTATTGCCAGAGGAGAATCCGCGATGAGCACAAAGGCAAAGTGTTTCACGATTCACTCCTCCCGCGCTTTTTCGTAGTGCTCAAGCACGTCAATGTTCTCCAACCAGGATAACCACAACGCTTCAGGACATCCTTTGCCGTTTATTTCCAGCCGCACAATCTCGCACTTGCACCGCCCCTTGCCGGTTGATTTATTGCCGCCCAGTCGATCAACCAGGCGTAATCCTGCCAGTAAGAGCAAGAGGGAGTAGGTAGGAACCGGGTCGGCCTGCGCAAAGACGGGATGAAGAGAAGAGTCAACAGAAAAGCACGCCAGCCAGCCATGAATCTCTCCATTGAAGACCATCCCCTGTGTGCCGAACTCGCTCGTATAGAGCGCGCCAGCCACAGCAGTGCGGGTAGGCCGGGCCATCCTCACCTGCGTATATACATCGACCTGCAATCCCTTATATTTGCTCTTATCTGCTTGCTCCTCGCTATTGTGCTGCTCCAGATCAATCTGCCGGGCATCATCAAAGAAAAGGTGGCCCGGCGATAGCTGCGAGCCAAAAATGCGTGTAATCAGCGTTGGCCTGCCGCCCCTAAATTCCTGTAACGCCCTTTCAGCGTCATGAGGACTCCTTACTGGCTCCCCTTCCTGATGGAAGCGCGCCAGTTGCTCACAACGTTCACGCAATACGCCTTTGAAGGTGGACCCCGGCACATAAAGATAGCCCTTGCTATCCCGCACGACAGTACGATCAATCAGCCCGCTGCGAATGCCGGTGCCGCAATGGAACAGCGTGTCAAACGTCAGCGTATACTCAAGATGGATGCGATCAGGATTCTTCGCCACCGTTACCCCCCTCCGGTATCACAAAATCATACAGTTCCACGAAATCAAGCAGAGCCGTGCGGTAGCTGTCATCTTTGTCCACAAACCAGGGAAAAGTCACACGAGGGAACAGCGAACCGGGATGGTCAGGGAAATTGCGTGCTTCCTGGGCATGCTTCGCCTGCTCATAGACCTGTGTGACGACAAACTGGCGCTGCCGCTCCTTCCAGTTACGCAGCACCGCCAGGGCATCACTCACCGACGTGCTGAGATTCATTTTTAACACGGCCTCACGTATCTGATGCAACTTGGTCCGGCCCAGAGAACTCTGCCTCCCCTCACGGATAACCCTCAGCAGGCGCTCCAGCTCCTCCACCGTATAAGGGCGCAGGGTGGCGTAAAACGCTGTATCCCCGTGCCGGCCACTCACTTGCACATGCTTGTTGTGCAGCGATGCATAGACTTTCTTGAAATCATGGCTGGTACTGCCCGCAACAACCAGAAAGTTGATCCTGGCGTCCCTGTACTTGCTCGTCTTCTCTTCTTCTCTCCTCCTGGCGCCTTCCTGCTTGGCAAATTGCAAGACGCTGCCGGCAAGATCGTGTAGCAGCCCGAAAGGATATTTTACAGGTGCGAGCACGACGCCGACAGAGAGCGTCCGGCCCTTTTCCTCCTCTTGCTTTGTGCGTTCACAAAACTCCCTGGCAAGGGTCAGCGCAACATCCATAGCGACGGTAGCCGGCGTCACGAGAACAATATCATCCCCGCCGATCAAGAGGATATCAAAAGGAAACATCGGCTCCTTCCGTTCTCCTTCTGGTTGCACGACTGGCAGGTGCCTGGCAATAGCGGCGCTCAATGCATGGTATACAGCATCGTCGATATATTGCGCTACACGTCCCAGTTCCGTAAGCTGCTTGCAGTCCCCGATTACTTTCCCCATACCATTGCCATCTGCATAGATCAGCGCCAGGTAGTCCTTGCTGCCGGAGAGACCTCGCAACTCATTAAAATCTGAGGGACGGACCGTTCCCTCGGAGATCTTATAGTTGTGCTCCTGCAAGAGCTTCCTGATCACCTTCCGCCAGATATATGAGTACCCATCCTCATCCCACTCTTTTGAGAGCATACCCTGCGAGCGGCGTTTCATAAGAACTTTGATGGCATCTTTGATGTCATTCTTTACTCTATTATCTTCCTGGCGCTTGGCGAGGCAGACGCCGCAATAGCGTTTATCTTGCTCGGTAGGGTCCGCGCTCTCAATCACATCCCGTTTTTCAGCGTAGCGCACACCACAGGAGTCGCAGGGACGCATGAAAGGATGCGAGGGAAAGACAACAGTCTGCGGCGGCGTCATTTTTGCCTGTTTCAAGCGGTAAGAGAGCAACTCCAGAAAGTCATGCGTGCGCTCATCCTTCCAGGGATCAAGATGCGGGGGAAGCGGCTGCACGGCAAAGGAGACCGAGGCCCCACCTTTTGTTTCACGCTCGTATGCCTCCTGGACGCTGCGACCGAATTGCTCCGCGATCTCCCTATCCCCGTCTACCAGGAATAGTCCTGAACCACCGTTGGCATAGACTTCCCTGGCACCGAATTTTTTCGCCTCTTCCACCATCGCTCTCCGGTTGAGGTTATCGAGGCACGAACTGCCGCCGCGAATCTCTTTGAGTCGATGAGTGGCAAATACATACTGTTTGATATGGTCGGTATCAAACGCTACAAGTGTCTGCCCCACGAAAATATTCACCTCTGGCTTTTTTTAGTATCTGGCAGCCGGTATAACTCGCTCAAGAGTATAGCATAGAAAGGCGTCGTTTAGCATCATAAGTCTACCCAAATTTCTCATACGTTTTTCTGAATTCTCAGTTCCCTGAGAATTCAGCAACGTGGTTTTAAAGTGTTCTGCTAAAAAGCATGGAACACCTGTATTTTTATACTATACAGGTGTTTCATGAGTGTTTCAAGCCCAAACGGGAGAGCAGTTACTTCCTCGCTCTCACACCTAAGCCGGGGCGGTCCGGTAGCACTAGCTTCCCCTGCTCTACCGTCACACCGGTGAATGGATCATCCTCGATCAGGAGATGGCCGTCCAGGTCCGCGTAGTCTACCAGCGGCGTCAGGTGAGCGGCAGCCGTGATCGCCAGCGAGCTTTCGATCATGCAGCCGAGCATCACACGCAAATTGTGCGCTCTCGCCACGTGAATCATTTTGAGCACAGTAGTGATACCGCCGCTCTTCATCAACTTGAGATTGACACCATCCACGCACTCGCTGAGGCGGGGAATATCTTCAACGCTGACACAACTCTCATCGGCAATAACGGGCAGAGGCACGTTATCACGCACCAGCTTCAGGCCCTTGAGATCATGGGCCGCGACGGGCTGCTCAACGAATTCAATATTGTAGGATGCAAGAGCATTGATATTGCGGATGGCCTCTTTCGGCGTCCAGCCGGCGTTGGCATCGACACGGATGGTTGCATCCGTCACATCCCGAATCGCCTTGATAATTTCGAGATCATGCTTCGTGCCAACTTTGACTTTCAGTACCGGATAATCTTTTGCCAGCAAAGCTTTTTTTGCCATGCCGGCAGGCGTATCAATGCCGATGGTGAAAGAGGTATGCGGAGTACGAGCAGGATTGAGCCTGAGCAGCTTATAGAGGGGAATGCCAAGCACTTTCCCGGCGATATCGTAGAGCGCCATATCGACGGCAGCCTTCGCCGCCGGATTGAGCCGCACGAGCTTCTCTAAACGGCTCATAACCTCTTCGATGAGAAAAGGATCATCGCCGAGATTGCCGGCAAAATCGGCGATGCAGGCCAGCACCGTCTCCTGGGTATCACCATAGTAGCGGCTCGGCGCGGCCTCACCGTAGCCGGTGTAATCCTCATACGTAATCTGCACAACGACGTTGGAAGCGACGTGCTGTGTACCACGAGAAATACGGAAAGGGTTTGCCAGTTTTAGATCGACCGGTCTGGCATCTAAATGCATCATAGCCGTACCATCCTGAACAGAAATAATTTCAGGGCTATGTTATCCTTATTGCCAGAGCGCGTCAAGAGACTGGCGAAGGAGAGTAGAAAGAGAGGGCCGGCCATCTGTGAGCGGAGATGACCGGCCCTCCCGGCGCCAGAACACAGGGAAAGAGCGAGGAGATTATTTATTTTTCGCCAGATCCGGCGTTGCCACGAACCACTTGCTCGCCTTGCCCTGGCCGTTCACCTGACCAGGGGCAGAATCGCCGGCAAAGGTGTAGAGGGGGTGATCATTGTAAACAACCTGGTTGCCGTTCTCGTTTTTGTAAACCTCCAACTCGCCGGGCAATTTGGGATCAGAGGGTACGGCTCCGGTGCCATTGTAGAGCAGAGGCGGCCAGTTCTGCGCACAAGAGCCAGTACAGGCAGTCTTCTGACTGGTGTCCGGCGTGAAATAATACAAAGTCATTCCCTGCGCAGTGGTCAGAACGGTGACTGATTTGCCATCAATAGTCGCTGTAGCAGTTTTGACAACAGCAGCACTCGCAGCGGTTGTAGGTGTCGCGGGAGCTGTCGTCGGCGCCGCCGCAGCAGGTGTACTCGGAGTCGAACCCGTAGCCGTTGTCCCACCACAGGCGCTCAACATCACTACAGCCAGCAAGCTTACAAGAAATAACAATGAACGACGCAAACGAATCATAGCCGGTTCCTCCCCTTTCCAGGTATACAAATACTACCAGCACCTTATCACGTCTGCCTGACATGTTGTACTGGCGACTGCCCGATAACCTCAGTTTGGATAAGCCCTTCGCAATGTATATACGTGAGGAGTTACAGGGATACTGGAGAAAAGAGAATTTTCGGCTTTAACAAAAAGATGATTGACCATCATGAGGAAGAACAGATAGAGATGAAAAGAAAGGGCAACCGCCAGCCAGGTGATAGCACATCGGTCCATTAGCCGGTGGCGATACCTGGTACAACGATTGCCCGGGGCCAGCGCGCCTCAGTGCTGCTGGCGACTTCGGCGCAATTTACGCAAATGCGCGGCAGCCTTGCGCTTACGACGCACTCGTGGATTCTCATAGAACGCGCGCCGGCGCGCCTCAGACAAGATCCCATCCTGTTGCACCTTACGATTAAACTTTTTCAGTGCTGTCTCAAACGAATCACCGGGATTAATTTTCACTTCACTCATCAGCAAATGATGTGGCAGACTCCCGTTTTCCGAACAGGGAAAATGGGGCGTGCCTCGCCTCCTTTCGTTTCTCAAGCTAGTGGATCACATAGAATGCTTCCTGATCTAAACTGGTAAAGCATGGCACCTTATTGTTGCTACTACAATGCAGACAGCTGTCAACAAGCAGCAGAGTGGAACCACACAGGGTCTTATGAGTATATCAAAAGAGGGCCGGAAAGGCAAAGGGTAAGGCAGAGACGCAGAGACGACTGCGGGGACAGGCGCACCGGCGAAAACAGCGTATGCTATAATAAAGCCGATTGCGATGAAACAACAAGAATCTCTATTCATCGAGAGGGAGCGAATGCCGACAAGAGAAGATGCCTATAAGTTAATGACTAGCCATGTAAAAAATGTGAATCTCCAGAGACATATGCTTGCAGTCGAGGCAGCCTTGCGCTTCTATGCCCGGCGCTACCAGGAACACGAAGAACTCTGGGCCATGACCGGGCTGCTCCATGACTGCGACTACGAAGAATATCCCGACCTGCACGAACATACGCGCGTTTCAGCCCGCTGGCTCCGCGAAGGCGGCTACGACGAACGCATCGTTTATGCGATTCTTGCGCACAACGATCTCAACCAGGCCACTCACCCGCGCAACGATTTGCTCTCCAAAGCCCTCTACGCCTGCGATGAAATTACCGGCATGATCACTGCAACGGCCCTGGTCCGCCCCAATAAAAGTATTCTGGGACTGGAGGTCTCATCGGTGCGCAAGAAGATGAAAACGAAAGGTTTCGCCGCCGGCGTGAACCGCGAGGATGTGATCAGAGGAGCCGACGAACTCGGAGTTGATCTGAACGAACACATTGCGTGCGTCATCGAAGCCATGTCAGCTATCGCTGACCAGCTTGGCCTGGCCGGTAGCGCACAGTTCGAGCAGAGACTGGTTTCTTCTTCATAAGAAGATCTGACTCACCATGATGCAGCAGCAGAAACAGCACAAATATGATGCATCTCAACGCCTTTTTACAGCCAGTGAGGTAGCAACGTTCGAGTATTGCCCGCTCGCCTGGTGGCACGAACAGTTCGAGCCACATGTCGAGGCCAGTAACGAGGAGCTTTTCGCCGAGATGGTAGCAATGGAGCACAGGCATGGCGCTCAGGCCGCAAACCTTCCCGAATACCGGCTCATCGAACAGGTGCTGCTGCGCCGCGGCGCTTTTGAGGAGGGCAGCCAGCAGCATAGAGAGCATGCCGAGGAAGTGGCAGAGCTTGAAGAAGAACGTATCGTCGTCCCTGACAGCCGGGGCCGCACACGCTTTTTACTGCTGGCTGCCATCATCGTCCTGGCCCTGGCGCTTCTGCTGCTTGCCGCATCATTTGTGTTGCTAAGGCTATCCTGAGCAATGGAGAGGAAGGGGTAGCTTGCGCCGGCCATGATTACGAATATTCTGCTACCGCCCGGAATCGGACTGCTATTGCTGGCCGTTGCTCTGCTCATGCTGTATCTCAATGAGCGGCGCGTGCAACGCAGTCGCTTGATCGCAGAGCGCAAGCGCGCTCTGGGGCTGCCTGCGGGCGAACTGGTGTATGAAGATGCCGACGGTCAGGGTGAAACGCTCTCTTCCAGCGAGTTCCCACTGATCGGCAAGCCCGATTACATTGTTCAGACAGATGATGGACGCCTCGTCCCCATTGAACTCAAGCTCTCTGTGCAGCATGCAGAGCAGCCTCATAGCAACCACGTCGTACAGCTCGCCGCCTACTGCCTGATTCTGGAGAGTTACTCTGACCCCGCAGCTATGCCCACACACGGCATCCTGCGCTACGCTGACCGCGAGTTCACGGTTGACTATACACCGGCACTGCGCCGGAAAGTGCTTCGCTTGCTCAAGGAAATGGCTCTCTGTACAGAGCGACAGCCACCGCCACTCACGCGCCAGCGCGCCGCTAAATGCCGGGCCTGCACTTTTCAGCCGATCTGCCCCGTCGGCAGTAAAAAATAATGTGGTCTTGAGCCATTTTTCCGAGGCAAGTCCAAAGGCCAATCCCCAGCGCAGGTGTCCCAAAACCTTGCAGCAAATGATCGTCCAATGGTACAGTAGCGCAGAGATCTATTGAGAGAATCTATGAGCAAGGGGACAGAGCAAACGAGAAGACGATCACTTCCACTCCTCCTACTGGCAATTATGGCAGGGGCATGGCTCCTGCTCTGGGCAGTGCTGCCACTCTACGGACTTTTCTTCCACACGGCTCTACTGGCAGAGTTCGGGCAATGGATACTCCTACCTACTCGTTTGCTTTTTTCAGGCCAGCGGTTGACACCAACGCTTGCTGGAGTCGCCGATGGGCCACCACCCCCACCAGCTTTGAGCTGGCAACAGACAGGATTGCTACTGGCAAGTTTTCTCCTCCTACTGATCGTTTACTTGCTGGCATTGCGCTTTCTGCCAGGACGAGCAGGACATCGCTTCATCATATTTTCTACCGTGCTACCCGGCCTGATCTGTATAATAATTCCCGTCGTCACTTCGCAGGATATTTATTCCTATATCATCTATGCCCGCATGGGAGTGTTCTACCATCTCAATCCGCTCACCACTTCACCACAGGCAATACAGGGCGATCCAACCTATATCCATCTCTACTGGAAGGATCAGCCGTCAGCTTACGGGCCGGTCTGGATCTGGCTGACAGAGGGATTGCAATGGCTGGTAGGGCTGACAGGACTTTCCGATCGGGAGAACATCGCGTTGATGGTCCTGCTGCTGCGCCTCTGCGGGCTGGTCGCACATCTCTGCTCGGTCTGGTTGATCTGGTCGATCAGCCAGAAACTATCTTCCCCGGCGATTACACCGCGCCTGCGTATGCTGGCAGTGCTGGCTTTCGCCTGGAACCCTTTGCTGCTTTTTGAAGCCTGCATCAACGCACACAATGACGCGACTCTGCTGTTCTTTGTCTTGCTGGCACTCTGGCTGCTGGTACGACGCTCGCCAGATCCAGCAACCATGAGCGATTATACTGGCGCGACGGTGATGCTGGCGCTGGCAAGCTGCATCAAAGTCAATGTTGTCCTGCTGTTTCCCGGCCTGCTGCTCCTCCTCTGGACACGGCATAAGCGATTCTACCTGCCAGGTCTGCAACTGGCTACGTATGCAGGAATCATCGCGGTACTGTATATGCCATTCTGGCAGCAAGGAGCATTGCTGGATATTTTGCGTATTAATCCGGGCACATCCCGCAATATCAATACACTACCCGAATTCCTGAGTCAGCTCTATAACGGAGTGATGCCGCTCCTGGGCCTGCCGGGCGGCACGGAAATCGGTTCGCCGGCGGAGAAGTTGCTGCACACAGCGAGCCAGGCATTGTTCGTAGTCCTGTACGCTGCACTTTTGCTGCGTACGTTGTTACCATCCTACCATCTGAATAGCTATGAGCGACTCGTGTCCTGGATGGCATCTGCCTGGCTGCTGTATTGCGCGCTTGGAGCGCCCTGGTTCTGGCCCTGGTACGCAGTAACTTTTTTCGGCATGTTTGCTCTGGTCGTGGCAATAAAAAGTACATCCCGGCAGAAACCGGAGCCAGCCCAGAGTGAGAGAGACTTGCAGGTGCTGCTGACCACAAGTTTTTTCGCGTTTAGCCTGCTCAGCCTTTACTGCTTTTACACATGGGCGCCCTTTGTCAGTTTCATGCCCGGCCTCTCTCATTTTCGCTGGGCATTTTTACGCGGCCTATGGGTCTGGCTACTCCCTCTGCTGGCTTTTTTGCCACGTCTGGCGTCCCGCATCTTAAATCAGACAAATCACGGTTGATAAAGAGGTCATCGGACACGCGCTCCAGGCAAGGAAACGCTGCCGGGCGCGTGTTGTGTATGACATTTGTCATGGTCAAATCTGGAGAGTTTTCACTTCCCCTTCTCTTCAGGTGCGGGTACACTCCTGATAACAATTGATGTAAAGAGATTACCAGGAGGTTGATCATTACCATGATTGCACGTATTCTTCAGATTATCGTTGGCCTTGCCGGGTTGTGCGCCCTGGTAGCTGGCCTGTTCATCTGGATCGCGCACAGCGGCCTCACCGACATCCACATGCTTTTCGGACTGCTTGTCACTCTGGGACTCCTGGCGATGAGCATTATCGCCCTCACTGCCTCTGGACTACGCATCTGGGGTACGGTCGGAATTGTCTACGCTCTCATCCTGCCGATCTTTGGTGTGATGCAATCCAGCATGCTCACCGGCAATCTGCACTGGCTGATCCAGATTCTGCATCTGCTGGTTGGTATTGGCGCTATGGCGCTGACGGGTACACTCGGCGCACGCTATAAGGCACTCAAGTATGGCGAGACGCAACCTGAACCTTCATCCCAGGCGCTACGCTAGGGAGTTTCCGTTTTCACCGGAGGTCATCACACATCGCGTATGGCCCGATACACGTATATACAGCATATGAATTATAGATCATCAAGAAAGGGGAAAAATGCAATATATTCTGGTGACTGGCGGCGCGGGAAAGCTGGGCCACCTGGTGGTGAAGCACTTGAGCACAGCAGGTTATCCCGTGCGTGGGATGAGTCGCCGGGCCAGCCCTGGCAAAGATTGGCCCGGCGCTGAATGGAAGCAAGCTGATCTGGCAACTGGCGCAGGTCTGGCTGAAGCTATCCAGGGCATGGATGTGGTGGTTCATACCGCCGGCAATGGAAGCCGGCAGGTCGATTTCGAGGGCACGCGCCGTCTGCTGGATGCTGCCCGCAAAGCGGGCGTCTCGCATATCGTCTACATTTCGATTGTGGGAATTGATAAGGTTCCATATGCCTATGGCAAAGTCAAGCTTGCCTGCGAAGACCTCATCAAGCACAGCGGTATTCCCTGGTCCATTCTGAGGGCGACCCAGTTTCATTCCCTGATCGATCTCGTGTTGCACCAGCTAGCCAGGCTCCCACTGGTGATGCTCACGCCAACTGACCTGTTGCTACAACCGGTGGCCGAAGAGGATGTAGCCCGACGTCTTTGTGAGATTGTTCAGGCTGGCCCCTCCGATTGTGTGCCAGACATGGGCGGCCCGCAGATCTACACCTCTGAAGAACTGGCACGGATCTGGCTCAAACAACACAGGATGCACCGTATTATTCTCCCGATCTTTTTGCCAGGTAAAACAGCTCGCGCCATGCGCCAGGGTGGCAATACCTGCCCACAATGGGCAATCGGTACAATCACCTGGGAAGCCTGGCTCCAGCATCACTAAGTCCATAAGCGCTACGAGAGGAGGAAAAAATGCGTATCTCACGCGCAGATCAACCGATCACGTTGATCAATGTTTTTGAGACAAAACCCGAACGGCAACAGGAACTGATCGATCAGTGGACTCACTTCGTCGAGTCCATCAAGGAAGAGCCAGGTCTGATTGGGACGGCGCTGCATAAAAGTACAGATGGGACCCGCGTCGTCAACTATGCCCAGTGGAGATCGGAGGCAGACCTGGATCGCTTCCTGAAGAAGTACCGTGCGCAAATGGAAACCCATCGCCCGCTCGCTGAGCGTGTCGATCCCCACCTCTACGAGATCGTTTATCTCTTTGAGCACAGAGACAGTTGATTGTCCAGGTAGCAGCCACCTGCACGTATCGAGCCAATGAGAGGATGACAGGAAAAAGGTGTTGAGAAAGATAGCAACAATCATCGATAAGCATCATATCGAAGGAGATCAGCCTGGGCAACAGCAATGATAAAATGGAAGCGAATGCCCGGCAACCTCACTAACGGCACTGGAAAGAAGGGGCGCTGCCATGCAAATACGAGACGACTACCGATGGCGAACAAAGGAAAACACAGATCAGGAGAGAGTTGAGACGAACGATGCCGTGATTCGGGAGAGTGGCATCACCATCCGCACCTGGCGACTCTACCAATTCTTCTGGCTTCTTATTGGTCTATACTTTCCCCTGGCTTCTCTGGTGAGCACACCGTACGCCTGGCCTCGTCTCGCTGTAAGCATTGCGGCTCTGCTTTTTTTCGCAATCAGTTATACCTGGATCATGTGGCCACATCCCGTGAGCCGGCGAGCGCGAACAGGTAGCCGATCCCATCTAGCGGTACCCCTGCTGGTGGTTCTGGGCCTCCTGGTCACTATGTTCAGTCTCCTTGATAATCTTGCCTGGCTCTGGCTCTTTCCCGCAGTGAGCGCCATTGCGGGCGTGGCCCTTCCCATGCGCCGTGCGGGAATGGTCGTCGTGTTTTTAACGGTGCTTCCGCTCCTCATTACCCTTTTCACCCACAGAGGCGTGGCGGGGATCGATTGGTGGTGGCTTATCGCACTGATGCTGGTGGTGCGTGGGCTGGGCCTGGACATGGTCGGTGTGTCGCGCATGAGCAGCGCCATTCGAGAACTGCATACAGCACGTCGCACCCTCGCTCGCATGAAAGTGGAGGAAGAGCGCCTGCGACTGGCACGGGATTTGCATGACCTGTTGGGACAAACCCTCTCGATGATCACGCTCAAGAGTGAACTGGCCCGTAGCCTGATCACGGAAGATCCTGCACGCTGTGCTCAGGAACTCGCCGAGATTGAACAGGCCGGGCGGATGACGTTGCGCGAAGTGCGCAAGACCGTCGCCGGCTACCGGCAACCCCGTCTGGCGAGCGAAGTAGATGGAGCGCGAGAATTGCTCGAAGCGGCCGGGATCGAGTATTCTATCGAGCACCTTCCTGGAGAGCTTCCTCAACCACTCGATGCGGCCCTGGCATGGACGGTACGGGAAGGAGTCACCAATGTGATCCGTCACAGCCGGGCGCAACACTGTCTGCTGCGCTTCACGCAGGATCAAGGATGGATTGAGATAGAGATACTTAATGACAGGAAAAGGACAGAGAATACTCCACAGTCTCACTTCGGCCAGGGGAGCGGGCTGGCTGGCCTGCAAGACCGTGTGAGCGGATTGGAAGGAACAATGGAGGCCGGTCCACTCCTGTTGAATGGCGAACCATATTTTCGTTTGCATGTGAAACTGCCCATACAATCACAGGTGGAGGCGAGAGCATTGCAGGAGGAACAATCATGATTCGTGTGCTTTTAGCAGAAGACCAGGCGATGGTGCGTGGGGCGCTCGCAGCGTTACTGAGTCGAGAAACAGATATCGAGGTTGTCGCGGAAGTAGCGCGAGGCGACACTGTTGTCGAGGCAGCTTTGACTTCTCGCCCGGACGTGGCGCTGCTGGATATCGAAATGCCTGGCGGAGGCGGTCTCGAAGCTTCCCGTGCCCTGCACACGGCGTTACCATCCTGCCGCGTGGTGATACTGACCACCTTTGGGCGCAGCGGCTACCTGCGCCGGGCAATGGAGAGCGGGGCAGTTGGCTTTCTACTCAAAGATGCCCCGGCCTCAGAACTCGCTTCCGCACTGCGGCGTGTGATGCAAGGGGAACGAGTCGTTGATCCCGAACTGGCCTTGCTGGCACTTTCGGAGGGAAACAATCCTCTGACACGGCGAGAGCGGGAGGTGCTCGCTGCCGCTCTCCCCGGCCTCAGCCATGCAGAGATCGCCGCACACCTTTCTTTGTCCGAAGGGACGGTGCGCAACCACCTTTCTGCGGCCATGCAGAAATTGGGGGCGCGCAATCGGATGGAGGCAGCACGTCTGGCCGAACAAAAGGGATGGCTGTGATCACGCCAGTATTGCAGCAAACGACGATGCATTACACTGCCGGGTTGTAGCGAGTTCACATCTGCACACATATGTAGTGGTTTGACTTTATCGCTCGCAGACCGGAACTGAACCAGCGGTGAGAGCATCGTATATGAGACGGCACGATCAATGTCGGGAAGAGGTTTAAGCCTCTTCCTCATCCAAGCTACTACCTAATATACAAAGCTGATCTTCAATCAGGCACTTTGCCAGATGCATAGGATAAGGAAGGACGATATTCCCGCCGTCCCATCCTGGTGAAATGCGCAGAAAATGAGGGATATGACACCAGGCCTGTGGGTCGTCCTCTGCCTGGAGGAAAAAGGGAACAAATTCGACAATCGTCTGGTGTTTAAAAGCGATTCCCCCTCCCGCGTCCGTTTTATAGAGGCCTGGTTTTCCTCGCTGCTCCCTGGCAGCAGTCGTTGGCAAGCGCCCGATCGAGAGGTAGTGGAAAAATTCGCTTTCAGCCTGGCTATCAATAAAGCCAGTAAGATGACTAAGATCCTTGTCTTCCTTCATCTTGTCGTCCTCATCTTCGAGCACAGCAAAGTACTGTGGCGTTTCGCCGAACGAACCAATTGAGCGTAAACGGATGATGCGCAGGTTGGGCAAGTCTTTCGGATTGTATAGCCTTTCAAACGATTTCACATGCCTGAGATCGAGTTGATCTTTCAGTGGTGCCTTACCATTGGCAAATTGAGGGAGCACATTGTAGTTTCGCCAGTCCTGGGCTTCGAGCAGGACAAGCGCCGGCTCATTGCGGTTTTCGGTGAAAACCTGAGATGCAAATTGTGCTTGCGCATCTGGAGGTAGGCGAATATCTTGTTCTTGCGCTTTCATGAATAGTTCACCTAAGCTTTTGCGCGCTTCCAGGAAAGGCAACCACTGGCCGGGATTATGTGGTAAGAGGGCCTGGAAGGTGCCGTCAGGATAGAGACGTACCGCCATAGGATAGTCCATTTTTGGCTCATTCTTGCGCAATTTGTAGAGTGCGATCACGTGAAGGTGTTCGGCCTGTTCTCGTGATATCCCCGCCTTGATATAAAGATCGACTGGTCGATCATAGATCAGACCTGTCTGGCGATAGACGAGATCGGTTACACTGTTGTGCGCCCGGTATTGGCTTTCTCTGGTTATGCCATTTTTTCCTAATCTGATCGGAAAGATCATTTGAGAGGCCAGCCCAAGCTTATTACAGGCTCTGCGCACCGCACCCTTAATATGCTGGTCAGGATAATTTGTCTTAAGGTCGAGTTCACGCAGCTCGATCAGTGCTAATCCATAACCAGACCTATCGGGTAATAAACTGTTCAGATAGCTTTCCCACATCCGCGTTTTATCGCGGAATGCTATGCGCATCTGCGCCTTCCACTCAGCCAGGAATTTTTGACGATCAGCCCGAGAAGCGAATTTCTTGTAGTGATCGAGTGGATTGAGCTTGCCTGGATCCAACGGCGCTAGTAACATTCCGGGAGCGGGAGTTATAGGAGTAATCACTTGAATCTGTTCTGGCCATGGCTCATCCGCTTCCATGAAGAGTGCCTGGCGGATTTCCTGCTCCAGGATTGTTTTAGAGAGCGTGTCACTACAGCAAAGAATGATGTAGATGCGCTGATGATTTGATGCGCGTTGAAGAGCATCGATGATAATTTTTTGTCGTTGCAATCGGTTTTGATGCGCTCTCTCCTCATCTGATAAGTCTGGCTGCTTTTTCACAAACTTCTTTTCCTGGAGATCACCAATATTGTGCATCATCAAAGGAAGCTGGGGGCGATACAATTGCCTCGTGGGTATATCAGAAACGAGCGTTTGACCACCAGAAAGCTCCAGACCCAGCAGATCGCTTACGGCGTTAGCAACCTCTCGTAGTTCAGCAAAATCGAAGCCTGTCTTTACTTTATGTGGAGGTTTAAAGCCTTCGGAATGCAGCACGAAGTATTCATCATACATGCTGAGGGGGCTGGCTGTACGGTAGTTCTGCGGTGCCTGTAAGAGGTGATCTGGAGCAACCAGCTCTCGAGCTTTCATTGCTGATAAGAGTTGCGCCGGATCGCCTTGCCAGCGTGGATTGGTTACACCGCCAGTGAGCGGAAGTGTGACCAGGGTCGGTGACCACCCCCATCCGCTTAAACGAGGCTGGTTAATGCCAACTTTAACACTAACATCACGATTCCAGTTTGCATCTCTTAGGCGCGTGTCCACATAGCGACTGCATCGTATATAGAGATGAATCCAACTATGAGGACTGCCCACCTGGGTTTGTAGACGAAATTCGAGCTTATAAGCAAATGTTCCCGTCTTCACTTCTATAGCGTGTGAAAAAGGGTTTTCCTCTTCATATTCGCCTGAAAGGGATTGCTGATGGCTGCCAGCCCATACCCACCGTCCTGTACCAGGCGCCAGGTGACTCTTCTCCCATGAATTTTTGATTGTTTGCCTGCTAGTAGAGAGGCGAGCACACTGGGGATAGCGCGATATCCTGTTTGTGCGCCTGAATCAAGATGGAGCAAAAGTGAGGCCGCGTCAGTTTCTTGCCAATTCTGCGCTGGTTCCTGTAAGCGATCCAGTAGACGTTGGTAGGCATCTCTCCCAACCCCTTTGATCACCTTCTCAAAGCTATTTTGTCCCCACTGCTTTCCCCATTCATAGGTCAAGTCACTCATTTGCTCTGGTCTGGGACGACGTTCCACATCTACGCCAACCACTAGCATCTGTCGCTCAGGCTGTCCGATATCTGCATTCCATTTTTTGATAAATGGGTGAGCTAGCGTTGGTGCCAGTGCGGTTAACACTGTGTTAAGCCGATGATAAGGTGGTTCTTCAGGATGATCGCGGGACGAGAATTGCCTCATGCTATTGAGAAAATTCCTGCAATCCTGCTCATAGGCGAAGTTTGAAAACGAGACGGCAAGGCCGCGCAGATACGCTTCGTCGACACAGAAACGCATTGGTACAATACGGGAAAACTTATCCATGGTTATCTCGCTTTCTCCTTAATATACTGGATTAAATCCCTGAATACCTCTCAACGCATCTATGATTGAAGCATATAGTGCACGACCTATTTCTGTTTGAATGTATTCCTCTAAAACCTCGATCATAGCCGTCAGTAGACTGGTATCAGATGTTTCCCTTCTGGTGCGATCCTCTGCACTTATCGGCCCCCAGGCAGCATCAATAAAGTAGGCATGGAAAGGAACACCACCGCGGAGAAGGCGTCCGCAAGCCTGTATGATATGACCTGCAGTTGTAGCAGCAAGATCGAAGCGTTCGCTATAGGTGGTGTCACCATTCTCGTCTGCATGCTTGAGATTCCGATAAAAGCGGCGGAGTTCCGCCTTGCGCCAGTACTCGCTGGCATCCCGGCGTAGCTGAAGTGCTTTCCCAAGCAATTCTTGCTCCTGCCATGCTTTGAACTGCGGATCTTTGCACCAATCCAAGGTACGGCGGTTCAATTCGCGCGCTAGTGATTGCGTATCCGCAGGATATGGCATAGGGCGGGTAAGAAAGTAGAGAGTACCAAAGGCCGCTTTCCCATCTCGATTGAGGATGTTGTAACCTCGACCGATAGCTTGGAGCGGGGCAATAAGAATTTTCCCGTTGGTTTGGGCAAAATCCTCGATATCGCTGCGATAGACGACAGTTTCATCTGTGCACATTTCATCGGTATCTGCTTCGGTTCGATCCAGGTAACGTATCACTCCAGGGGGCGCTACCTGCCACTGGTCATTTTGTCGTAGCTCCTGAAAGGCCCATCTTGCCTGATCGTATGAGTTAACAATCAGAAGCAGGCGCTCTCTATCTTGCCAGTATTGCGGCTTCTGTTGTCCCAACTCTCGTAGCCATTCCAGCTCACCTTGCAAAGATATTCCTTGCTTGCTTTGATTACTTGTCAATGCCCGCACCACGTTCTTGATTGGTACGAGTTTCTCCGTCTTGCCCGAAATGCGGATAGGCTCCTGGACATTTTTCTTACTGATGTACTGTGGTCTATAGAAGAATTTGCTCTGCGCAATTGCCCGCTGAGCTTCAGGAGAAGGATCGAGTATACCCTGCGGAGAGATGTCGATATGCCAGCGCGAAGAATGTGGCAGCCAGGAGGTGCCGGAGAGAGCCAGAACATTGGGGCCACGCTTACCATCAAGATCAGTGAAGAGTCTATGAAAGTACATGGTGTACCAGCGTCCGAGGTTAGGGTATCCAAAGACGGATAAGCCGGATGGAGCTAATCCATTCTTTTGCTCGTTCTGACCTATTTCCAGATCTTTCGAGTAATACGTGCCGAACATGCGGCCCGTTGGTGGAACGGGCAAGATATCTGTCAGATTGCTGGGTGAGCGCTCCAGTGAGTGCTCGTTGAGGTTGGTGAGCATATTCTCGGGCTTATTGTACCACTCATAGAAGACGACTGGGATGTTACGGTCCAGGATCATGACGCTGAGGACAAACTCCAGACGCTGGGCAAAGGTATTCAAGTCATCTGGGGGCTGTTGAGAAAGTGCACCCTTCTGGTTCAACTGTGCCAGCCAGGCGGCTTTTTGTTGGGCTAGCTTTTCGAGCGTTTGCTTGATATCTGGGATAAAATCCAGAATCCAGGCTTTACACTCGTTGCTTACTGCTACGTTATGGGCGCTATCTCCTGCCGCGATGAGGGTGCGCATGATAAGCGCTAAACGGTAGACAGGATTGAGCTGGACATTCCCCGCAGGTCTTTCCATAGTAAGTGGATCACGCAGGCTGAGCTGATCGAAGTAGCGCACAATTCGCTGAACTTTTTTGCTTGCTTCGACCTGATCCAGTTGCTGATATTCCTGGGAATCCCAATCGGGCAGATCGAGCAAGCGCCAGACCAGCTTATACGCCAGGGTGAGCGAAGTAAAGAAATTACGCCCTATCCAACGCCGCAAGAGAGGGCCTTGCTCGGTATCAGTCAGATTGCTGAGAATGTTGGAAATGGCCGTCAAACAGTGACGTTCTGCGATTACCCAACGACGTGTTGGAGGAAGCTGGATCCGTCGAGGTACGCATGCCTGGGCGGTTTCGACATCTTCCACATCCAGCAGGCCACCCCCGCTGGTTTGATTGGTCAAAACGACTTCTCCGGCAAAAAGGTTGTCGAACCACTCCTGTACAATATCTGCCTCGTCGAAAATGATCAGATCTGATTGCTCATAAACAATTTCGGTCAGGTGAATCTTTCGTTGCTCGATCTGAGCCGGCAGGCTGGAAGCACCTAATGCTCCTGGCGTAGTGATCCAGATACGTGCTCTTGGCATGTCACGGTAGAGTTGTTTGCCCGGGCAGATTGCGAGAAGCGGGCAAGAGTGATATGTTTTGTGCTGATTCGGGTTCTTCGGCAATTTATACAGTGATTCGCAGGGTTCATTCCCGGGAATAACTGGATTTGAAGGTTGACCGCTGGCCAACGCTTGCAGGGGACAGGCCGTATTGAGCCAGCGTAAAGCCCAGTGATCGGGGCGAAATTTGCTAGAACGATACAGTCGTTGCAGGTGGATATCTCGCGTTGAGCGTCCAATCAGAGCAATTGCTACTGGAGGTTCTTCCCGTTGACAGAAAAGACTGTTGAAATCATCGGCAAGATTCAGAGCTGACATGGTATCGCTGACGACCAGCGTGATCCGTAAATCTTTCTCTGGATGCAACACTGCGTCAGCCAAGATTAGCTTGGCGATAGTCGATTTGCCAGCAGCGACAGCACCCACGACATAGGCATAGCCATCTAATCGTAATGGAACGGTATTTCTCTCGGAGAGGCTACCATCGGTAGCAATAGCGCGATAGCCGATCAGGTTATCGACTATGTCAACCCAGCTTTCTCGGGAACCCAATGCACTTTGCAATCCACGCTGCTGCCGCAACTGCTCTATTTCGACTGCTATGTTGCGCAAATCATTGTATGAATAGCATAGACCCATGCGGTTGCGCGGTCGGGTAAACCAGGGGATGCTGGTAGCTGCCAGTTCAGCAACATCTTCTGGAATTTCTACTTGAATGAGTTGCTTTCCTTTCCTGGTTATGGCGTCGAAGTAAAATGATTCTGCTGTAGCTGGTCTGATGGTTCTTTGTGCAAATGGTAAGGTACTTTCAAGAATGGCATCATATGCGAAAAGACGCTCCTGAAAGCTTTGAGGGTCTGGCCTATATACCATCTGTTTTTCAAGTTCTTCTGGTCGCACACTGTAACAGCGCCAGGCCCGAGGAATCGTAGCGTACTCTTTGAGCGCGTTTTCCCAATTGAAGCGTCCAGAAAAAGGGAGGAGGATACGTGCATTGGCAATAGCGTGCCGCTGTTGTTTGTCGAAAGCATCGAGCCGGGGGTCTGGGATAGGCAGGCCACTCAGGAGTACCCAGAGTACCGTGATGGGTTCATCAACCAGACCGAGCCGTTCGAGGAGCCATAATCCTAACTCTACCTGAAGAAGGAGGACATACTTGCCTTTGAGTATACCATCCTCATCCTGGTCTTTTAGCCTTTGAACAAGAGGAATGTACCACTGACTTCTATCGTACATATTGCCTCCTGGGATCTGTAACTATTGCGCTGTGACCAGTGCTTTGAATTGTTTGTCGCTAAGAATATCAACATTGGAAGGCAGATGCCCGGCGGCGCGAAGCACACAGGCACGATAATCACTCCGCTGCCGTTCCCAGTAGGATGGATAGACATAGAACCATCGTTGCCATTCAAGTGAAGTTTCGCTAGTCTGCCGACTATCCTCGGCAATATGTCTTCCTAAAGCAAACGGGTCTTTATAGTCTTTGACATCCACCGCCCAAGTTTCGAGCCTCTGGGAAGAACGAAGAAATTTGAGTTGCAGGTCGTAGCGATCTACACCGGGCCATAAGATGATCGGCTGCAAAGTTGGCGTGCTTGACCGGGCGTCCTGCATTAACCATTGGTAAAGTTGTATCTCGGTGAGACCAGGTATGAGAGTTCGTAAATGGATACCACGCTTCAGAACAAGGGGATAATCGACAGGGTCGAGAGCCTGCCAGCCTTGTGGACCAGGGCAGCGCCCCAGGCAAGAATTCGGTTTGAGACTCCCAAGCCGGTTGTTGCGCTGATAAAGCGGACCGCATACTGGGCAATTCCAATAACGAGCCTCTTGCGAACCAGGTTGCTGGTGAAGGAGGACTGCATGGAGTGACCGACTGTCCTGGTAGAGAGCGCCAACTTCCTGAATCTTGATATAGTGCAGGTTGCGAAATTGCTGGCGCAGTTGTTCGGTACTCGTCCAGGGATAGGTAATCACATACTGCCTGATAGTAGTATATTCTCTGCTGGCACCAATCGGATCGGTAATATAAGCATTTCTAGCTATATTCATGACGTTGATCATCAATTGGTTGTCGAGAATTACCTGAATATCCTGAAGTGTTGCTTCGGTAGGCAGCTTATATTCAAGCAGAAACTCTATGACCTGCTCATCCAGTGAACCTTCATAGAGCAGTTCAAAACGTGGATCAATTCCTGGAGGAGGCGTACCAGGCCACCATTGTTCAAGTGGCTTCTCAAACAGTTCAAACAGTCCTGTAATAGTGCTGGGGTATGCCGTGAGCATCGCCAACGAGAGCTGGTTCAAGGCGTAGGACAATTCATCAGGATAAGGATATTTTTGCGCACTTCCAACGTACTTTGCCAGACCAATGGCAAGGTAGGGAAAGACATCCTCTGGTAGTGGTCGCGTCATCGGCTGATTCCTCCTTTCATTCTTGACCATTTGTACCACATGTGATACAATGTTTCATGTAGGAAACATTAGAGAGTATACAACATTTTTGACGATTGTGCAATACGTGAAACAGTGTTTCCATAAAAAGACAGCCCGGATTGAGGGAAGCAATGACAAAGGTCTTTGATACGCAGTGTCTAGCAGCGCTGATTAAGACCAAACGCGGCAATCGCGGATTACGAGAAGTTGCCCAGGAAATCGGGGACGTGAGTCCTTCGACGTTATCCCGCATTGAGAATGGAAAAGTGCCAGACATGGATACCTTTCTGCGCATTTGCACCTGGTTACACGTCTCTTCAGAAGAATTCATTAAGGAGACGGATGATCAGCAACAAAATGAAATAAGTACTACGGATCGTATTGAAGGATACTTGCGTGCGGATAAGGAACTGACTCCCGAGATGGCAGATGCACTTGCAAAGCTAATGAAGACGGCCTATAGGGCTGCAACCGAAGGGAAATTAAGGCTAGAGTAGATGAGAGGCTTGAACAGAGACAAGAGGCGCTGGTGTGAGAATGAGGGGATACGCTGGCGAAAAGAGTTGAAAATGTACGCCTATGATCCGTTGCCAGCTCGGCGCTTAGCACAGCATCTGAAGATTCAAGTCATCAGTCCTGCGGATATCCCAGGGATAGACGAATCTCTGCTCCAGTGTTTGTTGGCAGAAGATGCGGGCTGGTCGGCACTCACCTTGCCTATAGGTGAAGGAAAGCATGTGATTATTTACAACCCAACCCACGCAGCTACACGATATGAGTCAGACGTGATGCATGAACTGGCTCATTTGCTCCTTGGTCACCGGCCAATTCATTTTCATCGGCTTTCTGGAGGACTTCTTGTGCGCGAATATCGTGTCACAGATGAGGAAGCCGCTAAGTACCTGGGTGGGTGCTTGCAAATCCCAGCGAGGGGCCTTGACTGGGCGTTCCAACGTGACATGACTTTGCAGGAGATCGCTGAGCACTTCGGAGCCAGCGTACAAATGGTGAGATATCGCTGTAATATGACCGGGCACGATTTGTCTGTCTAGCTAATTTGAACCCTTCTCAGTCTGCTTTCTATCCTCGTACATATACATATACATATTGCTCAACCAACAAGCGCAAAATATAGCGATGGCCCTCTGAGGGCTGACGAGGAGCCAGCAGCGCTAATTTTACTCCTGCGCAACCTTTTTCGACGATGTGATAGTTTGCCTTATCCACCTCACTATTACAGTAAAAAACAAAGAACATGACAGGTATGGATTATTCTAAAGTTATGCCGGACGGCACAACGGGTTCGTTACTGAGAATGGGCAGAGGCGTATGGGAGTCGAACCCACCGGGGACCGCGCCGAGCGACCCCCCAGCCGTTTTGAAGACGGTGAGGCCCACCGGGACCCCTACGCCTCCTTATGAGGTGAGACACAGCATATTGTGCCACGCCTCAGACGAGATGTCAAGCCAGTTGACGGATACGCTCAACACTAACTTCGGTGAGTGCTCTGACCACCAGCTCGGCCCGGCGCAGTCCAGGCAGATCACGCTCGCCGGCTACCGCAATACAATACATCCCCCCGGCATGCGCCGCCTCTACTCCCGCTACTGCATCCTCTATCACTACGCATTGCGCCGGCTCAACCCGCAAGTCGGCAGCAGCTTTAAGAAAAACGTCGGGCGCCGGCTTGCCATGCGGGACCCCCTCACCGGAAACCAGCACATTGAAATATCGTTTCAAGTCCAGCACCTCGCTGACCAGTTCGATATTGGCAACGGGAGCCGAAGAGGCAAGCGCCTGGCGATAGCCCGCGTCACTCAAAGCTCTAAGCAACTCTACGGCTCCCGGCAACGCCCTGGCCGACTCGCGCACCAGGTCGCGGTAATACTGCTCCTTGCGATCAGCCAGGGAGCGAATACGCTCAGACGGCATCTCTCCCCAGAGCTGAGTAATGATCCTGTCGTTGCGCTGGCCGAAGGTAGCCCAGAACTGTTCATCGGTCAGCGGTAATCCCTCTTCCCGCGCCAGGCGATGCCAGGCAAGGCGGTGCTGCTCGGCGCTATCTATAATCACTCCATCCAGATCCCAGATCACGGCCTGTATCGCATCGGGCATGAATGTGGTCTCTCCTTACACATCGTTTTCCCCATCATATCACAGAGGTAGCACATGCATGGACGCAACAGGTCAGCCATGATAGAATTGGAACAACTTATTCGCTGCTCTTTTTCCTCACGATTCTGCCGAATCACTTAAACGAACGAATACCTGATCAGGAGGAACTATGCCAGATATCGACCGCAGGTTCTTTAATGAAGAAATAGAAACGCTTCCGAAAGAGAAACTCAAAGCGTTACAGTTAAAACGCTTACAGGCCATTGTTGAGCGAGCCTATCACCAGAATCGCTTCTATCGCAAGCTCTATGACGAAGCGGGCGTAAAACCCACCGATATTCAATCGTTGGAAGATATCCGCAAGCTGCCGTTTCTGGAAAAGAAAACGGTACGGCAAGCCTATCCCTACGGCACAGCCTTCGTCTCCCCCGGTGGGCCACAGGGCGCAGTGGAACTGCACGCAACCAGCGGCACAACCGGCAAAAGCGTGCCGGTCTTTGCTACAAAGCAGGATATTGCGTACTGGGCCGAGCTGAACGCACGCGAATTGTGGATGGTGGGCGTGCGACCCGGCGATGTTCTCCTGAACTGCTACGGCTATGGCCTGCCTACAGGCGGCTTTGGCTTCCACTACGGCGCCCAGGCAATGGACGTGATGGCGATTCCTATGGGGTCCGATGCGCGACAGTATGAGCGCATGCTCGACTTCATCGTCGATTTCGGCGTCAAGGCGTTCTGCATGACTCCCTCGGTCGGACTGTATCTCGGTACAAAAGCCCGTGAACGCGGCGTCGATTTCACACAGACCAGCCTCAAGATCGGCCTCTTCGGCGCCGAACCCTGGCCCTGGGAGACACGCATGAAACTGGAAGAGCTATTTCACATCACCGCCTATGACGAGTTCGGCATGACGGAGTTCCTGGGACCCGGCATGACGTGCGAGTGCGAGGTGCGCGATGGCATGCATGCCTGGGCCGATGCCTTCCTGGTCGAGTGCATCGATCCTGAGACGGGCGAACCACTTGAGGAAGGCCAGGAGGGCGAGCTGGTCTGGACATGGCTCGCGGCTGACGGCACGGCCATGATCCGCTACCGTAGCCGCGATCTCTCACGCACCTGGTGGGAGGAACGCTGCGCCTGTGGACGTACCCATCCCAAAATCGGCGCGATCAAGGGACGTACCGATGACGCCGTTTCGATTCGTGGCCTGATCGTCTTCCCCAGCCAGGTCGAAGCCGCCCTGGTGAAATTTCCCGAAACAGGCACGAACTTCCGCATCATTGTTGACAGGCACAATGACCTGGACACTTTTGATCTCAAGGTAGAGGTGAAAGATTCCGCCATCCTGCTCTCACCTGAGCGCGTACGACTCCTCCAGCACGAGATGGCAGCCGCCGTGAAGTCGATCACCGGCAATACCCCGCGCGTCGAACTGGTGCCTGCCGAGAGCCTGCCGCGCGCCAGCGGAGGCGAGTCCAAGACCGCCAGCGCGCGCGTCGAGGACCGGCGACAATACAGAAAACCGTAAGAGATGTGAGAGTCCAGGGAAGCGTGTCTGTGCCACCCCCTGGCTCCTCCACTCACTCTCTACTCCCCAATCGGATTTGCTATCACCTCTGCATAAGAGAATCTTCAACAAAAAGCCGGCAAAACCCCGGCAAGACTGGACTTTCTGTTTGCAATATGATATATAGTATCAATAAGAAGATGTGTGTGGCAAGGACGAGTCACCGCGTAACTTCCTCCGACGGCTCGCTCACATGCGGCACACTGCACTGCCCGGCTGCGTCGCCGCACCACTGCCGTACACATCTTCGCAGTATGACTCTGTCAGTAAGAGAAGGAAGAGCGTGAGCAATCTTCCGACCAGTTGCACACAGAGAAAGGAGCAGTCATGTCTCTTAACGTTCCGCCGGCCCTGATCGAGCAGGCTCAGGCCGGTGATGTTCGGCTCAGCGATTTTTTGCAGTGTATCAAAGACTCGCTTCCTTATGCCTGGCAGCTCATTGCCAGTCTCGCCACTCGCTTAGAACACAGTAACGCCGAATTCGTTGATAACCAGGTTCCCCCGCCGAGCGAACAGGCGCGCGGACAGCTCCTGCGTGTCCTCGCCAGTGACTCGATGCGCCGGGCGCTGGAGCAGCACTACGGCGTGAAGCTCGCCTTCCAGAACTGCCACCGCGTCGCTCTGTTCCGGCAGGACCGCACAGGCGAACCAGGCTCTGCCTACGAAGAGTTTATTTCGCCGCGTAGCCAGATTCTCAACCAGACACCCGAACTGCGTGATTGTTAATCTTTCGGCATGGTTCTGAGCAGTTGCAAGAGACACGCGCCCACCGATTACCGGAGTCTCTTGCAACTCGTTTTCGGGACAAGAGCAGCAGTCTCAACCTCATACAACAAAATTTGGGAGATGTCGTGTTTTCATGAAAGTTGCTTTTGTAGGAAAAGGGGGCAGCGGCAAGACAACGCTCGCCTCTTTATTCATCCGTTATCTCGCAGCGCAGAAATTGCCCGTTCTTGCCATTGATGCTGATATTAACCAGCATCTCGGCGTTGCATCAGGTCTGACAGCCGGACAGGCCGCCGCCATCCCCCCTTTAGGATTGGAAATCGAGCGAATCAAAGAATACCTGCGCGGAGACAATCCTCGCATTCATGCTGCCTCATCAATGGTGAAAACAACGCCGCCCGGACGCGGCTCGCGTCTGCTGCATATTGGCGAGACCAATCCCATTTTCAGCTATTTTGCGCGGTCTGTGCAGGGTATGCAACTGATGGTCACTGGACCATTCGGCCAGGATGATCTGGGACTGAAATGCTATCATGCCAAAGTCGGGGCCGTTGAGCTGCTGCTCAATCACCTGCTGGATGGGGAACGCGAGTATGTCGTGGTCGATATGACAGCGGGCGCCGATTCTTTTGCTTCCGGCCTGTTCACGCGCTTCGATCTCACCTTTGCCGTCGTCGAGCCTACTCACAAATCGCTGAGCGTCTATCAGCAATACATCGCCTACGCCAGAGATTACGATGTTCGCGTCAAAGTGATCGGTAACAAGGTTGAGGGCAAAGACGATCTCGCCTTCTTACACGAGCAGGGAGGAGATGCTCTGCTTACCTGGCTGGAGCATTCCAGCTATGTCCGCTCGTTGGAGAAAGGGCGGCACCTTCCCCTCTCCCACCTGGAAGAGCAGAATATGCATGCGCTCTCGCTTATACAGCAGGAAACTGATAACTGCCAGAAGGACTGGGAGAAATTCTATCGCCAGGCGGTAGAATTTCACCGCAAGAACGCTCTGGCCTGGGCCAATACAGCCACAGGCGAAGATCTGACAGCCCAGATCGACCCCGATTATCGCTATCCGACAGCATTGCAGCACACAGCGGCACACACACGAAACATAAGCCTGTAACCCGCCACCAGATCTGACTTACGGTAGGGCCGGCTGCTGGCTGCGGCAGCCGGCGCAGAGTCCAAAGAGCGTCAAAGAGAGTCCTTCAAACATGAAATCGGTCTGCTCGCTGATCGCTCCATCCCATTGACAGACAGGCCGCTTCTCGTTATATTATACCCATAGCATAATGATACTTAGTATCAATTATGAGAGAGACAAACAGACAAGGAGAGGGACGGATGATAACAGCAGCGAAGGTTCCAGTCACGGTCCTGACGGGTTTTCTCGGTTCTGGCAAGACCACTCTGCTCAACCATATTCTGACTGCTGAACATGGGAAACGCATTGCCGTCATTGAAAACGAGTTCGGTGAAGTCGGGGTAGACCAGGATCTGGTCATCGGTGCGGAAGAAGAGATCTTCGAGATGAACAATGGCTGTATTTGCTGCACCGTGCGTGGTGATTTAATCCGTATTCTCGGCAATCTGATGAAACGCCGTGACCGCTTTGATCATATTCTGATCGAAACAACGGGCATGGCCGACCCCGGTCCAGTTGCGCAGACCTTCTTTGTTGACGATGAAATGCAAAGCAAGCTGCGCCTGGACGGCATCGTCACGCTTGTCGATGCCAGACACGTCTGGGAGCACATTGACAGCAGTAACGAAGTCAAAGAGCAGATCGCCTTCGCCGACGTGATCCTGCTCAATAAAATCGACCTGGTTTCATCCGCAGAACTCCGGCGACTGGAAGCGCGTATCCAGTCGATGAACCGCGCGGCAAAAATTTACCGCACGCAGCAGGCAGTCATTGATCTTGACAAGATCCTCAATATTGGCGGCTTTAACCTGGATCGTGCGCTGGACATCGATCCAAAATTTATGGAGCCTGAATATCCTTTCGAGTGGGTCGGTATCTACGACCTGGCGGCAGCGCCTTACCGTCTCAGCCTGCAAGATCGGCCCGACCCGGCGATGAGCATTGCCTTTTTCCCGGTGCGCGATGCTCTGCCAGAAACGCTGGCAGCCGGCGCGATGGATGCCGTCTTACGCTTCTCAGAGGATGGGCTGAACTGCCGCATCGGCGCCATCCTGCCGGTTCCCGGCCCAACCCTGTACACCTTGCAGTTAGATGGCTCAGGGGAAGAGATAATGCTGTTTCACCTGGATGTCAGAGAGCCGGGGCGCTATGCGCTTTACACGCAGCATCATCCTGGGGAGTTCTTATTGCAACTGGAAACGTCAGAGGGACGCGAAGTGCTCCCCATTTTTGACCATGAGTACAAACCTGAGCATGAACATGACGATGAGATCAGCTCCGTCGGTATCGAGACGGCAGGCGACCTGGACCCGGAGAAACTCAATACCTGGTTGAGTAACCTGCTGCGCACGCGGGGACCAGATATCTTTCGCATGAAAGGCGTGTTGAGCATCAAAGATCACCCCAACCGCTTTGTCTTTCAAGGAGTACATATGCTCTTTGAGGGCCGCCCTGACCGGCCCTGGGGCAAGACCGCTCGCCGCAACTCGCTGATCTTCATTGGACGCAATCTGGACCGTATGCAACTGCACGAAGGATTCACGGCATGCCTGGCATAAAACCTTTTTCCAGACGCATTCTCGATCCTGCTTCGCGCCAGCGCTGGCTAGCGCAACTGGACGATCATATCCAATCGCTGGCCTGGTCTCCCGACGGGACCAGGCTCGCGGCGGCCTCTGTGAGCGGTCCCATTGCCCTGTTTGCTGCCCACACGGGACAGGTGACACACACACTGGATGGACACCGTTTCGGGACGTGCGAAATTGCCTGGGACCATACGGGCAAGCTGCTTGCCAGCGTTGGACAGGATGGCAACGTGCGCATCTGGCAGGTTGAGCAGGGCCAGGCGCTCTACACGCTAGAGGGGGGAGCTTCCTGGGTAGAGCACCTGGCCTGGCATCCACACCGCCCGCTCCTGGCAACTGCCGCAGGGCGAAAAGCGCGTCTATGGGACGGCAGTAGCGGCCAGATGATACAGGAATATCCGGCCCACCAGAGCACAGTTTCGGATGTGCAGTGGTCTCCCGATGGGGCGAGCCTCGTCACCGCAGCATACGGCGGCCTCAACTTCTGGCAGCCTGAGCAGCACGAGCCACAGCGCCACCTGACCTGGAAAGGCTCGATCCTGGTCATCTCCTGGAGTCCCAACGGACGATTTATTGCAACCGGCGATCAGGATGCGACTGTCCACTTCTGGACCGTTAAAAGCGGGCAGGATCTACAGATGTACGGCTACCCGACCAAAGTCCGCGAACTCTCCTGGGATGGCGCCAGCCGCTACCTGGCAACGGGGGGCGGAGACGCGGCTGTGGTCTGGGACTGCTCCGGCAAAGGCCCGGCGGGATCGCGCCCCATCGAACTCGCTGGCAAGACAGACCAGCTCAGCGCCCTGGCATTCCAGCATCGCGGCCCGCTCATCGCCGCAGCCAGCATTGACGGCACCGTCATCTTCTGGCGAATTGATCGGCCACAACGTCCTCTTGAGCGTGTTCGCTTCGATGGAGAGATCAGTCAGCTTGTCTGGTCGCCCGATGATCGCCTGGTTGCTATCGGCACGAGCAAGGGCCTGGTGACAATCTACACGCCGCCGACAGTACGATGAACAAGAGCTTCTCAGCCGCCCCGCGGCGCACACGCGAAACTTCAGCCTGTAACCCGCCACCAGATCTGACTTACATCAGTCTTGGCCTTGCCGGTGATCAACCGTTCCGTCATTACCTCGCCAGGCTGCACGGCGAACCGGTGGGAGCGCTCTCCCTCTTTCTGGGACGAGAGGCAGCGGGCCTTTACAACGTCGAGGTTGCATCCCACGCACGGGGTCGCGGCGTGGGAACAGCCATGACACGCGCGGTGCTTGAAGAGGCACGCAAGCTCGGCGCACGCATCGCAGTGGTAGGACCAACCCCGCAGAGCCGCTCAATGTATGAGCGCCTGGGCTTTGTGCTCCACCACGAGGCCTTGCCGCTGTACTGCTATCCGCTGAAGCCGTAGTAGATGCTCCGCCTGAATTTCGGTCAGGTAGAACCGTGTAGCAGTGTGGTCGGTGAGTATTCACCGGCCATACTGTACAGAAAGTTGCTCAGCTCTTGAAGAACTCGATCAAGGCGGGAGCAAGCACTTCATCCGCCGGGCCGTGATCCTGGTCCTTCAGGCAGAGATGCCGGGCGTTGGGAAGAATCCTGGCTAGCGCCTGTGTCCCGTTGTGAAAAAATGGCTGGCTCGCGCCCCCAACCATGACGAGCGTGGGGACCGCAACCGCTGCCCACTTTCTGAGCGTCTCCGGCTTGCCGCTCATGGTGTCGCCCATGATGGTGCCATCGTAGGGGATAGTATGCGCTACCGCCTCTACCCCCGGCCACATTGGCGAGTTCCGTATCTGAGCAATCATTTCCGCAGGAAGGCCCACCGCCTCTTTCATGAAGTATTCGACGGCTTCGCCCCGGCGGCCTGCTGCGATCAGTTCGTTTGCTCTATTTGACTACACGGAATGAGAGATGCGTCGCACCCGGCGTCTCAAGTGTGCGGATACGCTCCAGGTAGACAGGCTCTGGACCGAGGTGATCGAAGAGGCGCACACCCTCACCTAGCAGTACATGGGCAATGTTCATGTGAAACTCATCGAGCAGGCCTGCTCTCAAGGCTTGCTGAACGGAACTGCCACCATGCAGGGCCACATATTTCTCGCCTGCGATCTCCTGAGCTTTGGCAACCGCGCTTTCAATGCCATCGGTCACAAAATGAAATTGCGTCTTGCCCTTTTTCACAGAGGGGCGTGGCTGCGATTGCAGAACGATCACCGGCCAGTCGGGAGCGGTGCCATCAGGAAAGACCCATCCCTGCTCGCTGTCAATCTGATCGAAGCTGCGATGTCCCATGATCACCGCGCCACACTCATTAAGCGAATCACCCACGACCTCGTGGAAACGTTCCATCGCGCTTCCCATCCAGGCGAAGATCAGCGACACATCATCATTTTTGCCGGCGATAAAGCCATCGAGGGAAACCGAAAGGCCAAACATGACTTTGCCCATGCTATTCTCCCATCTTTGTAGATACTTGACTATTTTCGATTCCTTGCCCTTTGCAGGGAGTAAAAATAGTCTACACCAGCGATGAGAGACTGACTTCCTGAATCTTGCTCTCTTTTATGCGCACCAGGAGAAATGTTCCTCCCCCTGACAACACGCTACCGGTTGACCTCAACCGTCAACACCCATCCCATATAGAGCGAGTAGGGCAAAGCAGACAAGAATCCGGGCAAGATCCAATAGATCCCGCTCTCCACATTAAGCAACAGCACTATCCCTCCAACCACAATCGGCACCGTTATGAGTTGACTCAGCAGAATCATGGAAAGTCTACTATACTATGTCTGACCTTCAGGAAAACCATCCTGACGTGCGTGCGCTAGCTGATAAATTGTCACAATGGTTATCACGATCCAACAGATCAGACCGATTCCCACTACTTCGGCCCCCAGCACCACCAGCGGCTGCTCCGGTATGAGCATGAGTAATGAGACAACAAGCACCTCTACCAGCGTCATCAGGCTCACCCAGGCTCCCCGTGATACTATGGTTCTTTGCAGCAGTTTTTGCAAATTGATCGAGATTCCGACAAAGATCAGCCCGGCCAGAACCGCAGCGGCCCCTCCCGCAGTGACAAAGAAACTTTCCCACGCTTTCATAAGCCGCTTTCTCCAATTTCTCTACACTTTTTCTCTAACATTGCTCTCCCTCTTTAAAGCCTGCAAGAAGTTCTCTTCTGCATAACAGAGTTCTAACCGCTACTATAGCAAACGTCCAGGCGGGCCGCAAGCCTTCCTGCACAAATCAGAGAGCTGGATATAAGGATCTGTCTGTTGATTAAAACTGCTGGCGCCCAACCTCAGGTCGAGCGCCAGCATAGGAACTACCTGTCCCCAGAACGACAGACTATCGCTACGCGGGAGTCTTTCCTCATCGGGAACACAACCGCCTCACGACTCTTGACGCATTGCATCATTATATCCCCAGCCATCGAGTTCGGGTGGCTCGATCCCCTGCTGGCTCAGTATTGTGGCGATCTGCGAACGGTGGTCGATGGCGTGGTTGATGGCCTGGATCGCTACGACGATAGCAGGAGCTTCATAGCTTTCGGGAAGCAGGAGAATCTGACTCAGATCCCTTTGCTCCGCAATGGCGATCAGCTCTCTTCCTGACCGCTCCGCTCGTCGCCGCAGTTCGTCGAAGCCTGCAAACGTGGTGAATTTTTTCAACGGGGGAGTAGGGGCTGTACCGGTAATATCCTGCACATAGCCTTCTTCAGAGGCGAACAGGTGCATGAGAGTCTCCCGTACACTGCCATACGTCCCTGGCGTTGTGGCATCCAGTTGTGCGTCGGACAGGTGGCGACAGGCGTCGAGCAAACGCAGGTTCGCCCAGAGGTTATATTTAAAAAAATCGGGAAGTCCTGTGGTCATTCTTCTAGTCTCCTTCTCTGATCTGTTTTCTTACTACGCTTCGAGGAAACGATGAGGTAGAAAGAGGGAATCAACTACTTACTCATGCTCGATGAGAGCCACATGAGCGATGGGAACA
>JADBKA010000016.1 GCA_014896635.1 Ktedonobacteraceae bacterium
CTGTAGCCCAGTTCCTGTACACCTGCACCGGCGGACCCGAGGAGCAGAATCGCCACCTGCCCGGCTTTGCGCCCGAAGAAGTTGAAATTCCAGCCTATCGACACTGGTGTCAGATGCGCCATCTCTCGCTGGCAACCCGACTGATACCCCAACCATGCCCGTTCGGCGCTGAGAACGTCAACAACGGCTGTGCCTGGCCAGAGGATTTGCCTAATATCTGGATCTCTGATCCCACACAACCATTGCCACAGGCCGTTGAGCTGCATTTTGCGCAACCTACGACATGCAATACTGTGCTGGTCTCTTTTGATACTAACCTGGATCTGACAACCAGCGAGCGCACAGAATTCTGGCGTGCGCCGGAGTGCGTGCGCGATTGGCGGCTCTATGCCCTGCTCAACGAGCAGTGGCAGCTCGTTTTTGAGGAACAGAATAACTACCATCGACGCCGTACAGCCCGCTTCGAGCCAGTAACAACTACCGCCTTGAAGCTCGAAGTGCTGGCAACCAATGCGCCCGCCGGTGCAGTGGAGGAGAGCGCGCGCGTGTATGAAATTCGCGTGTATAACGAATAGGAGGCGGCAGTGATATGCGCATTGTCCACTGGCTCAAGAATACACAGGGCATGGTGAATGTGCTCCCTTCAACCATCGCGCGCTATGCACACATTCTAGATGAAATGGGAGTATTACCAGCCAGTGGGTAGTATTTCCAATTTCAGAAGTGCAATAATCTTCTATTTCACTTACCTGCCACAGAGAACATAGCGCCTCTTTTCACAATAAAGCGGTATTGCCGAATAGCTGCTGTCCTTGATCAAAGACAATATGACGTTTGACAGCGAGCAAAGAGAACCTTACAATTACAATGCTAAGTGTAAGAAGCAAGATCCCGCAAAGAGAATAGTGCTATGTCCAGCGCCGGCGCAAAATACACAAAATATGCTGAGATAATACAGCGCAATAGATTGCTCAGGCCACTGCTCGCCCTGCCTGTCTTCTACAAGGTACTTATTGCCAACAGCCTGATCATTTTCATAGGAGCTACCGGGGGAACATGGCTGGCAGCACACCTGAACAGCAGTCCTTCTACTCCAACATTTCTGGTCATTTTTGTCACAGTGGGCTGGCTGGTCAGCGTGGTGATGAATTTTGTGGTACTGCAAATCGCCTTTCGCCCCTTGACGAATCTTGAAAAAGTCATGACCTGTGTGCAGCGTGGAGAGCGTTCTCTGCGTGCGCCCATGACAGGGCTGGACCCGCAGGCAGATCAACTGGCCTCCACGTTCAATATGATGCTGGAAGCCATCGACGAAGCCAACCGCCAGCGGGCCACGCAGATTATTAATGCTCAGGAGCAGGAACGCAAACGTGTAGCCCGCGAATTACACGATGAAACATCGCAGGTACTGACATCACTGCTGATCAGCCTGGCCGTGCTTGAGGAGTCGGTGAACTCACAGCAAGCGCGTGATCGCATCGCAGAGACCCGTATGCTGGCTCATCAGACGCTGCGCGCCATTCGCAACCTCAGTATTGATTTGCGCCCCAGTGCACTCGATGACCTGGGCCTGCTTCCTGCCTTGCGCTGGTATATCAAAGAATACCAGGGAAAGACCGCGATTGAGGTCACTTTGCAGGCAGCGGGACTCAAAGAACGCCTACCTGCTGAAATGGAAACTGCCCTTTACAGAATCGTCCAGGAAGCGCTGACCAATGTCGCTAAACATGCTCATGCCCAGGCAGTGCATGTGGAAATTGTGCAGGAGAACGATGTGATCACGGCGACGATCAGCGACAATGGGCGCGGCTTCGATGTCAACAGACTACAGAAAGCTCCTGGTCAGGAGCTGGGGGGATGGGGACTGGTCGGTATGTATGAACGCGCGAATCTGCTCGAAGGAACACTTACCGTTGACTCAAAGCCGGGGCATGGCACCACAATCCGTGCCTGCATCCCCCTGAGAGCGTCAAGCTATTCCAGCACCGACCGCGAGTTTGCCGCCAGATCTGCAAGGCAATCCTCGTCAGGTCCATTACCCTGACAGAGGTGCCACCAGTTCTCACATTATTCTTATATCTAAGATGATAGGACACGTAACACATGAAAATGCGCATTTTACTGGCCGATGATCATACCATCTTGCGCGCCGGGTTGAAAATGATGTTGAATGCTCAACCGGATATGGAGGTGGTAGGGGAAGCACAGGATGGCCGGCAGGCCATTTACGAAGCACTGCGGCTCCAGCCTGATATTGTGCTCATGGACATCACCATGCCCGATATGAACGGCATCGAGGCGACGCGGCAGATTAAGAAGTCCCTCGCCGAGGTGAAAATCCTGATCCTCACCATGCACGAACACGACGAGTATGTTTTCCAGGCCCTGCGCGCCGGCGCTTCCGGCTATATCCTCAAAGAGGCTGCCGATACCGAGTTAATCACCGCCCTGCACGTCATACAGAACGGGCAATTCTATCTCTCACCCGCCGCTCAGTCCGTCATGGTTGGCGATTATTTACAGCGAGTGCGTGCCGGAGAAGAGAAAGATAGTTACAGCAGTTTAACCGAACGCGAACGCGAAATCCTCAAGCTTGTCGCCGAAGGCTACACCAACAACCAGATTGCCGAACGCCTGGTGATCAGCCCCAAAACCGTCGATACCCACCGCACGCACATCATGGATAAGCTCAATCTGCACAGCCGCGCTGAACTGGTAAAGTATGCCATGCGACGCGGCCTGTTAGAAGATTAGTGGGGAGTGGAAAGTGGAACTGCAAACCTGCTCAGCACAACAGGACTCACCGCTCTTCGTCAAAATCGGCCAGATTTGTATTTTCTTCTGCGAAATACTCATCACTGTAAAAGCCAACATCCCGGCCGACATAGACGCTGACCAGGAAGTCATCGCGCGGCATATCCGCCGACAGTACGAGATCCTCGTCAATCTGCTCGATCAGCTTCGTCAGTTCCGCCTCTTCTAATTCACGCTCCAGAATCAGAGTTGCATGGACGGCTGTCGTCGTAAAGTGGATATCGATTGTCCCCAGGCGATTATTCTGAAGGCTGTTCCCTTGCATAATATAATAGCCTTCAGAATAGGGGGTACGAAAATGGCGTTCAAATCGAATATCTTCCATTCTACTCCCTTACGCAGTCGAAACCAGGATTTAAGCTGCGCTCTCCCTTCTCTCCCTTCTCTCCCAATGCCAACAGCGGGTCGGCTCGCACAACAGGATTATATAGTTCCAAAAAGTCTAGCGATCTCTCGCGTTTGAGAGATTTCCCTTTTTGGGTTTGGCGGAGAATGACGATCCGCCGTGGATGGACTACCAGCGAGTGAGCGCACCGCCTTCCCATCCTCTACTCCCTAGCTGCGAACAGCAACAGGAGCTACATGTAAGCACAAGAGGGTCAAACCTCCCTGCCGGAGCGTTTTTCCCCAGGCACCGGACTTTGCCTGGAACCGCTGAAACACTATAAAGGGTCCTTTTAGAAATGTGCTCAGAGCTATTCTAGCACAGTCAAAAGGCAAGTGTAAAGGGTGCCATGAAACGCTATAAAGGGTCCTTCAAGAGAAGGCCATAAAATCAAACACTAGTATCTATACCGCTTCTGCAAGCTGGTCAAGAAACCGGTCATACCGCAATTTTTCTGCTGTCATCCCCTTTCACAGGAAGCGGAATGACTGGCGCATCGGCCCAAAGATGCTTTGCTCAGCATCACTGTAGACGCTCTGTGGCGCCAGCTCTACGAGAGCGAAGAGGCGATTGCCATGCTCAGTTACCAGGATCGTGCAGGTGTAATTGGCGCCGCTGATCTGCACGTTGCCTTGCGTCTGCTGCCAGGTTGCGCCGGAGAAAGAGAGGGGAGTGCCAGCTTTTGCGTTCGTGACTCCCTGCTGGGAGACCTGCTGTTGCAGGAATTTATCGACGCTGCTGCCAGCCGCATCGGCTGCTATGAGAGTGAACTGAAAGGCCCGGCTGCTATCATGAAAACGCACAGTGGCTTTGTCGCGCTCGATCTGGTACTTCCAACCATTAGGATAGAGTAAGGCAACACGCAGGCCAGTATCCTTGAATTCTACCAGCGGTTTCGTCACTTCGGGAACGCTGAAGGGCCGGGCCACGAAGATCCAGGTTCCCGTTCCCAGTAGCACAAGCACAAGGAGAAGTCCCGTCACCAGCAATACGGAAAAGCGCCGGCCCGTCGTGGCAGGTCGTACCGGCGGCGTGGCCGGCAGTTCAGCCGGTGGCTGATAGGCAGGAGTAAACGGCACATATCCCTGCTGCGGAACGTGTTCCTGGGCGATTGTCTCATGCTTTCCGGCGACAGCGATGAGAGGAGATGTTTGCTCCTGCTCTGATATTACCGGTGGAACTGCCGCTGACCTTGCGGATTGCAATGACTGCAAAGGTGTTTCTGCTGTGATTCGCGCATTTTGAGGAGCTACAGGCATCTGTGTCGTGTTCATTTGCGTAATATCACCGGCGTCGGTTTGCTGCTTTTTCTGCTGATCCTGTTTGTCTCCCGCATCTGCTTTTTTCTGAACAGGAGTAGCCGGATTTTGCTCGCTCTGTTCCTCCAGTTCCACCGCTTCGACCAGCAGCGTAGGCCGATCTTCAACCGGGATCTCTTCTCCATCCCCTTCATCCTGTCCTGATGGCGGTTGTTCTGCTCGCACGCTCTCCATCTGCATCGTCGGCAATTCGTCAAGCGACGCTGAATGCGCAGCAGCGTCTGTTTTTTCTTTTTGCGACTCTGGAGAGCGGGCCGGTGCATTCTGCTCCTGTTTTTTCTCTTCAGTGCCGCTTGTCTTGATCTGTGGCGAGCGAGCGGGGATCTCGCTTTCAGACGGCATGTCTGTATCACTTGCAGCACGCGCTTCCAGAGGACCGGCAAGATCCGCCTGACCAGCAACCGAGACATGAGTTAAAGGAGCAGGCCAGGCAGGCCAATCCACATCAATCGTCTGCTCCTCCTCGTTTTTCTGCTCATCGCTAGCCGAATCATCCGTAGTTTTTTGTGGGGACGAAAAAGGCGGCTGCCGGGCGATCTGCTCTTGCAAAGCAGACCTGGATCTGCTCTGTTCGGGTCGTCGTATCCTTTGTACAGGAGCAACGGAAGGCTTCTTCAACGCACGGGGGGCCTGAGAATCAGCCGCGAGCGGCATGCCACAATAACTACAAAACTGAGCATCATCTCGCGGTATCCTCTGACCACAATGAGAACATTGTACTGGCACGGCTATCTCCTACATCTAGCTCACCCGGAACTCTTCTATCCTGACAATAACCTGTTATCCCTTCACCGGCCAGGTGGCAGGATCAGGCACGGGAGAGGATTGAGCAATAGTTGCTCTCTCTTCTATGATAGACGCTCTCACCAAGTCGAAGGTTGCCAGACGAGGAGAGAGTCTCCCCCCTCGTCTGGCTCATGTTATGGTATAGTGCTGCTATTTGAGGGTGAGCAAAGCCTCGCGTTCGGCAGGTGTTTTGAATTCCTGCTGAGTTTTTACAAGATCAACGAGCTTCCTGCGGCCCTTCGGGCTGCCAATCAAGAGCACACCGACCAGCTTATTCTGGCGGAAGAAGAGCTTGCGATAATTCTCATTGCCCTTCTCGCCAGGTTCGCGCCGCGCCAGCGTCTCCAGTTCGGGATTATGTGATTCGGCGGTGCCGACGACCGCGATGTTGACGTCGAAGAGCGGACTGGTATAGGTGGGTACATCCACGTAGGGCTGATGTCCTCCGGCCATGTTGATCCCCGCGATCCGCCCATGCGCCAGAGCATTATCCCAGGTGCCCATACATTGATGACAGTTGATAGTTCGGTCAAAAAATTCCGCTACATCGCCTGCGGCATAAACACCCGGTACATTCGTCTCCAGATATTCGTTTGTGACGATACCTCTGCGTACTTCAACAGGCGTTCCCCGCAAAATATGTGTGTTGAGAGTGATGCCCAGGCCAACGCCAATCATATCAGTCTGGATCTCGCGTCCCTTCTTCGTCCTGACATAAGCAGGGACGCCATTCTTAGGAACAACGCTCTCGATTTCGTCGTTGTGAATCACATCAACGCCGAATTTGCGGGCAATATTATCCACGACCTCGCCGCCTTCGGGGTCCAGCGCGTTACGCAACCAGTAAGGACCCCGCATCAGCCAGGTGGTATTCAGCTTGCGCACGGCAAAGCCATCGCACAACTCGTAGGAGATAAAACTGCCACCGTACGCCAGGGCTGTGCGCGACTCAAGCATTCTGGCAATGATCGTTTTGGTGTCGTCAAGCGTGACGAAGTTATAAATATGCCGGGTCCCCCCTGCTCCCGGTACACGGAGCGGATTGGCCCAGCCGCCACTTGCCACCAGCAGCGCATCGTAGGGCAGGTGCTGTCCCTTATCAGTTACAACTACGCGCTCTTCGGTATTGATGCCTGTCACCAGCGTCTCTATCATCAATTGAATGTTTCTCTGCTCATGCCAGGCGAAATCACGGATCATCACCTTCTGCTCACTGATGACGCCCTGCAAAAAACGCGGCAGAGAGACACGGTTATAGAGAGGGTATCGTTCGTTTGTGATCAGATGAATACTGCAATTCGGATCGTTCTTACGCAGGGTCTCTGCGGCTGTCGTGCCTGCCACCCCGTTACCAACAATAACATAACGTTTTTCGTGTGTCGCCAAGAGCCAGTCTCCTTGTTTTCAGTGCTATCACATGCTGTCCAGATCGTAACATTTGCACTGTGATTACGCAGTTGTGGTTCAGGCCAATCTTAGCATAGTTTGCCGTAGAACGCTAGAGAGGATGGCAGTGGGAAATTGCACACTTGCCTGCTCCCAACACCGGGATCTCGCCAGCAAGCAACCAGCAGTTTTCTCACCCCCTCCTACTTCAGCTTAGCAGGCCGTCTTTATAGATGCCAGCAGCAGGCGCAGAGTCGCCAGGCATTGTGCTTCCCACTGCACGGCCGATGGGTCCAGGGCGAACAGGACAAACGTTCCTTCGTAAATGCTGATTATCGCAGTGGCAACATCGTCAGCATCGACTTCGCATAGCTCACCCCGCTCTATGCCCCGACGAATACAGGCTGCCAGTATCCGCTGATAGGTCGCATAATACTGCTTGAGCGAAGTACGCACCTCTTCATTGCGCGCTACCAGCGCGTAGAACTCGAAGGCCAGCGTTGCCATCTCCTTCATTTGCGCTATTCTCTCGGCGAGAAAATGCGTGAACCAGGTGAGCGATTCTTCCGCTGGCATTGTTCCTTCCACCAGTGGAGCCAGTTCAGCCGCATCCACTTCGTAGAACCAGTATTGTACAGCCATAATCACCGCCTCTTTGCTGTCAAAGTACAGATAGAGGGTGCCTTTGCTCAGCCCGGCTTCGCGCGCGATATCTTCCATACGGGCTTGCTGGAAGCCGAGGCGAGCAAACACAACCATAGCGGCCTGCATGATCTGTTTTCTACGCTCTTCACTGACATCTGGACGCGGCGACATTTTCTCTCCTGATCATGACTATAAGCAGCTCACGACACTAACGACGCTGTGGGATGCAGCGTCATCGGTAAACCATAGCGTGGGCGCAGCGTAATCAGCGGTTCAGGCTGCACAACGGCATGCGGTGCAAGATGCAGGCTGTAACGCTGCAAGACGGTCGTCAGAATAATCTGAGCCTCGATCAAGGCAAAGTTGTTGCCAATGCACTGGCGCGGTCCACCCCCGAAAGGAAAGTAGGCATAACGGGGACGATTGGCCACTTGCCCGGCGGCAAAACGCTCAGGATCAAACCGCTCTGGCTCATGCCAGAAAGCCGGATGGCGATGCGTGGTATAGGGACAGAGGAGCACGATACTTCCCCTGGGGATGCGATATCCGCCAATCTCATCACCCTTCAGCACGTTACGTGAAAAGGCCCAGGCAGGCGGGTAGAGCCGCATGGCTTCTTCAATGACCATGCGACTGTAAGGGAGTTCAGGCAGATCATTAACAGTCGGCAGGCGCCCGGCAAGCACGCGATCCAGCTCCTCACGCAGGCGCTGTTCCACACCTGGATGCTGTGACAGCAGATACCAGGTCCAGGAGAGCGCGTTCGAGGTCGTCTCGTGTCCCGCCAGTAAAAGCGTCAGGACTTCATCGCGCAGTTGCCGGTCGTCCATACCCTGCCCCGTCTCCTCATCTCTTGCCAGCAGCAGCATTGAAAGCAGATCGCCGGTATCTTCGTTACGTAGGCGGCGTTGCTGGATGATCTCGTCTACTACCTGGTTAAGCTCACGGCTTGCGGCCCAGAAACGGCGGTTGCGCGGCGTAGGGACGCCGAGTGGCACAAATGGCTGGTAGAGATACTCACTCAGATGCCTGTTGACCGTTAAAAATGCCTGGCCCACCGTGTCTGTTTCGGCACTGAGATCAAGATCGAACAACGCCTGGCCAACGATTTTGAGCGTCAAACGTACCATCTCCTGAGCTATATCCAGCGGCTCATCAGCCTTTGCGCGCGCACTCCACCGCTCCAGCATGTCAACGGTAGCATCGGACATGAGCGTGCCAAAGGCGGCGATACGCTGCCTGTGAAACGCCGGTTGCATGAGACGGCGCTGGCGCAGCCAGGATTCCCCATCATCGGTTAAGAGGCCCCGGCCAAGCAATTGCCGCAGAATGTTATAGTCAAAAACATTCTTATCATAGTTACGGTTATTCTCCTGCAACACGTGCTTCACACCGTCAGGATGATTGATCAGGTAAAAAGTGCCAAAAATCAGCGACAGGTGCACTACATCACCATATTGGCGAGCGGCTTCTAGCAAAAAATGCAACGGGTCACGTTGCATGCGCAAGGTATTCCCAAATGCAGTATACCAGGCAGGACCGGGCGCCTGCCCGGCTGGCTTTGTACTGGTGGTATCACGGGTCGCGGTTGCTGAATTCGTCATTGTTTGCTCTTTCCTATTAATAACTATCCGGTCAGTCATTAATAATGGTAGGCAAAAATACCCCGCCTGTCAAGAGGGAGATTCCCTCTTGACAAATTAGAACTAATATTCTATACTCTCTCCTGGAACCCGGAACTATTTCGACCTGGCCGAAAAATATGGCAGGTCTCTCGTTTTAAGAAAAGGAGCAACATCTGTGGAAAAGCACGCGATTGTACACCTGGACATCCCGGCGGGCGATCCGGCGGCGGCGAGCAAATTCTACGGCGATCTGTTTGGTTGGAACATCGCAGTAGATAAGAGCTACGATTACTACATGTTCCGACCTGAACAGGGACCCGGCGGCGGCTTCGTCAAGGCCGGTGAGGGTGAGATGGACTACAAGGTTGGCGAGGTGTTGATCTACGTTTCGACCGACGACATCGACGCCACGCTTGCCAGGGTTGAGGAGCTTGGCGGTAAGACACTGGCACCCAAAACCGCTATCCCCGGCGTCGGGGCGTTTGCCTTCTTCGCCGACCCGGCGGGCAACCGCATCGGCCTCTTTACGGGCAATGTCTGATACTCCCTTGCGTTCAGATGGGCAAGATGCGCCAGCATCTTGCCAGTCCCGCCGGTGGCGGGACGGATCTCGAACGGCTATCAAGATTTCATACCAGGTTGCTTCTCTGGAAGCAACCTGGTATGATAGCTCCACCTGGGGTGTGATCCGCTGTTAATAACAAGAAGCGAGAAGAGAGCAAGAAATGCCCTCTTCTCGCTGACAGTTGTAGCTGTTTGTCGCTCTTCCCAGACGATTTTCTCTGGTCTAAACCTGAAAGACTGCTATCTGCTCTGCTCGCTGGCGCTCAGGCGTGTCCTGCCATCTTCGGTCAGGATATAGCGCTCGCCCTCCGCGCGCAGCAATCCGGCCCGCACCAGTTCGCGCAGGCTGCTGCGCACGCGATAGAGTGGAAGTCCGGCAGCAGTGGAGATCTCTGCCGCGCTGGCAGCCCTTTGTGCTGCTGCCAGTATGCTACGAGCCGATGCAGTCACTGTGCCATCAGCATTGACGCAAGCCATCACCGGTCCCTACACAGTCTTTTTACAAAGGTACCAGTCAACGCACTCCAGGCCGTCCTTGCTTGCCAGACGCTCTTCCGCCATTTCGACGGTCGTCGGAGTCGGCATAATGACCTTTTCGCCAGGCTTCCAGTTGGCGGGTGTGGCGACATGGTTGGCATCACCTGTTTGCAAGCCATCAATGACCCGCAGTATCTCCTGCATATTGCGTCCCAATGACAGAGGATAGTAAATCATCGCGCGTACTTTACTCTCCGGGTCAATAATAAACACACAGCGCGATGTCTCTGTTTTGCTCTCGCCCGGCATAATCATGCCATAGAGCGTGGCGACCTCCTTGTTAAGATCAGCAATCACCGGGAAAGGGATGGTGACGCCGGTCTTCTCCTTGATATTGCGGAGCCAGGCAATATGCGAATAGAGGCTATCAATGCTCAATCCTAGCAGCTCGACGCCCCGCCGCTGTAATTCAGGGTAGATCTCGGCGAAAGCAATGAACTCCGTCGTGCAGACGGGAGTAAAGTCAGCCGGGTGCGAAAAAAGGATCAGCCAGCTTCCCTTGTAATCGGCAAGGCGGATGGTCCCCTGGGTGGTAACGGCCTCAAAATCCGGGGCTGGCTCATTCAGGCGTGGCAAGCCGGCAGTGCCCCCATTTTGCTGCTCTATCATAAGATCGTCTCCTCTCCTTTCAGTCATCTGCAATTGACACAAGAACGGGACCTTTGCGCTTTCTGGTCTCCTGGATCAGAAAGCGCTCCCTTACAAGGATAGGAAGACAACATCTCGATCAACTCACAGAGTGGGACAGAGAACTCACAAAGAACTCACATTTCTACTCTGCTGCGCTTTTCAGAGCAGCACTTTCTTCTCCGCCTCCCTCCTGGCTAATGCTTTGGTCGTAGAGCCGCCACAGCCATCGCCACCAGGCTGATAGCAAAAGAGACCAGGAAAGCCGTTTGCAGACCGCTCATGAAGGCTGCCAGCGCCTGGGGGAACTTGCCCATTCCGCCTCCATAGATGAAGACCTGCATCATCACCTCTTGCGGCACGCGGCTCAATGCCAGCGGGAAGACTATTGCAATACTGAGCATCTGGCCGATGTTATTGAGCATATTGAGCAGACCCGATGCTGCTCCTCGCTCCTGGGCCACAACAGAACTCATAATCGCGTTGGTATTGGGCGAGGCGAAGAAACCGGAACCGCCGCCCATCAGTGCCATATAGACTGAGAGTTGCCAGAAAGGTGTCGTGGGCGTCATAAAGGCCAGGCCCAGCAGCCCCACTGCTGAAATAGCCAGCCCGGCAGGCGCTAAGAACTTTGAGCCAAAGCGATCCGAGAGGAAACCGCTGAGCGGCCCGATCAACAAGAAGGCTGCCCCGAAAGGTGTGAGCATCAAGCCCGCCGTCAGTGGATCTTGCCCGTAGGGACCCTGCAAGTAAAAGATCAGCAGGAAAAGCACGGCGCCGCGCGCAATACCGTTGAGCAGACCGCTCAGACTCGCCATCGTAAAGAGACGGTGGCCGAAAAGATGCAATTGCACCATTGGCTCTTTGATACGCGGCTCAAACACGCCAAATAACACCAGAGCAATCACACCCACTACCAGCAGCGCAGTGGTTACAGGCATGGGCAGCATGGGGAAAGCTATCATCGTCATCGCCAGCAGCACACCAGCCAGGCCAACCAGCAGTGTGCCAGCGCCAAACCAGTCAATGCGCTGGTGCTCTTGCAGCCGTACTGTCTCGCGCAAACGCCACATGCCCCAGACCGCGCCAAGCAGTCCCAGCGGCACGTTGAAGAGAAAGACGGCCCGCCATGACCACTCGGTCAGCAGTCCGCCAACAATTGGCCCCAGCAGAAAACCTGCCGCACCGGCAATCTGGTTGATGCCCAGGCCAAGTCCAACCTGTCCCTTGCGGAATGCATCGGTCACAATAGCCGTGCTATTGGTCATCAGCAGCGCCGCGCCTACCCCCTGAATGAGGCGCCCCACGACCAGATCACCACCATGAAACTGCGTCTGCGCCAGCCCGGAGACCAGCGAACCAACGGTAAACATGAGAAAACCAGCATTGTATAACCGCTTACGCCCCCAGATATCGGCCAGCCGTCCAACGATGGGCGTGAGCACCGTCAGAATCAGCAAAAAGCCCATCAATACCCACATGATCGTGAGAAAGCCGGCCTGGAGTTCTTTCATGATGTCAGGCAAAGCAATGAGCAGCGCCGATCCCTGCATTGAAGCCAGCAGAGCGCCTACAGTCGTCACTGAAAGAGCCGTCCAGCGATACCCGTCATGCGTTGACGGTATAGCTTGAGATGTATTTAGTTGATTTTTTCTGGTCAAAGTGTCAGAAGGTCCCATAGATGCTTGTGTCCTTTCTTCGACAACTCATCCATTAAAAGTAGTTTATGCTCATTCAGTAGAAGGCCAGTACACGTGCGGCAGAGCAGTCTGGCTCTATCCTGGCTTCTTCGACAGAGCACAATAGATGACTTGCAGGCGCTTATTGACAGGAGATGCGCCGGCAGAGAATTAGCAGAAGGAAAGAGGAGTCAGGTGAGAGCGGTATCAGTCACGCAGTTCGATCAGGCGGCGCAGAATCGGGAGCGCGGCCTCAAGCCGGGCGCGCTCCTCTTCGTTGAGATGCTCCAGGCGCCGGCGCAGCAGAGCACGACCAATGCATTCGTAGACCTGTACCACACGGCGTCCTTTCTCTGTTGGCTTCACCCACACAGTACGCCAGTCGGTATTGCCGTGAATGCGCTCAACATAACCCTGTGCCAGCAGACGTTTCACCATCGCTGTGACGGTCGGGGGAGTGACTCCCAGATGGGATGCCAGATCCTGCATTGTGCATTGCTCCTGCTCAACGAGAATCTGCAAAAGTGTCAACTGGCCGGGAGTTGTCTGCAACTCCACGCCCTCGCGCAGCTCCTCCGGCATATCCTATCGCTCATTCTCAGGAGCAAACACCGCTGTCTTGATCCGCCGCCCCAGGTGGGGAATCACATCCAGTAAGGCCGCTGCCAGTTCAGCAAGATCCTGCTCTGACTGCGGTGACATACGCTTCCTCACTTTGACTATCTAACTATATGATAAAGAAAAAATTTATGAATGTCAATGTTTCAGGCCACTTCTCAGTGATCACCCGGCTTCTCGCTGCGGGCTACACTGGCACGAGGCAACTCAGCCGGTAGTTGCCGTTTCGGCCTGCCCGTTTTGTCCGCCATCTTTTTGCTCACGCAGTATCTCCGCAACGGCGTCAATGACGATGGCATTCTCCTCTATTGTATTGTAGAAATATGGAGAGATACGCACACAGCCGGCACGAGAATCTACCAGAATATTCTGTGCAGCCAGAGCTTTCACAATATCCTGAGGTGCTTCCAGTTCCACCATCACAATTGAGTTGCGCAATTCTGGCTCACGGGGAGCGCGCACTTTCCAGCCACGCTCATGCATGCGGGCGATCAGATCATTGGTCAGATAGCGCGTTCGTTCACCAATGCTTTCCACGCTGGCTTCCAGCACGAGATCCAGACCTCCATGAGCAGCATATACGGCTGCCATAGACGGAGTACCCATCTCGATTCTCGTCGCCTCAGGGCGAAACGCAAACTCGCGCGTCTTGAACTGGAATTGCTCACGCGCGCCGAACCAGCCCGCGATGGCCGGTTCCAGTTGCGCATGCAACCCTTCGCGTATATACACAAACGCCAGCCCCGGCCCTCCCAGCAACCAGGTGAGCGAGCCTGTCACCAGAAAATCTATGTCCAGCGCCACGACATTCAATGGAAGCTGGCCCGTTCCCTGGTAATCATCGACCAGCAGATAGGCACCATTTTTGTGCGCGATATCCGCTATTGCTCGAATATCTTGAATATATCCGCTTGTGTAATAGACGCGCGACGTCGCTACCAGGGCCGTTCTCTCGTCCACGCTGGCTGCGAATAGCTCGGATGGCACAGTGATCTGATCAGGGCTTTCAACAAAACTGCACTCCACGCCCAGGCGCTGTTTGACCAGCCACTGATAAGCCAGAGTTGGAAAGTCCATATCGGCTAGCACAACCCTGTTCCGTTTGTTGTAGTCAAGTGCAGACGCAATACTACTGAGAGCGGTTGAGACATTTGGCACAATGGCGACTTCATGCAACTGAGCGCCGATGATCGTGGCAAATTTCTGCCGCACCCTGTTGATCTCCCCTTGCCAGGCTTCGTCCCATGCATGGCCCCCCCATTCATTCCATGCCTGCATAAATTGTTCTATGCCTCGCATAGAGCGCTGCGAAAAGGCACCCAGTGAACAGCTATTCAGATACGTTTTTCGCTGCAAGATCGGAAACTCCCCCCGGTAGGAGAGCAATTCTGCGTGTTCAATCGCCGGGGGAACAGAAGATTGTTTCCTGACATCATCGAGAGTCATGCTATCTACTCCTTTGACAGGGATACGTGGCCGGGCTGGTTGCACCGCCGATTCTCTTGCTTGCTATTTTATGCTTCCCCCGCCAGCGAGTCTATAGTCCGGGCCAGCAATGTTGCAGCTTTTTCCATCTCGCCGGCGGTTGACCAGCGTCCCAGCGTCAGACGCAGCGCCCCCAGCGCCCGCTCGTGTGAAAGGCCCATCGCCAGCAGCACTGCTGATGGCTCGGTACTGCCCTCATGACAGGCTGAGCCGGTTGAGGCGGCTATCGCCGGTGTTACTGCCAGTACCTCTTCGCCAGTGATACCGGCAATGCTCACGTTCAGCGTATTAGGCAAACGTTCGGCGACATGACCGTTCAGAGATACTTTTCCAGGGAGTAGCTCTTCAAGCCGCCGGTGCAGCAGATCACGCAGTCGCCGGATTCGTCGCTGGCTTTCTGCAAGCTGCTCCCGTGCCAGCGCTGCTGCTGTCCCCAGTGCAACCATCAATGCGATATTCTCGGTGCCTGCGCGTCTGCCGGCTTCCTGTCCGCCGCCGTAGATCAATGGTTCGAGCTGTATCCCCTGCCGCACATAGAGCGCGCCGATCCCTTTGGGTGCATAGAGCTTGTGACCGGCAACCGTCAGGAGATCCACGCCGAGAGCGGCCACGTCTATGGGGATTTTCCCCACCGACTGCGCGGCATCTGTATGCATCAGCGCGCCGTGGCGGTGCGCAATCTCCGCAATCGCCGGTATGGGCTGGAGCGTTCCCGTTTCGTTATTGGCATGCATGATCGTAACAAGGACAGTCCGGTCATTGATCGCAGCCTCAACATCCGCCGGGTTCACCTGTCCCGTTGCATCTACCGGCAGGTAGGTAACACGGAAACCATGCAGTCGTTCCAGCGCCCGACAGGCATTGAGCACAGCCGGATGCTCTGTGACCTGCGTAATGATGTGGTTGCCACGCTCTCGATACGCCAGAGCAGTACCGCGAATAGCCAGGGTATCGCTCTCGGAGCCGCAGCCGGTAAACACGATTTCGCCAGCGGCGCATCCAAGTAATTGCGCCACCTGCTCGCGCGCGACAGTGACTGCCTGCTTTGTCGCCTGTCCATAGAGGTGGGGGCTTGAAGGATTGCCAAAATGGGTTGAGAGGTAGGGGAACATGCTTTCGACCACGAGCGGATCAACCGGCGTCGTCGCGTTATAGTCAAGATAAATCGGGCCATTATGCAGTCCTGGATGGATCGCCGCCATAATGTTCTCTCCTCAATAAGTACATTTGATCTTGCCGGGCTGCCTGCTCGGTGAAGATCGGAGCCTGTTGTCTCTCCTGTTCCATATTGCTATGATGATAGCGTAATTGTTCTTCTCTTTTCAGGCAAGCTCTACCGGATGGGAGAGAAGGGCTATCTCTCATCAGTAGCGGCGAGCGTGGTATAGACAACGAGGCGTTGCGAGGTCTGGCGTTGTACAGGAATCCACTGGCCGGCGCAGGTGATCAGATTGAGATAGACACCGGATGTATCCGCGAAAATTTTTTTGAGTGGAGCCGCCTGTGGCATATACTTCTGTACGTCTCGCACACGGAAACGGAGCGTGCTGCCGTCCGATTCCACCACCTGCACTTCGTCTCCAATCTGCAACCTGTGCAGATTCCAGAAGACGGCGGGCGCTCCCCCCGGCCTGTCGAGGTGTCCATCAAGCACTGCACTCCCCCACTCGCCCGGATAAGTACCACCCGCGAACCAGCCTACCCCCGTCCACTGGTTACGTGTTGGAACGGCCATACTCCCATCGGGAAGGATGCCTACCGGCTCTACTGGCGCATCGACGCCAATGGCCGGGATCAACAGGCGTGTGCCTTCCTTGAGCCAGTGTTCGCGCAGCAGCGGAGGAACAATACGTGCTTGCGGCGTTGTATTTTGCCTGGGACTCAAAAGATGAGCGGGATTTCCCACTGGAAGCCAGAAATACAGGAGCCAGCCAGAACCCAACCCGAACAGAAGACCGAGCAGCATCAGGACAGGCCAGAGAAACCTGCGACGTAATTCACGCATCAGGAATAATCCTTTTTCCTCCACATTTACATTTTTCTCTTGCGCTTCCATTATAACTATGCAATGAAGCGAAGCCGGTCAATGAGCGGTCAGAACACAGGCGCAAATATTTACACGCTATTTATGGCAAGACAGGCTCCATTTATGCATCGTTTATAGATAAGAATTACACTCTCCTTAGAGACTGATGTCGCTCGTAGCAAGCCCGACCAGCAGCGCGTGACAGGGCTGCTCTCACACGGCGCGGGGCCGGGCCACATCAGAAAACTGATCGAGAAAGGAGCTTACTCATCATCGCTTCTTTTATGCCAGATTCATCAGTCAGTACGCAAAACACAGCAGGACAGGTCACGCCAGCCATCGAGTTGCGGCATGTGACACAGCAGTTCTGGACTCCTTCGGGTCGGGGGCATATCGCCTTGAGAGACCTTAATCTCAGCGTCGCGCCCGGCGAGTTTTGTGCGATAGTCGGACCAACCGGCTGCGGCAAATCGACCACGCTGAGCCTGATTGCCGGACTGGCCAGGCCAAGCGCCGGCGAGGTGCTGCTCGCCGGCAGTCCCGTCCAGGGCATCGATCCCCGCATCGGCTATGTCTTCCAGTCCGATGCTGTTTTCCCCTGGAGGAACGTGCTCTTCAACGTCGCTGCCGGACCGCTCTTTCGTGGTCAGCCAAAGGCCGAGGCGCTCAAACGGGCACGCGACTGGATCGCGCGAGTAGGGCTGGCGGGCTTTGAAGACCGCTATCCTCATCAGCTCTCCGGCGGGATGCGCAAACGGGTGGCACTGGCCCAGACGCTGATCAACGAACCACAGATTCTGCTGATGGATGAGCCATTCAGTTCTCTCGATGTGCAGACGCGCACGTTGATGGAAGATGAACTCCTCCAACTGTGGTCAACTCAGGCGGCCTCAGTGGTCTTTGTCACACACGATCTTGAAGAAGCGATCTCGCTGGCCGACCGGGTCTATGTGTTCACAGCCGGCCCGGCAACCGTCAAAGGTATTTACACCATTGACTTGCCGCGCCCGCGTCATGTGGCAGAGATCCGCTTCGAGCCACGTTTTGTCCATCTCTACCAGGAAATCTGGGAAGATCTTCGCAGCGAGGTGCTTATCAGCTATGAACGTACCAGGCAACAAGGCTCATGAACCGACTATCGCCGCTGATCTCGCTCAAGAGGCGGCAGCAAGGGTAGCCGCCACTCGCCGGCAGCGGTTACTCGTCTACTGCCTGCGCATTCTGTTTCTTATCGTCCTCATCGGCGGCTGGGAACTTGCCACGCGCATCAAAATCATTGATCCTTTCTTCTGGGGACAACCTTCCGGTATCTGGAGCCAGATTGTGACCTGGGTGCTACACGGAACGGCACAGGGTCCACTCTGGGAACAGATCCTGGTCACGCTGGAAGAGACGGTGCTCGGTTTTGTGATCGGCGTAATGCTTGGCATTGTTTTTGGCGTGGTGCTTGGACGCAATAAATTTCTTGCCGACATTCTCGGCCCGTATATTCAAGCTGCTAACTCGATTCCGCGCGTGGTCCTCGGCTCAATCTTTGTGATCGGCCTGGGCCTGGGGATGCAGTCGAAAGTGGCGCTGGCAGTCGTCCTGGTCTTCTTTATCGTCTTTTTCAATGCGTTCCAGGGCGTGCGCGAGGTTGACCGTAACCTGCTGGCAAACGCCCGCATTCTGGGAGCGAATCAGCAGCAGCTTGCTATCGCAGTCATTATCCCCTCGGCGCTGTCATGGATTATCGCCAGCCTGCATACAAGTTTCAGCTTTGCGCTGGTTGGTGCGGTGGTCGGTGAGTTTCTCGGCTCGACACAGGGCCTGGGCCTGCTGATTCAAACGGCGCAAGGGATTTTCAATGCGAACGGCGTTTTCGCAGCCATGACGATTCTGGCGGTCGTCGCGCTGCTGACCGAGGCGCTTGTGACTATGCTGGAAAATTGGCTGATCAAATGGCGACCCAATACTATCAGGGACGCCACGCTCTAACAACTGCACGCTGTTACATTTACATTACTTGAAGGAGAGGAGAAGCAATTATGCACATGTGGAGACAGCGATTTTTTCTGTGTATCAGTATTGTGCTCGTGCTTGTACTCAGCGCATGTGGCGGCACCGGCAACGGGGGAAGCGGGAGCAGCGCGAGCAGTGGGGGTGGCAAAATCCCCCTCAAGATCATGGTAGGAGGGCTGAACAAGCAGATCTATTTGCCAAATATGCTCACGAAGCAACTGGGATATTTTGATCAGGAGGGCCTCAGCGTGACGCTCATTGATGAGTCATCGGGTCAGTCGTCTGAAAACGCGGTGCTGGCAGGCCAGGTCGATGCTGGCTCAGGCTCATATAATCACACGATAGAGCTTCAGGCAGCAGGCAAGAAAATGGAGTGTGTGGTGCAACTGGATATCGCTCCCGGTGAGGCCGAGGTTGTCTCCAGCAAAGTAGCGAACCAGATTCAGTCGGTCAAAGATCTCAAAGGGAAGAACCTGGGTGTGACAGAACTCGGTTCAGGAACGCACACGCTGACCATTGCACTGCTCCATAATGCTGGAATCGCGCAGAACGAGGCACACTATCTGCCTGTGGGCGCCGGCGATACATTCATCGCAGCGATGCAGCAGGGGCGCATTGATGCGGGCATGACGACTGAACCAACGATCTCGCGCGTGATGTCAACCGGTGTCGGCAAAGTCCTGGTTGATCTGCGCACACCGCAGTCCACCCAGGCTGCGCTTGGCGGGCCATATCCATTCATCTGCGTCTTTATGAGCAACGATTATGTCGCCAGCCACAAAGACACTGTGCAGAAGCTGGTGAATGCCTACGTCAAAACGCTGAAGTGGATTCATACCCATACTGCTGAGCAGATCGCCGCGAAGATGCCGGCTGACTATTATGCAGGCAATAAAGACCTCTATATTACTGCATTACAGAACCAGCTTGCCATCTTCAGTCCTGACGGCAAGATGCCCGACGGTGGCCCGCAGTCGGTGCTTACTATCGAGCAGCAGACTAATCAGAGCGTCCAGGGGAAACAGATCGACCTCGGCGCAACCTATACGAACGAGTTCGTAGCGAAAGCCAGCTAACACAGAGCGGAGCCATCTCCTCATACAAAAAAGGGCGCGGGAATCTCTCTAGTGATCGGGATTTTGAGGTGGAGAAGAATGCCTGCGCCCCGCTCCCGTTGCCGGCAAGGCGAAGCGATAGCCAACACCAGGTTCGGTCAGCAGATAGCGAGGATTGGCAGGATCGGCTTCCAGCTTATGCCGTAAGCGATTGATATAGACACGCAGATATTCGGCTTCGCCCCCATATTCAGGACCCCAGATGCTCTGGAGCAGCATACGATGGGTCAGTACCTTTCCCGCATGCGTAGCAAGTTGCAGCAACAGGGCGAACTCGGTGGGCGAAAGCCGGACCTCTGTTCCGCGCAAGCGCACAATATGGCTGCCGGCATCGATCTCCAGTTCGCCAAAACGCCTGACGCCCTCTCCAGGCGGCGCTGTCCCCCAGTGCGCGCGGCGCAGCACAGCCCGTACACGCGCCAGCAGTTCTTCTACTCCGAACGGCTTTGTCAGGTAATCGTCAGCGCCCAGGTCAAGCGCTGCCACTTTATCGCTCTCAGCATCCAGCGCTGTCAGGACAATGATTGGAACAGTAGAGTGCTCACGTACACGCTGACAGACTTCAAGCCCGTCCATACGCGGCATCATAATGTCCAGGATCAACAGGTGCGGATCTCCCTGTTGCCATAGAGCTATCGCTTCCAGGCCATTATTCGCCTCTAGCACTTCAAAGCCACGCGCACGCAGGTTCCGGCTCACAAAGTCGCGCAACGCCATCTCGTCTTCAGCCAGCAGAATGCGTTGTCCTTTCATTTGCCTCTCCAGTTTTTTACAATGATTTCTGTTCCTGTTCCTGTACCCCGCTGGCAGACGTTATAGTCAAAGAGGAACAGGCCAGTGGTAGCGTGAACGTGATAGCAGTCCCCCGCGCATCACTTTCGGCCTGGATAGTGCCGCCATGCGCTTCCACAAAGGCTTTACAAATAGCCAGTCCGAGGCCAGTGCCTTCTGAGCGCCGCCGGCCAGAGCGGCCAGAGCGCGCGCGGTAGAAACGCTCAAAGATGTGCGGCAGTTCGTCTGGCGCAATGCCCGGCCCGTTATCCCTGATGGTAATGGCAACGGTATCATCCCGCCTGCCGGCCACGATGTTTATTTCCCCTTCACCATACGCCAGCGCATTGGCGACCAGATTACGCAGCACAACCTCTATGCGTGCGCTGTCCACATCGACGGCGGGAATATCATCAGGAATATGGATGACGAAGCGCGCCTGTATGGGACCAGTCTGGCTGATGACCTTCGCCACAAGATCCCGTACCCTGGTGGGAGTCCGCTTCAGCAGCAGTAGTCCGGCCTGCTGGCGCGAGAGGTCGAGCAGATTACTGACAAGCTGTGCCAGTTGATCTGCTTCACTGCTGATGGTACGCAAGAAATAGCGCTGCTCGTCAGATGACCAGGTGACATCTTCCTGGAGCAGCGTCGAAGCGTAGCCCTTGATCGCCGCCAGCGGCGTACGCAATTCGTGGCCCACTGCCGCCAGGAGCGTTGTTTTAAACTCATCAATCTCGCGTTCGCGCGTCACATCACGCAAAAGTAGACCTCGACCGATAGTCTGTCCCGACGGATCACCTACAGCAAACAGGCGCAGATGGAGAGCAAGACGCCGCCCGTGCCGGGCGATTTCGACGACTGCCTGCGCTCTATCACCGGTTTCGAGTCGCATCAGGGCCTGTTGATCGTCCACCGGATTGATTGCCATTAAATGGAGGGTCTGGTAGAGCACGCCGATGGGATGGCGCTCCAATGCTTCGGCGTTCAGGCCGGTCAGGACGCCGGTACCAGGATTGGCGTAGAGCACTATGCCAGCGGTGTCCGTCAGCACCAGCCCGTCGCTCATACTACTCATGATCGCTTCCAGCCGCTGCTTCTCCTCCTGAGCCTGCCGGTAAAGCCGCTCATTCTCCTGAGCGACCCGGTGCAGCCGCTCGTCACTGCGTTCATAGAGCACTGCATGCTCCCAGGCCAGCGTCGCATAGTTGGCGAAGGTGAGCAGCAGGTCGATTTCATTCTGACTGAAAGGTTGCGGCATGGTACGGTGGACGAGCAATACCACGTTTCCAGCATGCCGGCTAATGATCGGGATGGCCAGGACCGCGCGGAATCCTTCCTCATAGGAGAGCGATGGCCGCGGCTGGTCGGCTATAAGCAGTTTCTGGACCGGCCTGCCATTGCGCAGCGCGAGTACAGCAGATGAACCGGCATTCTCAGGGGAAAGGGCGAGCATCTGGTTGTAGTGCTCGCTATGGCCGTCGCTGACCAGCACACGCAACGTTCCCTGCTCATCTGGCAGAAGGACTGCTGCAGCCTGCACGTCTACCAGTCGCTGCGCCTCACGAATGATCTTCCGTACGACTGCCAGCGGCTCAAATGAGCGCACGACCGCATTCGATGTTTCCAGCAGCGTTCGTAGCTCACCAAGTTTTGCCAGCCCGTCGCGTTCCAGGCGAATAAGCGAACGCGCCAGATCCCCAACTTCATCAACACGCGCGGCAAGCATCCTGGTCGCGTGCGGAATCGCCTGCTCAGAAGCTGGCAGTTCTTGATGCTGGATAGCAAGCGTATGCAGCGGGCGAATCACCCGCAGCAGGAGCAGAAGCCAGAACAGCAGACCCCCAATGGTGAAGAGCAGCGCGGTTGTCAGCAGCCAGAGATGAAACTGCTCGATGGCTGCCAACGCCTCGGCAGCAGGCCGCTGCACGATGACAGCCCAGTTAAGCTGAGAAACAGGCACAGCACTGAATAGCCATTCCTGGCCGTCAGCGCCAACGCCCAGGCGCGAGACAACTCGATTCTGGAGAGCATGTCTGGCCCCCGGCAACTCATCCAGGACCGTCTGTAAGATACGCTGATGCTCAGGCGTGGCAACCAGCACGCCCTGGTTGTCAATCACGCTGATCATGAGGCGGTGACCCTGGTGCTGCTGAGCCTCAACCACCGTTTTCAGTGGTACGCTGAGATCAACAAGCGAGAGGCTGGCAGCGACAATACCGCTTAACTCTCCGTCGGGCGTGCGAACCGGCACGGCCAGAATGACCCCCGCATTGATGGTTGTGCTGGCTGCAATGCCCACCTCGAAAACTGGTCCGGTAGACAGCCGGGCGCGCTGAACCACGCCAGGCGGCGAGAAGGCTGCTCCTTGCTCAGTCTGACCCGTCTGACCAGACGGGCCTGCTATGCCCGGCGGCCAGTAGACGCGCATCACCCCTATCGGGTCGAGCCAGTAGACATGATCTACTCCGCTATGCGTGGCCTGGAAAGCCTGAAGCCTGCGCTGCACAGCTTCAGGTGTGGATGCCTGCGCTAGCAACTTCCCCAGCGCAATGAGCGAAACTTCGGCGTTGCGCAAATGCAAGCCAGTCTCCAGCGCAATCTCCTGCGCCAGCGCCTGATCTGATGCCTGCGCATCATTACGCAGTCGTTGCTCAACCACTGTGTTGACCCCCGCACCGCCAATCAGGACAATCATAACAAAGAGGAGATAGACGCTTAACAGTTGAACCAGGAGAGATCGGCGTACCGGATGCAGCATAGTCAGCTCCTCAGTGAGTTCCACCGCATGATCAACGCATCTGTCTATCAGATGCCGGGACCCCGCATCGTTTCAATACCAGGATCAAGTCTCGCTCCCTCCACTGACAGCGATTGCATGCATTATACTATAGATCACGTTAGCTTGCTCGTCCTGCCTTCTCCTGGTGGAAAAACCTGGATAGTCGAGGGGCGTCAGATCACTCGCTCCCGGTTTCCTGATCGTTTGTCCGATCCCTGTCAGACAGCAACGGTAGCAAAGTAGCCGTGCGCTTTGTTAATGCAAATTCTCTTTCTCTTACAGGTTGTCTAGCTTTGCCAATACATTTTTGCGGTCTTCTCCTTGCTCCCCGGCAGTCACCAGGAAACGCCTGTCAGCAGCTTCACTCCTGTTGAGCACAACCGGCAGCCACGATGGACGCTGCACAGTGGACACACTGGATGAGATACCGAGCAGTTTCATCGCCCTCACCTTTTTATACAGCGCGAGATACTTCTCAGCCATCGCCCGTACCGAAAAATGCTCCTCAACATGCGCGCGCACAACTGCACGATCCAGCGCATCAACGCGCAATAGAGAAGAGATCATCTCATCTACATCATGGACCAGGAAGCCGCTCCTACCATGCACGACAATCTCAGGAGCAGAGCCGCGCGCAAAAGAAATGACTGGACAACCGGCAGCCATCGCTTCGATCATCACGACACCAAACGGCTCTTCCCACTCTATCGGATTCAAGAGGCCGCGCGCACGGCTCAGCAGATGAACCTTCTGCTCCATATTCACCGGGCCAATATACTTCACCTGCTCATGATCAAGGAAAGGCTCGATCTGACTCTCAAAATACTCCACCGAGGTCCGCACATGATTGTCAATCACACCAGCCAGAATCAGCCGTATTCCTGCCCGCCGGGCGGCCTGAATTGCCAGGTGCGCACCTTTCTCAGGCATAAAGCGCCCCAGCCAGACAAAGAAATCTTCGGGCCGCTCTACCACTGGAGCAAAGAGATGCGTAGGCAATCCGTGATGCACCACACCGACGAAATTAAGGGGATACGGCACCTTCTCACGCGCACACTGGCTAATCGCTACCATCGGCACCGATATCGCCCACTCCATAAAGAATTTATCAGCATCTCCCACCCAGTTATCCACGCGGTCAAAAGGAAAGCGGCTATGCAGCGTCATAATATGCGGTATTGCAAGACGTGCGGTAAGTGGGAAAATATACATATCAGCCGCTGAGGACAAATGTGTATGCACAATATCAAAATCGTGCTCTTTTACATACTCGACCGATTTAAACAGGTGATAGAAGGCTTTCAGATGAGCAGACCAGGGCCTACCCTCTTTGAGCAGGCTCTGAGGATAAAAAGAGACCAGCTTCGCAGTTGTCCTGGCATCGCCGGGCGCGAGCAACGTTACATCGTGTCCCAGTACCCTCTGTTCCTCCACCAGATTATGGAGTACCACTTCCGTACCACCATAATGCTCAGGCGGAACTGCAATCCAGGCCGGAGCAATATGCGCAATTTTCACCTTTCCCTCCTTCATCACTCATACAACAATTACTTTAATATCGTATAATGCAGAATGATCTGCTATTTGGCCTTCCTCCTGCCAGTGAACTGTCTACGCTGTAGGAACGCCTAACCATTCCGCAAAGTTACATCCGATGAACAGGGTCTCATCACTCTACCTCTCCAAACTTATATTCTACCATAGAAATAGCAGTAATAGTATCATTACCAACATTGTCCTCCCTATATATACCTACAACTTCTACCTCCATTTCACTATTAAATAAATTATCCATAAATATCTTGCATTTCAGCTATAGATCGAGCGTCATCGACGCAGAGCGCCGCTAAGAAGTCTCCGGCTTCTGACGACTGACACTTGCTCGTCCTATACTGGAAAAGGACACAACGAGAGATGCCTTTCCAGCCTTTCTGGAACTGTGTAAAATTTTCAGCCGTTTTCAGCAAGTTTTCAAGTATCTATGGAATCGCAAAAGCTATCTCAGTGGAAAAGCATTGACTCTCCACTGCAATCACATGGGAGAAGTGTTTTTGTCGAGAGGCTGCTCCTGCTACGCCGCACGCCATTACGCCTTCTTACCAGGTTCAGTAAAACTCTGCTTTTCCATCTGCTCAAAAGCGTAGCGCAAGGAAAGCGGTACAGGATGTGAGCGACCGGTGTAGTAGTTTGCCCAGACCATTACCGACCTGCCGGTAGCGAAGATGCGCTGATGATCGTGGATATCGCGGATCTGGTGCTCCATGATAAAGCTGGTGCGACCGATGTGTGAGACTCTCACTCCGACCTCGGCCTGATCTGAACGAATCAAGGGGAGATGATAGGTGCAGGTCACTTCTTTGACAAGCATACCGTAGTGGTGTCCGCGCGGTCCCGTCTGGATACGTGGATTGGGCGACTCATCGCCATCAAAGGCGGGTACTTCTTCCTCAGGCTCCTGGTGCTCCTGCGCCGACGGCCATTGCGTTAACCAGGGAGAGAGCTGGTCAAAATAGTGGCTGCGTGCTTCCTCAAAGTAGATAAAATAGACGCTGTTGTTCACATGCGCCAGTGGATCGAGATCCCTGAAGCGAATTTGTAGCGGATACCAGCAGTGATATAATTCAGACATACAAGAGATGGCCCTTCCTCAGAAACCTTTGACCTTATTGACATCCACTATTATATCATTGGCAGGACAGATCAGCTTCCTCTTGAGTTTGAGTTTGGGAGGTGATTAAGATACTATGTAGATGGCACCGGCCAACATTGCTCCTGTAGAAACGGGCATACTTTTCTTGAATGTCAGCGATTCCCGATCATGCGAAGGTGCATATCATGACCACCATTACCAGCGAAATACGCATACAGGCGATTGACCAGCCCGCACCAGCAACACAGGATGTCTTGCACCGGGCACAACAGGAAGCGGCTCGCCTGCAAGCGACAGAGATATCACCAGAGCTGCTCCTGCTCGGCACTATTTGGCAAGGCCATAGCGGGGTCAGGAAGGTACTACACCATCTCGGCATAAACTGGCAGACAATGCGCACACAGGCAGCCCAGATTTTTGCTCTTTCCCCCGGCACAGAGCAGACACCCGCAAGCCCGCTTCCACTCTCACAGGAGGCACAAAACTGCGTCGAGCGGGCTATTTCTTTTGCAACATCTTTGCACGCTCCAGCCCTCATGCCGGAACACCTCCTGCTAGGAACCCTGCCGCACCCGCGCATCCAGCCACTCCTCGCCCTTCTCCTGCCTGACCCGAACGAAGGGATCATCCCGGCTCCAGTCATTGAAAGTACAGGGCGCAATTACAGCAGCGCGATGGAACAGTTCATCCATTCCAGAATACGCGAGCAAAGCGTGGTAGATCTGGACAACAGGCGCGCTTTACAGATCCTGCGTAGCTTCGAGCGCCCTACGACGCTCTTCACCGATATTAAGGGCGAAGACAACGCCAGGCACCTTTTGCAAGAAGCCGTCACTTTTCTCAGCATACCCAGAGCAGCCCGCTACCGGACAAAAGATTATCTCTATGGCTCCCTGCTCGTTGGCAGTCCCCGCCGCAATAGACCACAGATGACACGTGCGCTTGCTGGCGAAGCGGCTGTTCCGCTGCTCTCCCTCTCTCTCTCCACGCTTGCCGATATGCTCAAGGCACTTGCCTGTGGCAGTGTGCAGCTTGAGGATTTCGACCTTTCCGACGAAGAGCAGCGCCTGCTCGCTCACAAAGATATTGCTCACAGCGGGCGCGCCATGATCAGATATCTCTTCGACCAGGCCCGCGAGGTTGCGCCTTGCGTGCTCCTGCTCGACGATTTTGAGGCCCTCGATCGGTTGCCTTCAGAGCAAGAACGGCAGCAGTGGCTCAATCAGATACTGGTTGAGATGGATAGACGAGAATTTCACCCGCCGCTGGTAGTCATTGCTGCCACCGAGCATCCCGGCAATCTTGCCCAGGTCCTGCTACATCCTACCCGCTTCAGACAGCGTGTCGTGCTTGAAGATAGCATCCTGACCCAGGCGCGGCTCTGCCCGGCCTGTCACTCTACTGTGCAGGCCGGCTGGAAATATTGCATGTACTGCGGAACACCGTTGGCGAAGGCGTGTCCGCAATGCCATGCACTTCTGCCAGAAATTGAGGAAGCACGCTTCTGCTGCGAGTGCGGCAGCACACTACGCTGATTTACCCTGCCGCCTTTTGCTTTCGAGAGTCGCGGGATTCTCCCATTCGCGTGAACGACCCGGGAAGGCAGGGGGAATGCTGTCCCCTGTTGCTATTGTTCTCTCTATCGAGAATGGGGGAGCGATTATCCCCTCGCTCTGCATAGAAAGGACTAGCAACTCATGTCAGATGCCTCTTCCCGCACGTCCCAGGCGCGGCGCTTCGATGGCCGGGCCGCGCTTTCGCTCACGATCACGTTGCTTTTCTGGGCCTCGGCCTTCGCCGGTATTCGTGCCGGCCTGCAAGGCTACTCTGCGGGAGCACTCGTGCTTTTTCGTTTCCTCATCGCCTCTGCCGCCCTGCTGATCTACGCACTGATTACCCACATGCGCCTGCCGGATCTGCGTGATCTGCCCGCCATGTTCCTGCTCGGTCTTATTGGTATCACAGGCTACCAGGTCAGCCTGACATTTGGCGAACTGAGCGTCTCCGCCGGCACCGCCAGCTTTCTGGTCGCATCCGTTCCCTGCTTCACTGCACTGCTGGCGCTGTTCTTCTTGAAGGAACGCCTCAGCGTGTGGGGATGGCTCGGCATCATTATCAGCTTTCTGGGCGTTGCGCTTATCTCCTCCGGTAGTGGCGGCGGCTTCAGCTTCACGCCCGGTGCGCTGCTGGTGCTGCTGGCTTCACTTTCTGAAAGTTTTTATTTCATCGCACAAAAACGCTATATGCGGAAATATAACGCTCTCCAACTTGCCGCCTATACGATGTGGACCGGCACCTTCTTTACGCTGGTCTTCACGCCGGAGATGATACAACAGATACCGCTGGCTCCTCTGCCGTCCACGCTCTCTATCGTCTACCTGGGTATTTTCCCGGCGGCTATCGCCTATGTGACCTGGGCTTTTACTCTGTCGCGTATGCCGGCTTCCATCGCTACCAGCTTCCTGAATATCTCGCCGGTGCTCGCGCTACTGATCTCCCTGGTCTGGTTAAACGAGATCCCAACCTGGCTGGAACTGGGCGGCGGGCTGGTCGTGATTATCGGGGTGCTGATCGTCAATACACGCGGGAAGATTCCCGTAGCCGCCCCGCCACAAACTCGCGGAGAGCCAGATATCACGACTCACCCGGTGAGTACAGGCGGACAAAACACTTCCCTGAACGCACAGCAGTAGCTCTCTTCGCACCTCATCCCATGTTGCTTCTCTGAAAGCAATATGGGATGAAATCTTGATAGCCGTCGAGATCCGTCCCGCCGGTGGGGGGACGGGCAAGATGCTTGCGCATCTTGCCCATCTGAACGCAAGGGAGTATCAGCCATCTACAAAGAAACAACGAGCGGTAATCCCAAAAGCTTCTGGATTATCACTCGTTGTTCTGGTCAAAGTAGCTATTTATCTACGAGAGTGCGAGCTATTTCGCAACGCTATAACCGGCCTCGTCGAGGGCGCTCTCGATCTGTTGCAGCGAGACCTGAGCCGGATGAAATCGTACATGCACCGTTTTCGTCTGAAGGTCGGTCCGCACATTCTCCACACCGGGCAGACCACCCACCGCGCTACCAACCGCTTTCACACAATGCTCACAACTCACATCAGGTACTGACAGCACAACATCCTGAGTATCTACCATCTTAAAACTCCTTATGCGACAATTAGCGATTACCGGCAATGTCATACAACTGGACCAGCTCGCGGATCACCTCTTCTTCACGGTTCCCCTTGATGCCTTCCGGCACACAGGTCTGCAAATGGCCCTCTAGCACGATCCGCTCCAGCTTCTCCAGCGACTTGCGCACAGCGTAGGTCTGGCGCAAGATGTCAACGCAATACTTGTCCTCTTCCACCATCTTGCGGATACCAGCCACATGGCCTTCTATATAAGAGAGTCGTTTCAAGACATCTTTACGACGGTCTTCCTGCATGCGTTATCCAATCCCTTTCTTTCATCTGCGTGACTGCGCCAGGCCCTCCAGCCGGCACACCTACTATACCACACCCCCTGGGTATGGGTCAAGAGGTAGGCAGGCTGAAAGTGCGGCTACCCGGGGCTTGACAACGATCCTTCACTATGGTAAATTATAAACAAGTTTACAATATAAACCAGTTGACTTTCTGGAGATTGTGATTATGAATAGCAGTGCTTTGCGCACCATCGACGAGGTGCAGCAGTTGACGCAGGAGTATGCCAGCTACTCGCAGAGCAAGAATGGCCTGGGGAATGTGCTGGGGGGTGTAGTGGGACTGGCGATTTACCTTGTCAACGGCCTGATTGGTCCTGGTTTGCTGACCGCTCTGCTCACCATTGGATTGACGCTGACCTGGCTGGTCGGCAAGGAGTTTATTCGCAGACGGTTCTATCGCGTGTTCGGTGAGGCACAGGAAGTCTGGACGCCTCAGGCGCGCAGGTGGCATACGGGGAGTATCGCCTTCACCGCGCTGATCTGCGTGGGTGTAGGAGTTGCTTTCATCTGGCTTGGTGGCCTGCGCGAGCCTTCAGGCTGGTTGTACCTGCTTTTTTGCGCGGTAATGCCCTGGATTGCCTGGCGCTACCTGCGTACTCCTAACGAGTTCACCGTAGGCATTTTTCTGCTCTGTGCCTGCGCCGTCACCAGTGCCGGCGGAGCATACGGACTGCTCTATGGCTCATGGGCGGCGTTTTTCTCCGTGCTTATGCTGCTCAAAGGAATCGACGAGCATCGCAAGTTTCGCGCACTGGCGATACGTCTCCAGGCTCAGTGGATGGTACAGGAGTCATGACAACAACTGATAAGACGCAGGCGCCCGACACGTCCTCTACAGGCGATGATCTGCGGCAGATGCTCGAACTTGACCGTATCATTCACGAGCCGGCCCGGCTTGTCATCCTGGCGGCACTCAACCGGGCCGATGAGGTCGATTTCAAGTTTCTTGAGACGGTCACAGGACTGACGAAAGGGAATCTAAGCCGACAGGCATCTAACCTTGAAGAGGCAGGCTACATCGAGATTCGCAAGTACCACAAAGGCAAGGTACCGGCGACGAGCTATCGTATTACGCCACGCGGCAGACAGGCTTTCGCGGAATATTGGAAACGTATGGCTGCCTTTCAGCAAAATTTGCAAGAAAAGGAGCATCAGCACGAAAAGGAGCAATAACATGCACGAACAAATCGAATCTGCTCGGGTACGGCCTTTCTCGCTCGTCCTGTACCTACTGATCGTCTTCGGTCTCTCATGGCCGTTTCAGTTCGCCAGCATCCTCTGGGGCAGGACGAATCTGCCAGCGGTCTTTGTGTTAAATTCCACCGCGATGATTATGGTTACGGTAGGCACGTATATCGCCGGGCGCTTTGTTTTCCGAGATGGCTTCGCCGGAGCCGGCTGGAGCTGGGGTAGGCCGCGCTATTACCTGGCAGTGATTGGCCTGGCGGCATTGCTCTGGCTGGTGCCGACGGGCATCGACCTTGCGGCAGGCACGCTGAAACTGCCGAAAGACTTCACTTTGCTTTCGCTCATCTGGTTGTTTGCACTTCCAGTTGTCGTACTCATACCAGGTTTTGGTGAGGAGTTCGGCTGGCGTGGTTACATGCTGCCCAGGCTTGCTCAACGCATGAGCACGCGCCGGGCAGTGCTGCTTCACTCGCTCATCTGGTGGGCCTGGCATCTCCCCCTGGTCGCAGGTGGGGCCGTGACGGTGGGTATCGCCGAAGCAAGGGTCGCTCATCTCCCGGTCGCTCTCTCCATAGCCACGACGGTAGCGGCAGTTACGCTTCTCAGCATCATACCGGCGGTCTGTCACGGCGTCGTTTTCGCCTACATCTGGACGCGCACTCAGAGCCTGGCTGTTTCCACTGTCTATCACGCGGCCTACGATGGCATACGCGACTCGCTCAGCATGATCGCGGGACTCGGACCCATAGCCGGCATATGGGCGAATGCGCTGCTGATCATTCTGGGCATTGTACTGCTGTGGCGAGGCGACTGGCGTAACCTCACAACTTCCATAGAGCGCACTGAACCAGCGCAAGCAGTATCGGCGCTACCAGCAGAGCAAGCTGCTGGCACGCCGCAAGCATAGCGAGAATCTGGGTTCTTCCCATTCCGCCTCCCACATCCCACCTCTTCTGACAAGAGCGCACACGAGCGATCCACAGGGCCGCAGCCCATAAGTGCGAACTTAAGGCGGTTCCCCTGCCTTTCTCTCCCTTCCTTGAAAGGAGAAAAGAGGTTTTTCGGGGGACACCCCCGTCCCCCCCGCCAGGAAGGCGTCGGCCCTCCTGGACCTCCCCTTTCCGTTCAGTTCGCACCTATAGGGCCGCAGCCCCTGTGGATCTCCCCTTTTTGTCAACTCTGTTCGTGAAATTCCCCCATGCCAGCGTTTGACAGAGAGTATTTGAACATGTTATAATAATTTTAACGGTGTTCTATAAAATTAACATTGTTATATATCAGCAGTCAGGAGACATCGCAATGGCACAGACACGTCGGGAGAGACAGCATGCGACGATCCGCGAAGAAATCAAAGAGACGGCCCGTCGCCTGATGGCAGAGCGTGGTACGGAAGGTATCACCACGCGCCTGATCGCGCGCGAGATGGGTTTAACGGCTTCTGCTCTTTACCACTACTTTGCCAGCCGCGACGAACTGATCACTGCACTGATCGTCGATGCTTTCAATGCGCTGGCCAATACATTGCAGGAGACACGCGAGCAGGCAAAAGATGAACCGGCTGAGGAGCAGCTGATAAAGGTGCTCCTGGCATATCGCCACTGGGCGCTGGCACATCCCACCGATTTCCAGTTGATCTACGGCAATCCTATCCCCGGCTACGAAGCTCCCCGTGAGCTGACCGTACCCGCCGCTGAACGTGGAGTGCGTATCATTGGCCCGCTGGTCGCACAACTGCTGGGGAAAAACGCTGACACGCTCTCACCAGCACGTTATTCTATCCCACCGGCAATAGAGGCGAAACTGGAAGAGAGCATTGCGCGTGAGAAATATGACCTGTCACCTCTGTCTCTCTATCTGACCATAGTCGGCTGGTCACGCATTCATGGCATTATCATGCTCGAATTATTTCATCATCTACAACCTGTTATTGGTAACGTTGATGCATACTACCGCTCAGAGGTGAAAAACCTGCTCAAACTGATCAGCCATTCCAGTGCTGATTGACAAAGATTTTTCGTGCGTATATGGTTAAGACGTTTAAATAGAAGAGTCCTCGCAGTGAAAGGACACAACAATGCAAAATACTGAAGCACTGCATATCGTTTTTGGCACGGGTCCGGTAGGCCACGCCGTCATGCAAGAGCTGCTGGAGCGCGGACACCGCGTGCGTATCGTGAACAGGCGGGCGAAAATCGACGTGCCAGAAGGCGTAGAGCTGGTGCAGGGCGATGCCACCGACCCGGCTTTTACCCGCGAAGTATGCAGGGGAGCAGCCGTCGTCTACAACTGCGCCAATGTTCCTTATACGCAGTGGCCTGAGTTGTTTCCGCCTTTGCAGGCTGGCATCGTCGAAGGGGCGGCCAGCGCGGGGGCGAAGCTGATCGCAATGGAGAACGTGTACATGTATGGACCCACGCAGGGCCGACCGCTGACTGAAGATCTGCCTTATGCGGCGACGACACGCAAAGGTCGTGTACGCGCGCAAATGGCGCAAGAACTACTGGCAGCGCATCAGAGCGGCAAAGTGCGCGTCGCTAGCGGGCGGGCCTCTGACTTCTTCGGGCCTTATGCGCTGACCTCGGCGATGGGTGATCGCGTCTTTCTCCCCGCACTGGCCGGCAAGGCCGCCCAGGTAGTGGGCAATCCCGATCTGCCGCACACCTACACCTATGTCCCGGATATCGCTAGAGGACTCGTCATTCTGGGCGAGCACGACGAAGCACTGGGCCAGGCATGGCATTTACCCAGCGCGCAGACGCTGACAACGCGCGCCTTCATCAACATGATCTACCAGGAAACCGGCTACTCAGCTCGCATCCAGGCAATCCCCAGCTTTATACTCAAGACACTGGCACTGTTCAATCCTATGTTACGTGAGGTGGCCGAGATGCTCTATGAGTTTGAAGAGCCGTTTATCGTCAATCACTCACGCTTCGAGCGCACCTTTGGTAATCATGCCACACCCCTGCCAGAGGCCATCCACACGACGGTGGAGTGGTTCCGCACACGGAAAGAGCGATCCTGACCTGAAAGGAAGACACGGACAGGATCACCCGGTAAGCACCGATTCCAGGTCGGGCCGTTGCCAGCTCTATGCGGCGCTTTGCTTCACTGTGGAGAGAACTTACGTCTGAGCCAGCGCAGCGGTGCCAGGCAGGTGTAGAACATCGTGCGCAGCGCCGCGTTATGCCAGATATTTCTGGCTTCCGACCACTGGAGACGCGGATCAATGCACACCTTCGAGATTGTCACCTGCTGCCCTTGCACCTGAAAATGAGTCGCCAGGGCTTCGAGGACATAGACCCAGATTCGCTCCTGCACACGCGAAGCCCACAGATGAAAGCCTAGCTCGTAGATGGGATCGTTGGCGCGCGCCATCGACTGGATCTGGCAGACCAGGCAGCCATCGACCAGGGCCGTGCTGAAAGTGTTCCAGCCTGACTCCGGGTGTCCCTGTGGCGTCATCACCGTAAATGACTCCTCATCAGCATAGAGCACCACAACGCCTGTCGAAACCGGCATGCCAGTCATCGAGTCGTTAATGAGCAGGATCTCGCCAGGCGCGACACGACGCTCTACCGGAAAGAAGCGCGTGTTCGGTGGCAGGAACTTTGTGAAGTTTTGCTTCCAGATCTGCATAACTTCAACCGGAGTCAGTTCCACATCTGGCAACTGTATACGGTAGGTCTTTTGCCAGAGCTGGCCGAATCCCTGTAACGGTCCGACTGCCAGCCGTCCCTCGACGTTCAGATTAAGTGCGCCAGTCGGCACCCTCGACAATTCCAGGTCGGAGACCCGCTGCGCCCAGTTGGCAACATCACTGGCTTGTCGCTCGCCTTCGGGCAGAGGTGATGCAGTCGTCATTCGCTTGCTCCTTTCAAGGGCTGATTATCGCTTCCTTACTACTCAGCGAGCAGTACAAAAGAGCATCAGAGCGCGTGTGCCGCTCTCAATGCCTCTTGCTCAGCAGGGTACGTCCTGATCACATCGCTCAGGCGCGTCAGATCAAAGATGTGTCTGTAATGCTCGCTCAGGCCGCAGCAGAGCAGTTGCTGTCGCTGGCGGTTTATGCGGATCAGCAGCGTCACCAGCAGTCCAATGCCGCTACTATTCATATATGCCAGCCGGGCAAAGTTTAAGATGATGAAGCGCGTGGTCGGGGTACTGGCCCGTGCATAGGCATCCATCAGAATGGTTTCCGCCGCTGCCGAGAGGTCGCCTTCAATATCAATGATACTGGCTGTTGTATCAATCGTACGAACGTTCACGACAACCTTTGCCTGTGACATAGTATTGCCTCCTGCTCTGTTGCTATCAGTCCATTTCTCCATGCCATTTTGACCATCATGAATGATTCATACTCTACTCTGCTCTTTATTGAGTACCGGATCAAAGTGCATGATCATCTCGACCGTATGAGAGTACCTATCACTCTCCACGTGCAGTTCGTCTACCAGATGTTTGATCAGAAAGAGTCCCCAGCCGCGCGGTGTTTCTCGCCCTGCCAGCTTGGCTTCAAGATCGGGGGGAGGAATTTCAGAGTTGAGCGTTTCTCCGCCCGGCTGTTCCTGTCCTCCCTCATCGCGCACACGCACCACGATTGCCGCCGGGTCAGCCAGCACCTGGAGCGTCACCAGCTTGTCGGGTTGGTAGTGATTGCCATGTTCGATGGCGTTCATTACTGCCTCGGCCACAGCCGTTTTGAGGCTGGCAAGTCGTTCGATAGAGAAGGGCAGAGGGCGCGCAATGTTGGCGACCTGCTCCATCGCCTGCTGCTCACCACCGGCCTCGCTCGGCATTGTCCACTCCGCCAGCAGGCGCCGACCGTCCTCTTTCTCTGTTTCCATGAGCCTGACCTCCTCTGCTCGATGCAGCACGACCAGCGTAATGTCGTCCTCCTGCTCCCACTCACTGCCGGTGAAAGCGGTCAGTGCATTCAGCAGAGCATTAATCAGTGTACTGTCTCCTGCCTGTCGCTCGATGAGCGTCGCCAGGCGGGGCAAGCCAAACATCTCCTGTCGCTGGTCGTGCGCCTCCACCAGTCCATCACTGTAAAAGAGCACGCTCTCGCCAGGATTCAGCACAACCTCACGCTCCTCGTATTGCATCGCCGGTAGCAGACCGAGCGGCATACCGGTCGCGCGCAATTCCACGACGTCACTCTGAGAGCGCCGGAAAGGGAGATTCTGGCCTGCGTTGGCAAAACGCATTGTACCGGTAACAGGATCGAGAATGGCCAAAAAACAGGTGACAAAGAGATTTGGCGGCATGTCGGCGAGCAGTAATTCGTTGACCTGGGCCAGCACCTCGCCGGGTGAATCCGTTCGTTGCGCCGCCATGCGCAGCATACTGCGCGTGGTTGCCATGAGCAGCGCGGCGGGTATGCCTTTGCCTGCCACATCACCGATCACCAGGCCCAGTCGTCCATCTCTGAACAGGAGAAAATCGTAGAAGTCGCCGCCTACTTCCCAGGCAGGCTGATAGTGCTGCGCGATCTGCCAGCCGGGCAGCGCAGGCACCTCTTTTGGCAGCAGCGCATGCTGAATATGACGGGCTGTACGCAACTCCTGTTCAATACGTTCGCGCTCACGTACCTGCGCCTGCTGTTCGCGCACCATCTGCGAGACGCGCAATGCCGGGGCGACGTTCATCGCCAGCGTATCAAGCAGCGAGCGATCAATCTGTGAATACTTTTGTCCACTCAGACGCGGTCCCAGATTGAGCAGGCCCACCAGTTCTTTCTGGGCCACCAGAGGAATGATCAG
>JADBKA010000316.1 GCA_014896635.1 Ktedonobacteraceae bacterium
AGGTGCCACAGGGTGAGCGAAGCAAATAGATGAACAGAACCTATTCTGTTCTGTTTGTTTTCAGGAGGCACCGATGATTTCGACTGGCGTGACGGTAATCATGCCGCGCTGCACTACCTGATCGAGCAGAGGAAGCAGTTGCTCGGTACGTTCGGCGCTTTCTACAATTTCGATAATTATTGGGAGATTTTCAGCGATATCAGGCAAACGATCAGTTGAGAGGTGGTGCGAAGGGCCAAAGCCCTCAATGCCGCGAATGACGGTCGCACCTCGCGCGCCGTGCCGCTGTACCAGTTCCAGGATCACGCGGTACAACGGTCTGCCCTGCCACTCCTCAGCCTCACCTATGAAGATACGAATACGCTTTCCGCTGCTTGACATAAATAGTTTCCTGTTCATGCTATTTGTTATCTCCCGGCTCTCCTAGCAGGACACGCAGCAGATCGGAGCGCCCCACGATACCTGTGAGACGGCCTGCTGTATCGACGACCGGCAGCACTTTGCGTTTCGTTGCAATCATCTTCTCCACTGCTTCCTGCACCGATGTGTTTTCAGACACCATGACGACCTGGCTATTCATGACATCGGCTGCCACCTGTCCCTGCCCGAAACGCGCACGCAAAGCGCCACTTGCCGGGCGCCCGGACTTATCACGCGCCCGGTTTGTGAAGAGCGAGAGCAGCGAAGGGCGTTGTTCTGCTTGCAGCCGTTCCAGCATATCAATATCGCTAATCACTCCTTTGACGCGCCGCTGCTCATCAACGACTATGACACGTCCAATGGGAGAGAGCAGCAGAGCGTCAATCACCTCATCCAGTGAGGTCCCGATATCGACAGTTGCCACATCAGGATTGACATACTCGGTGATAGAGCGCTGCTGGGCAAGTGTGGAAGAGGGAAGCATACCGGTGCGGGGAAGCGGCTGTGTCGCGCTGGCGGCATGCGGACTCATCAAAGGACTGGAGATGATGAGCTGGAGCAGGTCAGCACGCGTAAGCATGCCGGCAAGAGTGCCGTCGCGTTCAATGACTGGCAAGCGACGCACGCCGCTCTCAAGCATCACCCGCGCAGCTTCGCGTACTGGATCGTCAGGATGCACGATACGTACCTGGCGATTCATCACATCTTGTGCCGTGCGCGAACTCTGCCTGGCCTGTACCAGCGGCGCCTCAACTGCCTCAGCCGTCTGTTCATCCAGTTCGCGGGCAGCACGGACCAGTCCCCGGCGTACAGGGAGCACACCGGCCGTAATCAGGTCGCCCGTACTGATAATTCCCTGCAAACGGCGCTGTTCATCAACAACGGGCAGTACGCGAAACGGTGCGCTCAGCAGTGCGTCGATAACAGCAAAAACAGGCGTGTCAGGTGAGGCTGTCGTGACCATCGTTTCCATGACCTGGCGCACCTTGAGTTTCGCGGGCAGACCCCGGCGACGCGCATGGGTGTATTTGAGCACTTCGACTTCGTGCAATATCATCAGGCCGCCGCTGAGCATCTCCTGTACGTGAGGAATGAGCCGGTGTAGCCGCTCAGGCTGGTCGATCACCTGAATGATAAGCGAGGCATCGGAAGAGAGGCGGAACTGGCCGCTTTCGTGCAGGCGCATGCCTGCGCCATAGCCGGTGATAGCGCGCGTGACCGTTGCACCGGCACAGCCCTGATCGCGCAGGAACTGGACAATAGCGACGTAGAGCGGCATGCCGTGCCACTGATCAGATTCGCCGAGATAGATGCTGAGGGCCAGAGCTTTCCCCTGGCGTAACAGGCTCACGTCGATGTCTCCGCTCGATAATAATGCGATGTTAGCATTACTATAGCATATTTTCTGGCAATGCGGGATGCCGCTGTGGTTTTTCTGCGGAAAACGCCCTCTCTGGACGTTGCACATCATGAACGATGCATTAAAATTAAAGCAGAGCCAGCGGTTGTAGCCGACTCACCTTCGGCGGATGAACCGCGACCCGTGGGGAAGCCAGCGTCCTCAAGGCTGGGGAAGGAGTTTCTCATGACTGCATTACAGAAACTATCGTTAAACAGCCCGATACTTGTCGGTTTGGGACTCTTGCTTATCGCTCTCGCCTTCAGACTTCTCGATATTTTTGTGTTACGCCTTGATGAACGGTTAGGCGAAATCATCCTTTCCAAGTCATTGGGGTTCATTCTGGTTGTGCTCTTTATCTGGGGGACAGGACACCAGTTGAAGGATATTGGCTTGCATTCTCAGTTTATTGGTCAGAGTTTGCTGGCTGGTGCAGGCATTACAGTCATCGCACTGGCTGTTGGGTATGGTGTTGAATTTATCCTGCATATTCAACAAAAAGCTCATCCGATTCTGCAATTTGCCGCCATTGATCCCAAAACCCTTGTTTCGGGTGGGGTGTTCTTTGCTCTATGGCTACTTGTGGGCAATATCGTCAATTCTTTCATGGAAGAAGGACTGTTTCGCGGCATAATGATCCACCTGTTTGGGAGTACACTCTCTTTATCGGGAGCGAACTGGCTTCAGGCTTTCCTGTTCGCCTCATGGCATTTGCCCTGGGTTCTGAAAAGCTATCAAATGGGCGAATTGAGTACAGCCAGCGAAGTCGCCTTTGGCGTGGTAAGCAACTTTGTTCCGCAACTCGTTTTAGGCATTGTCTGGGGATACCTCTATTTGAAGACCAATAATCTCTGGGCCTGTTGGATCGCTCATACGCTAACCAACTCTGCGGTAAACTTCTTGCATGTCAGGACCGCCGAAGGACTGGATAAAGGTCTTTCTATACGGATGATCACATTCGTAGTCGTGATGGTTTTGAGCATATTAGTGATCAAACAGTGGACAGGCTGGTTGCATATGCCCGGAGTTCGACCCTGGGGAAAATAGCTCAAATACACAGAGGATGAACAAAAAGCAATGCACGAGCAAAGTCCTGGTGAGCCAGTTCAGTGAGCTTATGGCTGGAGAGAGGTGAGAGAGTGTTGTGATAAATGACCCACTTTTCGGGTCATTTTTAACTACCCTGAGTATAGAGGAGAAGCAGCACGGCCACATCGCCAGCAAGCGGGATTGTGTTCTCCCCCAAAGTGGGGAGGTGAGCAATCTGTCACTTCCAGAATGTGTGGGACGTACTATACATATGCGTGCGTGAGCTTTTCAGGTCTGGCTGTGGAGAACACGCTTTTCTTACAGACAGGCCGTTCATGGGGAAAAGTCCGCCCCGGCCAGGGCTGAGGAAACAGCGGGCCTGAATCAGGCCGGGGCCTCCGGGTCGCGGGAAAGGAGCCGATGATGACTGTTACTCTCAAAGTGCCGGAGCTGGTGCAGCAAAAACTGGCTGCATTTGAGCGTTTGCAGACCGAATTTGAGGAAAGTTTTCGCTTTGTACAGGAAGTACAAGGGCAAAAACGTTTCTCTGTGTTCCCCATCTCTTCTACGGTACAGTATTTACATGCACTCTGGATCTGTGAGTGCAAAGATCGCTTGCTGAGTGTGTATAGAAATATCAATCGCTACGACTGGCGTATGTGCCTGGAACTGCTGCTGCGCTGGCAGGAGCAAGAAGATACAGCCAGCGTTGTCGCTTTCCTGCACCAGAAGCTGGATACGCTGCCTTTTGCCGACATTACACGGCAAATTCACGAAGCTCTCGGCGAGCATAAACAGGATGGCCTGGCGCAGCGCCTGATCCATGGGCGCATGATTCTGCTCAATCGCAGCATCAATTTGATGCAGGCGCTGGACGCGCTTTTCTCGCGGTCAGAAGAAGAGGTCTTCGCGCAGGTGCGCCAGGCGTGCGAGCAATATGGACACCGGCCTGATCAGATAGGCAAGCAGTTGGAAGAGTTCCAGTCTCCCCTGTATGCATATGTGCCGCACCAGGCGCTGGCGCAACGCAGTATGACCGTGATGAACGGGCTGGGCATCAGCGTGCTGTCTAAACCTGCTGATCTGCCTGGTCGGCGTTCCTGGCGCGTCGTGGTGCCTGCCGAGCCGTTCAGACCGTTTGCCGAGCATGTATTCACAGCGTATGAACCGCTGAACTCGCCCTGGCATAACAATATCCTGGCGCATCGCTTCGTGGATCGTCCTGAGCGCAGCAGGAAAGCAGCGGAGTGATCCGAAAGGTGCGTTGTTCTCTTCCTCTGATTATCGTCAATAAGGTACAATGAAGACGCAGACTGTTTTGCCGACCGCTCTCGATGTAAAAGGAGAAAACGATGAGTTCTGGAGAAGCAAAAAATTATGAGATGAATAACAAACGTCCCTGGGTACTGGTCGCAGCCTGGTTTGGCACCATCGCTCTCGTGGGACTGCTCAAACGCATCCTGGAGCGCCAGCGCCCGATCTAAGCGAGTTGCCGAGAGGGCAGATGTTATTCCTGCCACTTCATCTCACGGGCGCCCTTGCGCAGATCATCCAGTAGTTGCCAGTGGCGCTCGATAGCCGCGCGTCCCTGATCGGTGAGGCTTATCAGCGTCTTTGGCGTTTTTTTGACAAACTGTTTCTCAATTGTCACCACGCCTGCCGCTTCCAGCTTGGA
>JADBKA010000317.1 GCA_014896635.1 Ktedonobacteraceae bacterium
GGGGCTGATATCAGACAGAGACCGGCCTGGTCGTTTTCAGTACCAGCTTCCCGTCCTGTACATCAAACTCTACGTTGTCTCCGTCACGGACGGTGCCATCGAGAATGGCACGTGCCAGGCGATTCTCGACTTCGCGCTGGATGACGCGCTTGAGCGGGCGCGCGCCGAACTGCGGATCGTAGCCTTCGATAGCCAGCAGTGTCCTGGCTTCTTCCGTCAGATGCAGCGAGATATGCCGCTCGGCCAGGCGCGGACGCAAGCGATTGATCTGGATATCGACAATGTTCTTGATCTGCTCGCGGCCTAGCTGGTGGAAGATGATTACCTCGTCGATACGGTTAATAAACTCTGGACGGAAGCCTTCTTCGTGCAGGCGCTGGCGTATGGCATGCTGGATCTCTTCCTCGTCCAGGCCATCATATTCGTGCAGCCACTGGTTGCCGACGTTGCTGGTCATGATGATCACCGTATTTTTAAAATCTACGGTGCGTCCCTGTCCATCCGTCAGGCGACCATCGTCGAGCAGTTGCAGCAGGACGTTGAAAACTTCCGGGGCAGCCTTCTCGATCTCATCGAGCAGGATCACGCTGTAAGGCCGCCGGCGTACCGCTTCGGTAAGCTGTCCGCCCTCTTCATAGCCGACATAGCCCGGAGGCGCACCGATAAGGCGCGAGACGGTATGCTTCTCCATGTATTCTGACATGTCGATGCGTACCATCGCCTGCTCGTCATCGAAGAGGAACTCGGCCAGCGCGCGCGCCAACTCGGTCTTGCCGACGCCGGTCGGACCCAGGAAGAGGAAGCTGGCAAGCGGGCGGTTAGGGTCTTGTAAGCCGGCGCGCGAGCGGCGAATGGCATCGGAGACGATTTGCAAAGCCCTGTCCTGTCCCACCACGCGCTCGCGCAGGTGCTCTTCCATCGTCAGCAGCTTCTGCACCTCGGCTTCCATCAGCTTCGAGACGGGGATGTGCGTCCACTTTGAGACGATCTCGGCGATATCCTCAGCATCGACTTCTTCTTTCAGCATGCGTCCGCTTTGCAGCGTAGCAAGCTGTGCCTCTTTCTCTTTAATCTGCTCCTCAAGCCGCTGGATGGTGCCGTAGCGCAGGCGGGCCATCGCCTCATAGTCGTACTCGCGCTCGGCTTTCTCATAGGCTACACGCGCCTCTTCCAGTTCGCGTTTAAGCCGGCGTAGAGCTTCGACCGGTTCGCGTTCGTGTTCGAGCGCCAGTTTCATCGAGCGCAGTTGCTCATTCAGATTGGCGATCTCGCGCTCGACTTTTTCGCGCCGCTCCTGACTGGCGGGATCGGTCTCTTTTTTCAGCGCCTGGTGCTCCACCTGTAACTGGCGAATGCGACGGTCCAGCGCGTCAATTTCGCTTGGCGTGCTATCAAGTACGACGCGGCGATGGCTGGCAGCCTCATCTACCAGATCAATAGCTTTATCGGGTAGGAAGCGGTCGGTGATGTAGCGATTGGAGAGGACTGCCGCCGCGACCAGGGCGCTATCCTGGATGCGCACGCCGTGATGCACCTCATAGCGCTGTTTCAGGCCGCGCAGAATGCTGATGGTATCTTCGACCGAGGGCTGATCGACCAGCACGGGCTGGAAGCGGCGTTCGAGAGCGGCATCCTTCTCGATGTGTTTGCGGTACTCGTCGAGCGTGGTCGCGCCGATGCAGTGCAGCTCGCCGCGCGCCAGCATCGGCTTGAGCATATTGGAAGCGTCCATCGCGCCCTCGGCTGCGCCCGCTCCAACCAGGGTGTGCAACTCATCAATGAAGAGGACGATGTTCCCCTCGGAGCTGGTCACTTCCTTCAGGACGGCTTTGAGGCGCTCCTCAAATTCACCGCGATATTTTGCTCCTGCTACCAGTGCGCCCAGGTCGAGTGCGACGATCTGCTTGTCGGCGAGCGTTCTAGGGACGTCACCGCGCACGATGCGCTGCGCCAGTCCTTCGACGATGGCGGTCTTGCCGACGCCCGGCTCGCCGATCAGGGCCGGGTTGTTCTTGGTACGGCGGGAGAGCACCTGGATAACACGCCGGATCTCCTCGTCACGCCCGATCACCGGGTCGAGTTTACCCTGACGTGCCAGCGCAGTCAGGTTGCGTCCGTAGCGTTCCAGGGCCTGGTACTTATTTTCAGGATTGGGGTCGGTCACACGCTGAGCGCCGCGAATGGATGTCAGGGCCTGCATGACGATTTCACGAGTCAATCCCGCTGCCATGAGAGCACGCTGGGCCTCGCTTTCGCTGTTAAATAGCGCCAGTAACAGGTGCTCAACGCTCAGGTACTCATCTTTGAATTTATGCATCTCGTTCCAGGCGTCTTCCAGCACGCGGCGCAAGCGCGGCGAGATGCCCGGCTCGCTGCCACCGTAGACACGTGGCAGGCGCTCCAGTTCGTTACCGAGCATGCGCTCGATTACTGCCGGGTCCGCGCCTGCCTTCTGAATGATCTGCGGGACAACCCCTCCTTCCTGCTTCAAAAGGGCCATAAGTAGGTGCTCAGCTTCAATCTGGCTGTGGTTTCGCTGCTGCGCCAGTTCGGATGCATCGTGTACCGCTTCGCGCGCTTTATCTGTAAATCGCTCGATTTTCATATGCCACCATCCTCGCTTGTGTAATCAGCGCTTGTTACTGACACTATATCACACAGAATCTTTCTATACAAGGAAGTTTGAGTGCAGGCATATCAATTTGCTTGATGGTCTACTCATAAAAACATAGTATTTTCAAGCTTTCTTCCAGAGGGGAGAAGAAAGCAACACTCTCATCCTCACTAGCTTTTCAATCTCAACCGATTATTAACCTAATCTCAACCGTACTCATATATCGCAATATATCGTTGCATTCTACAATTCTGATATCTAATGATTCATTTTCGTGCCATCTAAGATAACTCCACCATACTTTTCTAAGGAGAGTTTTTAATGCAAGGAAGTGTTGTTTCCACCTCAGGTCGTATGCACAAATTGCCTGTTCTGACAGCGGTTCTGCTTGCTCTCTTTGCTCTACTGGCAGCAAGCATCTTCACTGCCGGAACTGGCCTTTGGGCCTCTCCTGCATCTCAGCACCGTGTCTCTCCGCACGTGGTGAAGGCGCCGACGCATTATCTTTTTGCCGGCCCTGTCAACGATAGTGCAACGTTTCGTTGTCAGTCGAATACAGCGCCGGTTCGCTGCTATGGACCAGCGCAGATTCGCACCGCTTACAACATCCAGCCTGTCCTCAATTCTGGCATTACCGGTAAGGGGCGCACTATTGTGATCATTGACGCCTTCCAGAGTCCGACGCTGAAAGAAGATCTGCACACCTTTGATACGCTATTTGGTCTCAACGATCCCCAGCTCAACATTGTCGCGCCGGATGGCCTGACGCCTTTTGATCTCAATGACCAGAACCAGGTTGGCTGGTCTGGCGAGATCACGCTCGACGTCGAGTGGGCGCATGCTATAGCCCCTGATGCCGCCATCACCCTCGTGCTGGCGAAGTCGAATGAGGATGCGGACATTCTCAGTGCGACAAAGTATGCGATTGATCATAACCTGGGGGATGTGATTTCGCAGAGCTTTGGTGAGGCCGAGACCTGCATGGATCGCAAATTGCTGAAGCAGCAGCATCAGCTTTTCTTCGAGGCCACGCTCAAAGGCATCACTTTGCTGGCTTCATCAGGCGACCAGGGATCGGCGCAACCAACCTGCGATGGCTCATCTTTCTTCCTGAGTGCATCAACCCCGGCCAGCGATCCTTTTGTCACCTCGGTCGGTGGCACACAGCTCAATGCCGATGCAATTACAGGCGAGTATAAGAGTGAAGTCGTCTGGAATGAGCCGCAGTTCGGCGCTGCCGGTGGTGGTGGCTTCAGCACCATCTACCGCAAACCTTTCTACCAGTTTGGCACCAGGATAGATAGCAAGTATCGCGGCGAGCCGGATGTTTCCTACAATGCTGCAATCAACGGCGGAGTGCTGACGGTATGGACGCAGGGTGGGACGCAGGGCGTCTACATCTTCGGCGGCACCAGCGCTGGCTCTCCCCAGTGGGCTGGCATTGTGGCTCTCGGCAACCAGATGGCGCACAAGCGCATGGGGTTCCTGAATCCCGCGTTTTACCTCATCGGCCATACTGGCTTCTACAACCAGGGCGAACACGACATTACCGTTGGAGATAACAGCTACACATTCCAGGATAGCAACGGCAAGACGGTCACAATTCCTGGCTATAGCGCGGGCAAGAGTTGGGATGCAGCAACTGGCTGGGGTACTCCCAATGTGGCAAAACTGCTGCCGGTGTTGACGCGCCTGGCAGTCTTCTCGGCCAGTGATGCCACAAAGGTCATGAATAACGATAAGCTCTGATATCAAATCCGATTAGCAGTAAACAGAAGCATGGGGGTCCAGGGCCTGTAAGGCTCTCCTGGACCTCCCTTTTTCTGTTAAGTAGGTGGACCTTAGAATTGAGAAAAAGAGGGAAATGGGGACACCCCATGCCCCGCCAGGGGCTGGCGCCCCTGG
>JADBKA010000318.1 GCA_014896635.1 Ktedonobacteraceae bacterium
TCCGGTCGTCCCGCCGCAATTTGATCTGCCAACCTGGGACGACTGTGCGCAGAAGTTACAGGCCATCTATAGCGAGACTGGTCTCTCACGGGCGGACCATTGCCGGTGTGGCCGGTAGCGATATCATCTCACCGCTAGCAAAAGGATGAACACCGTGAAAACCTTGCTCTATCAACAGGCGAAGAATAACCGGGTTGTAAAGGTATCACTCTACCAGGTGGCGAAGAATAATATTGTGATGTTTATCAATGCCGCTTCACTGGTAGGAACAACGGCGGTGACTTCGGCGCTTGGTTTTGTATACTGGGGACTGACGGCGCGAATGTTTCCCTTGAAAGCGGTGGGGCTGGCCTCTGTATCCATCTCGACGATGATGCTGCTCGGCACTTTCTGCCTGTTAGGACTGGGGACGCTGCTGATTGGCGAACTGCCTCAGCAGCCGGGGAAAGAAGGCGCTCTTATTAGCGCGGCACTGCTGCTGGTAGGTGGTGTAGGGGTGTGTGTGGGGGGTGCCTTTGCGATGATCGCGCCTTTGCTTTCGCCAGAATTGCGGGGACTGGGAACCAGTCCTGTTGATGTGCTGCTGTTCGCGCTGGGAGTTAGCCTTACAGCAATGGGTCTGGTGCTTGATCAGGCACTGATCGGTCTTTTGCGTGGCGAACTGCAACTCTGGCGCAACCTGCTGGTTTCCGCGATCAAAGTGGTAGCAATTTTTGCCTTGAGTTTCTGGGCTTCGCAGGCAACAGGTCTGGCGATTTATACAACCTGGACGATTGCAAACCTGTTCTCGTTACTGGCTCTGACCGGTTTTGCTCTGGCGAAGGGAAAGCTGCCGACCGGCATCTTCCATCCTCACTGGGGATTGCTACGCAAGCTTGGCCCTGCCGCGTTGCGGCACCACATACTGAACCTGACGTTGCAAGCTCCTGTTCAGATATTGCCGATGATGGTCACGATCATGCTTTCAACGGAGATGAACGCGAAGTTCTACATGGCGATGAATATATCCACACTGGTCACGATCATCCCGGTAGCCCTCACAACGGTGCTGCATGCTGAAGGTTCTCTGCGTCCGGCTATGCTGACGCGCAAGATCCGCCTGACATTGAGTCTCACTTTCCTGGCAAGCGTGGGCGCTATTGCAGTGCTCTGGCCCGGTGCGCCGTTGATCCTGGGCCTGTTCGGGCATAGTTACGCGCAGGATGCGGCCTGGGGTCTGCGTATCCTGGCACTTGAAGCATTCCCGGTGATGATCCGCAACCACTACGTATCGGTTCGCCGTATTCAGGGGCAGGTTGGCCGCGCTATTCCACTGATCATAGCGGTTGGAGCTTTCCAGCTCCTGGGCGCGGCTGTGGGAGCGCACTATGGCGGGATGACGGGGCTGTGCCTCGGCTGGCTTGCTGTCGATTGCATCGGGGCGCTGTTCATGATTCCCGGCGTCTATCGCGTGGCTCTGCCTGCTGCTGGCAGTGAGCAGGTTCTCTCAACACGAGATGCTCTTGAGGAGGACTATGCCAGCGGTTTTGACAGGCGCATCACGCGAAAACTGCCGAGAATACTGATCAGCGAGAACTTCTATGTGGGTGATCCCGACGATCAGATCACCATGAGACTTCCTGCACGACTGGCAGAGCAACGCATCCATACAGGCAGCTTTGAACATCTGGATACACTGAAATTGGCGGAAGCATCGATAGGAAGACGGGCGTACATAAGCAATCTTGAGCGACTGGATACACTGAAACTGGCGATCCCTCTACCAGAATCGCCGGCGAAGCAGAGCAAAGAGAGAGCATGGAGAGAACACGCCGGGTCAGAAAATCCCGATGAACAGGAAACACTGAAAATGCCGAATTTCTTTGCTGGCAACGACGCCGGGACAGGCATAGAAAAAGAAGATCCCGACGAGCAGGAAACAGAAAAAATGCCAGGCGTGCTGGCGAGAGAAAACAAACGAAAATAAAATTTATCTGTTCTAAAGGATTCAATATGATATACACAGAATATCATTATACATCCTTTTTCAAGTGACTTTTTTTGGGGAAAAGAGGAGGTGGGGACACCCCACTCTCCGCCGGAGGGCTTTGCCCTCTGGACCCCCAGAGCCTATCAGGCTTCCTGATTCTGCAACAGGTAAAAATATCTGGAGGAGTAATGCGCATTCTTATGCTCTCCCAGTTCTATCCGCCGATGATCGGGGGAGAAGAACGTCATGTGCGCGATCTGAGCATTGCGCTGGCCGCGCGCGGTCATCACGTAGCAGTAGCGACTCTCTGGCATAAAGGTCTGCCCGAATTTGAGTGTGACCAGGGCGTTTCCGTCTACCGCATCCGTGCCTCGATGCCGCGCTTCACCGCTCTCTTCAGCGATCCCAAAGGCCATCACTCGCCGCCTTTTCCTGACCCAGAAGGCGTGCTGGCGCTGCGCCGCCTGGTGAAAGAAGAGCGTCCTGATATTGTGCATGCGCACAACTGGCTCTTGCATACGTTTACGCCTATCAAAGTCTGGAGCAAGGCGAAGTTTGTTGTGACACTGCACGATTGTAGTCTGGTCTGCGCACAGCAGCAGTTTATGAATCATGGGAAGCTGTGCGATGGTCCAGATCTGCTGAAGTGCCTCTGGTGCGCCTCTCATCACTATGGCCCGGTGAAAGGGATGCCTGTCGTGCTGGCGCTCCAGTTCTGGCGGGAGAGGGCACAGCGTGCGGTTGATATGTTCCTGGCGGTGAGCCGGGCAATTGCCGAGATCAGTCAACTTAAACAGCATCACCTGCCGTACCAGATTATTCCAAATTTCATTCGTGATGATCTAGGAGCGCTGCCTGCTGATGTGAGCGAGAAGTACCTGGCACAACTGCCACCGGAAGGATATTTACTTTTTGTCGGCAATATCGGGCGGGCGAAAGGCGTTGACACACTGCTTGAGGCATATGCGGGCCTGAATGAGCGGCTGCCCCTGGTATTGATAGGGCCGCCGGTGCTTGACTTTCCGACACCGGAGTTGCCCAATGTTCATGTGTTACATAGCTGGCCGCACGCCGCCGTGATGCATGCTTTGAGCCGCTGCACCATTTCCTTGATCCCGTCTGCCTGTCTTGATGCCTGCCCGACCGTCGCTATGGAGGCGATGGCAATGGGTCGGCCCGTTATTGCCTCGCGTATTGGTGGCCTGCCTGATATTGTGGTCGATGGGGAGACGGGCCTGATCGTTCCTCCTGGTGATGCACAGAAATTGCGAGATGCGATACAATATCTGCTGGATAACCCTGAGCAACGGGCATGTATGGGAGCGGCGGCAAAGCAGCGAGTTGCCGATTTCCAGATTAGAACGGTGATACCTCGCATCGAGGAAGTTTATCAGAAAGTTTTACAGGGATGAGATCTCTTCAGGCTTACAGAAGCATTCTCTGGCACGCGATACTGAACAGACTGCCGATATCGGTACGACGTGTGATTGCTGCGCTGGCAGTGCTGATCGAGGAACCTGAACCGGAGGCGCTGCCCACGAAATCGCGGCAACTCGCCCTGCTGCACTTACAGACTACAACGTGGGGATGGCTGCCAGCACTGGCGCTGACTGGCGCTCTGGGTGTGCTCTCACTGGCGCATGCCTATACTTCTGCCCGCTCTGGCGCTGCCGGGGCCGAGTTTTTCTTCTGGGCGGGCCTGCTGCTCATTTTTGTGCCGTCGTCTATACGACTGCTCTCCCCGGCTTCTTCTCGTTTTGAGAGAATCACTCTGCTCTGTATCATGGGCATCTACTTCTGCCTTACTCCCGTACTCTCCAGTCCTTTCTCTTTCTCTTCCTATGATGAATTTTTACACTGGCGTACAGCCGATGATATTCTTCGTACCAGACATCTTTTCAAGACAAATACGATGCTCGTCGCCAGCCCTTTTTATCCCGGCCTCGAAATCGTCACGAACGCACTCAGCACTCTCAGCGGACTAAACACGTTTGCTGCCGGTCATATCGTCATCGGCATCGTGCGACTGGTCATGATGCTATCGCTATTCATGCTTTATGAAAGGATCACCGAATCTGCCCGCATAGCCAGTATAGCCACTCTGATTTACATGACCAATCCACATTTTCTGACATTTGATGCAATGTTCAGTTATGAATCTATTGCATTGCCGCTGGCGATGTTTGCCGTTTTTGCTATCGCGCGCCATGATAAGCCGACCAGGGAGAACCGCTGGATGGTACCTGTTGCCTGGATTGCGCTGGCAGCAGTGGCTGTAACCCATCATATGACGGACTTTGTGTTCGATGGGCTGCTCGTGCTCTGGACGCTGATCTATGCCTGGCAGCATCGTCGTGCTCGCGGGATCGTGCTGCGCTCGAAGCTGGTCTGGACCACGTGCTTTGGCGTCGTCGTTACTATTATCACTGTCTCTCTGATCGGAGATCCGGTCACGCGCTATCTTTCGACCTATTTCAGTCACGCGCTGGATGATCTTGGGCATGTGCTGACCGGCACTGGCGGCGCGCGGCAGTTGTTTGCCGCTAC
>JADBKA010000319.1 GCA_014896635.1 Ktedonobacteraceae bacterium
ATACTCTGCCAGCCAGTGATACTTGCCACCGATCAGTCGCCGTTCCGAGCCGGCTTTTTCGTAGATCTCGCGCGCTCCCCACAGGTGAGCGTGGCGCACAACCGCCTGGCGAGCAGGGTTGCCCTCTTTCTTCTGTCTGACAAAGATGCCGATGGCGACGCCTTGCTGGATATCGAAGACGTTCTCATCCTGCGAGCCGTCGGGCGAGCGCTCTTTCTTCTTGCTGTTGCCATGCAGGTCAAGCACATAGATCTCGTCAAAGCTCTGCATGAGGCTCTGGCGCATGCCGCGAAAAGTAGGATTATCCAGGTAGCCGTGATTGGTGATAAAGGCCAGGATGCCGTAGCCTGTCTTCTCGATGCGCCACTGCGCAAACCTGATAAATTTGACATAATCGTCGTTAAGCCATTTAGGATTGCGCTCACCAAGCGGTTTGCCGTCAACTGCGAAGTAATTGCCCGACGGGCGCCCGGTCTGTGAATCCTGGCTGTGCGATGGGTCAGCAATCTTCTGAGAATCTTTGCTGTGCAGCAGAGCAACAATCCTCTGCGAATCTTTGCCGTGCAGCAGGTCGGTAATCCACTGGCCTTTGTTGGCCGAGTGGCCGGAATAGGGTGGATTGCCCATGACCACCATGATCGGGAATTCCTGTTTCACCTTTGCCGCCGCGTTGGCCTCATCGGAGATGTAGCGTCCGAGCAGTATCTCCGAGCGTTTGAGGGCTTCATCGAGCGTATTGGTCAGGTAGATGCCCAGGCGCTCATCGCTGCGAAAGTTGTAGGCCCAGGTAGCGCGCTCGGCGGCGGGCAGGTCGGCAGCCGCGAGCTGCATGCCGAGTTTGAGATGCGCCATCGCGTAGGGGGCCATCAGCAGCTCGAAGCCGAAGAGGCGCGACAGCAGGTGCTCGCGTACGTAGCCCGACCACATGCCCGCGTTGCCCGCCTGGCGGAAGTTCTCGCGGATATGCGCGATCACATGGTAGAGGAACGTCGCCGTGCCAGTGGCGGGGTCCAGGATCAGCACGCGGGGCGCCTGTTCCGTACGCTCTTTGCCCTGCTCATCGACGACGGTATAGGGGATGGTTGTTGTATCGGCCAGACCGTCCGCGCAGTCGAAGTGCGTCTTGAGCAGCGCATCGACCGAGCGCACGATGTATGACACGACGGGTTCGGGCGTATAGTAGACGCCGCGCAGCTCGCGCAATTTGGGATCATATTGTATCAGAAACGTCTCATAGAAATGGACGATGGGATCATCGCGTCGCGTCTTCCTGCCGAAATCGGCCAGCACCGCATCCATATCGGTATAGGCCAGCACCTGTGCCAGTTCATCCACGAAGCCCACAAACGGCTCATCGTCCAGGTCGGGTCCGGCGATAGTGCCGAAGAGGCGGCGCAGAAACGGATTGGTGCGCGGGATCTCTTTCGCGGCATCGCTGCGCTTGAAGGGCTGTTTGCCCTGATGGTTATAGCGGGCCGCGAACAGGCCATAGGCCAGCGTTTGCGCGAACATATCGGCGAACTCCGCCTCTTTTAGTTCTGGTAGCAGCACATCGCGGAAGGCGCGGTAGAGATCGTTGAGATTGCCGGAGACTGCCCGCTTCTGAAACGCCTCGATGATGATATCGCGCACCATATGTGCCAGGCGGGCCAGGCGGGCGGCGAGATCCTGGGGTTTGCGGATCGGCTCCGCGCTGTGTTCGAGGAAGCTCGTGAGCAGTTCCGCCACCTGCCGTGCGCCGTGCTGATCGAGCGTGAGGCGCTGGCCTTTAGCGGGAGCAGCCAGGCGGGCCGTCATGCGCTTTTCGCCGTTGACGTACCAGCGAAATTCCAGGTAGTCCGTGAGCACGAGGTTATTGAGGGCGCGGCGGTAGCGGGTGAGCTGCTCATCCTGCTCAACTTTATCAAGGGGAGCGCCGATGTCCTTCGCCTCGACGTAGCCAATTGTCAGCCGGGCGCCATTGCCGGCGCCGCTCGCGCCGCTCGCGCGCTCTATTACGTAATCGGGCGCGCCACATTCTACTCGTTTCGGCTCGTTGGTGGCTGAAATATGCGGGTGCAGGTTTTCCAGCAATTGCTGGAGTGTGCCGCGATAGGTATGTTCGGTAGCGATGCCGCGCTGGTAATACTGCTCGACGGAGCGCAAATAACTGCTGATAGCGGTAGAGGCGGTTTGCGTCATATGCATCCTTTCAGAGTCGCTTGCCAGAGTCGCTTGCCGGCGATACACCTGTCATTCTCTGTGGTCATGGTCTGGTGTCAGCTAGTTTAGCTTATCGGGGGGGATATGGCAAGTAGCGCCGGCATTTATGACGGAGAGCGCCGTGCAACGAGTTTATTGAAGCTCCACTACGTCTCCAAAATGGCAGAAGCTGTTTCAGGCGCTGGTTCATCGCCGCAGAGCCACAGGGCAAGCTGGTATACCACGTCGGCCATATCGACGGCTATTTCTCCTACAACGGCTTCTATGCGGGCAATGACCTCGATGTAATTATCCTTGCTAATCTGGAGACAACTTATGTGCTGCGCATTGGCCGTACGCTGGCTTCAATGGTGTAAATGCGCCGGTTTTTAGCTTTTAGTACCGGATAGAGCGCTGACAGAGAGACAAACTGGCGTAATATAATATAGAATGGATAGAAATAGATCACGATGATGGGATATAAGAGGTAAATCATGACAGTTGAAGAAAACAGAGCACGCATTCCTGCCAGCCCTCGTCGCATCAAAGGCTGGCAGGTTGTGCTGCTGGCGCTGCTGGTGCTGATACTGGCGGGAGCCGGCCTGCTCTATACACAGAGGAACGCAGTCTTTGCGCTGTTAACCGGCTCCAGGATGCCGAGCGGGCAGGCCGGAACAGCCGCGCTCCAGTTGCCTGCCGGGTTTCGCGCCGACATCTTCTACTCCGGTCTCTCCGCTCCGCGCATGATCGCCTTCAGTCCCGATGGGACGCTTTTTGTTGCTGAGCGTACAACCGGCAGCATCATTGCGCTCCCCGATCCACAGCACACAGGCCACGCTGCACAGAAAGTCGTGGTTGCCAGTGGCCTGAACGATCCCACCAGCCTGGACTTTTACCAGGGATCGCTCTACGTTGGCGAAGCCTCGCAGGTCAGCCGCTTCAAGCTCAGCGCCGATCTGAAAGCGACCGATAAGCAGGTGATCGTGCCTGATCTACCGACCAGCGGCAACCACATCACACGCACTGTGCTGGTTGGCCCGGATGGCAACCTGTACGTCTCTATCGGCTCAAGCTGTAACGTCTGCAACGAGCAGGATAGCCGCCGCGCCACCGTCCAGGTCTACCACATTGACGGCAGCGGTGGACGGCTCTATGCGAAAGGACTGCGCAACGCGGTGGGCATGGCGATCAATCCCTGGAACAAACAGATCTGGGTCACGAATAATGGCCGCGACCTGCTGGGAGACGATACGCCGCCCGAAACGGTGTACGCTTTGCAGGATGGCGGAGACTACGGCTGGCCACGCTGCCATGCTGGCGATATCGTCGATCCACAGTTTGGCCGGCCCGGCGCCTGCGACGGCGTGATCAAGCCGCTGGTGAAATTGCAGGCCCACTCGGCCCCGCTCGGTCTGGCCTTCTACAAGACCGGCCAGTTCCCACAGGAGTATCATGGACTCTACGTCGCCTTTCATGGCTCATGGAACCGCACTGTGCCGACTGGCTACAAAATTGTTTTTGTGCCGTTGAATGAGCAGGGGCAGGTGAGTGGTCCTGTCAGGGATTTCGCCACCGGCTGGCTTCAGAGTAACGGCGACGCGCTCGGCAGGCCGGTCGGGCTGGCCGTCGGTCCCGATGGCGCGCTGTACGTCAGCGACGATAAAGCCGGCTCGATTTACCGCATCACCTATACAAAATAGTCAGCGTCTGCCGCTGCTCTCGCCTGTGGCAATCACTACAAAAGCTGGTGTATACTATGCCTGTTCTCGTTTTATCCATGTGATCGTGGCAGGCCGGTGCATACTCACTCAACCTCTTCGGGAAAGAGAAAAGGAAAAAGACTCATTGCAGTCAGAGAACTGGCTTCTCTTTCTTCGGATATCTCTGTGTGATTCTGTACCGGAAACAGGCCACTCATTGAGAAAGAGGTAAAACATGCTATTAGAGGCAGACGTGCGCAAGATGCTGGTGAATGGCGACCAGTGGGGCAGGTGGCGTGGCTATCAGTTACCGATCAGCGACCGCTATGTGACCATCTGGACGCCAATTGGCACTGCGATGCACTGGAAGCCGCGCACCTGGATCTCTCAGAAACATAGCATCAGTTACTTCTGGCCGTGCGAATGGTATACCATTCACATTGGCTACGATGAGGATGGTCGCTTCGCCAGTGGCTATTGCGATGTGGTGTTGCCGACGCCCGCCTATACCAGCACTTCGCGCGAACTACTCTATACCGACCTCTACGTTGATGTCGTTGTGTGCGAGGACTACAGCGTTTACACGAAAGACCAGGAGGTCTTCGACAGGGCTGCTCTGCACTATTCGGT
>JADBKA010000017.1 GCA_014896635.1 Ktedonobacteraceae bacterium
CAAAGCTGCCCTGGCAACTTCCTCCGGCGTACTGTCGAGAGGAATGGCACTGACAAGTTTCTGCTCCGCCAGTTCGTGCAGGCCGGAAGTATCGGCAACCAGCACCGGGCGTCGCAGGGCCAGCGCTTCCATGACGGCTATAGGATGAGCTTCGTACTCACTCAAGAGTGCAACAAGACTGGCCTGCGAGAGTATCTCCGCCATCGCACGCCGATCACCGGCTGGCACTGAACGGATCGTGACATGCTCGGCGACGCCTACCGCCTGCGCCAGTTTCCTCAGTTCGGCCTCGTAGGGACCGGACCCCAGAATCAGCAGGTGCGCATCGGGACGGCGCTCACGTAATCTGGGCAGCGCCGCAATCAGGCGCTGATGTCCCTTGTATCGCTCCAGGCGCCCGACCGAGATGATCAATGAGCGCGTTCCCGGCTCAGCTCCCTCTCGCGCATAGGCCGGCAACTCTGGTAGCGCGGCCCCATTCGGGATGACGGCAAACTGCCGCGCCGGTAAGCGCAACAGATTACAGAAGTAATTCGCTTCAAAACGTGATACTCCTATTAACCTGGCAGCATGGGCGAAAAGTGGACGCAGCAGACGCCACTGAATGCCGCGTATGCTGTTACGCGCCCGCGACGAATGGCCCCCCGTATGAAACGTGACGACGTAGGGAATGCCGGCTTTGCGCGCTGCCAGCATCGCTAGCGGCGGCACAAACGTGTGACAGCCCTGACAATGCACCAGATCCCACTTCCCACGTTCGACAATAGAGTGTACTTCAGGCGCAATATAGTAGTCGCGCTCTGCCGGCCAGGCAGGTACGTATATGCATACTGACCTGTTCTCGCACAAAAGGACGAGCAAGCGCATGAGCAACGGTAGTGAGCAGCGTGACATGTACTCCAGCAGCCGCCAGTCGCCTCCCTACTTCGTACACATGCGTCTCTATACCACCCATATAGGGGAAATAGCGCGGAGTTACCATTAACAGGCGCAAGCCACTCGTCTCTCCAGCCATATCTCAACTCCTTATGGGACATCTGATAAATCCAGGGGAGATCGCAGGAGGACTTTACCCTCCTGACCTCTTTCTCCCACGAGTTAGCGGATCGGCCATTATCATTATCAGCATATATTAATTATATAAAATAAACAATGTAGAGTTGATTTATGATTCAATCATGAGCTTATCTTTTTCTACTTGAACTGCTACATTTTCCTTATCTTCCTGTACATTCTGGAATATCTGCATGGCCGGATTTTTCGTACGAGCAAAAGAAAATAAGCGAGCTGTTTTAGTGGTGGCGAACCAGAGAGAAATTTTTCCTCTCAGGAATCCTGCTGTGGTAATGGAGAGGCCCGCAACGATTGCCCCCGCACGTTGTAGACTACTGAAATCGGCATGCCACAGACCGTCCCGTAGACCACGCATGACGCCCTGCGGCAAAGTGGAAAACACGTACCTCCGCTCAGAAGCCAGGCCATCTTTTGCCCCTACATCCGCAGCGACGAGCGCCTTCGAGAGTCCTTCTGCGTAACAGCGTGAACTGAAGTAACGCCAGCGTGTACGGGCAGATGGAATGCGATGGTGTATTCTGGCCTCTGGCTCATAGAGGAAGCTTTTTTCGGGCCAGTGCTGGCTGGCGCGAATGCATAATTCTGTCTCTTCGCCACCCATCGGATGTGTTCCGATACGCCCAATGTTGTTTTTGAAATTTCCAACCGCGGCAAACACTTCTCGCCGCACACACATACAGCCGCCGAACGGGTTGCGCACCACCGCCCGCTTTTCGGGCTGACCGCGATAGGAACAGCCCACCACCCAGTAGAACTCCTCCGGGAGCCAGGCATGTCGTCTCTCCAGCCAGTACGGCTCAACTCTACCGCCAGCTCCTAACACATAGGGGTCCTTACAGCAATCGACCAGATGAGCCAGCCAGTCAGGCTCTGCCACCGCGTCATCGTCAAGGAAAGCAATAAGCGAGCCGCGCGCGACTGCAATGCCACTGTTGCGCGCGCCTGACAGCCCCGCACATTCACTATTTTCTACCGCAACGATGCCTGCTATGGACTGACGCACACGCTCAAGGAGGGGGGGATTGTGGTCGATTACGACGATGATCTCGCCGGGCAGAACCGTTTGCTGCTGAATCGACTTCACCGCTGCAACCAGATCGTCCCAGCGTTTCTCAGTATAGGCGCAAATGATGACAGAGACATCGAGTTTTGTATCTGGACTCATCACTGGAGAAATACTCCCTTCTGAAAAGAATGAACTGCCAGCGCCACGCTGCGCCTGGCAGTTCGCCACAATGGAGCCTGTAAGGCTTTGTACAAAGTAAAGACGGATGAGACCCCCTGCCCGCTCAGCAATGATGCGAATGCTTCGATGCTCGTGTCGTTTTTCACAATAAGGCGTGCCAGGGCATAAGGATCGTCGCTTTCTGAACTCATCGCATACCTGACAGCGCAGGCCGAGGTATAACCAGCCTCCTGAACCAGTCGCCGGACGCCGACGCTGTAATAGCCAAAAGGATAGGCAAAGCTCCCGACAGCACAGTTCAGGTGGTTCTCCAATGCTTCTTTGCAGCGCACGATTTCTTCACGAGCACGATCACGAGGAAGCAAGTCAAGTTGAGGATGGCTCTGTGTGTGTCCGCCGCACTCAATGCCATAGGCACTGATTTCAGCCAGTTGTTCCCACGTCAGCATCGGGCGACTTGCCTCCCCTTCACGTACTAACCAGCAACTCGTGTTGCCAACAAAGGCCGTGACGATATAGAGCGTGGCAACAAAACGATAGCGCCGCAGCACAGGGAAAGCCTCACTATAAAAATCAGCGAAACCATCGTCAAATGTCAGCATAACCGGCTTTTTCGGTAGTATTCCTTTTTTGTTATATATGGCATCTACAAACTGAGTGACTGTAACCGGCGTATACGCATGGTCATGTAAATACGCCATCTGCTCTGCAAATGACGCTGGCGAGACGGCAAACCTTCGGAAGCCGCGAGAAGCATGATCTGAGATACTGTGATACATCAGAACAGGGATTTTTTTCCGCCCTTGCGGGACCAGGGCCGTCATAGATGAAACTCCTTGCTCCAGGCACAGGTTGCTACAGAATTATTACAAACTTCACGTTGCATTTTTCCTCATATGGACTGGCTGATGAGCAGAGATCTCGATGTCTATAGAACCAGTTTCCTGGGTTCCGCCGGTCGTTCATGCGCGTTGTGAGAAGGCAGCAGGGACGGCAGCGACTGCGATTGTGGCAGCGACTGCGGTTGCGGCAGCGGCGGAATATAGCTAAACCGCTCAGCGAAGATGGTTCGTAACACACGCCAGCCATCGCGGAACGTATTGAGGTTGCTCGCACCATGAATGCGTTTGTGCTCGACACTCGGCACTTCGGTGATTTTCAGCCCGGCTTTGCGCATGCGCAAATACATCAATGTTTCAACTTCAAAGCCATTACAACTGATATCTACTTGATCGAGACAACGCCTCCAGAAAGCAGTATAGCCATAGCACAGGTCAGTACAATGCGCCGGGAAGAGCAGGTTGACCGTTGCCAGCAGCACGGCATTCCCCAGACGGCGCAACAGCGTAATATCATAGCTCTTCCCGCCTTTCAAGAAGCGCGAGCCTTTCACGAAATCATTGCCAGCCAGCAGCGATTCGACAAAGCGCGGAATCTCGGCAGGATCAGTAGAGCCATCAGCATCCAGCATCACGATGATATCTCCGGTGCTGGCCGCAAAACCGGCGCTCAGCGCATCACCTTTACCATGCCCTTGCTGCTCGACAATCCGAACGGACGGGAGAATCTGCCTGGCAACATTGATGGTATCATCGGTCGAATGCCCATCAACCAGGATAACTTCATCAACTAAAGGAGGAATGGCGGGCAAGACATGCCGAAGGTTCTCAGCTTCGTTCTTTGCAGGAATAACCAGACTGATAGACACTTTTTCTAACCTTGCTTTCATAACCCCACCTGCCTGAACAAACAACGGTAATTTACTTTGTTTAGAGGAAAAAACACTGCCTGACAAGGCCATAGCATCGCTCTCTCTCTGCCTCATGGCGTAATAGAGAATCCGCTATGCGGCAATGAGATAGAGGTATTAATGTATTTCCTTATTTTTATTATCGAGATTATCTCTGATTTGCTAAATGGTGCATCCACTCACCAGCGAAAGAAGAGAAAACTTTGGGAGCGGGAGATATTCCCGCCACACAAAGGAAGCAGGCTCCCGCCGCAGGCTCCCGCCAGAAGACATGATCCTGCTCTCCTATCCAGTGCATACAGTGCAGTTACCTGTTGATCATCGAATCCCCCGATTTCTCGATGAAAGTGTCACTTATCCCCTGAAATCTTAAAAAGGCAGTACGACCAGAAAAATCAGGAAAAGAACGTGCAAGAAATGAGCCGGTATGCACCCCTTCATCCGGCAAACCTGCTTGTGGATGGTAAACAGTGCAGAACAAAGCAAAGCGGAGTGGAATGGTTGAAATATGGTGCAGCCCCATGCGACACCAATACATAATCAGCCAGATCAGCCAGCTTTTTCTTTTTTTGTAAACCGCTTATGCGTGAATTTGTAGAGACACTGTTACCAGAGCACAAACAATTTTCTAAAAATGTATTTCACAACATATTTAATAAATAGCTTGTGAGAGCATTTCCCTCAAGCTCCAGGAACCAGTATACTCAACTAGATATGCCATGTCAAGTGTTTTCAACCTACTTTCTTACTCATCTATATTCTGTAATTTATGACATTTTGTCATAAGAATAACGGGTTTATAACTAGAAATAAATGTATTTAATTCTATATTATCACCTATGTAAATTATTGGCATACCCTGATTTTCCTGAAACAGGATGGCAGGTGATAATATGATATCAGCTACCGCAGAACATACTTAAAGTATGGGAGAGGCAGGCTTTCATGGTTTATACTGTCAGCGACAACCAGCAGAGAAACTTCCGTCTGGTGAGTGATAGTCAATCGTATTAAAGATGTTTTAGCGAGAAGAAAAATATGACTGGACAGCAAGTAGATGTAGATGAAAGAAAAAGCGAGAGTGCATCGCTTATGCAGTGGACAAAGCGCCTGCTCATTCCTCTGACGGTGCTGGCCTGGCTTGCTCTGGGTGTGCTGATCTGGTGGATGGCATCGTATGTTGTTGGCGCTATCGTCATTTTCTCTATCGCGGCTCTGCTGGCAACGGCGCTGCATCCTGCTGTGAAGCTGATCCAGCGTTTCTTGCCACGTGGCATTGCGATTATCAGCGCTTTTCTGGCAGTCTTTCTCGTGTTGTGCCTGGTTCTCTACCTGCTCATCAGCATCACGGTGGACCAGGTAACATTGCTCTCGCAATACATACGGGAATGGTTGTCAAACGGCACCAGCGCACTGGGACCCCTTACAGACATTTTGAGCCGTTTTGGCATTTCCAACGAGCAGCTTCTGCCCATATTGCAGCAGTTACTAGGACAATTGCAGGGATTACTGAGAAATCTGGCTCCATTTTTGGGACGTACCTTCGGTCTGTTCATCAATATCCTGCTGGTGGCGGCACTAAGCATCTATATGTTATTTGCCGGGCCACGCATCATTAACTGGCTGCGCTATAAAACGCCGCTGCTCCATCGTCCGAACGTCAACTTCCTGCTGGATACGCTTTATCGCGTCGTTGGCGGCTACATTCGCGGCCAGTTACTGATGTCGTTTGTGCTGAGCACCATCACCGGCATCGTTATGGCGATCATCGGCGTGCCGCTGGCCTTCTTTCTTGGTGTGCTGGCCTTTGTACTCTCGTTCATTCCCACGCTTGGCGCTTTTATCACCGGCACGCTCTGTGTGCTGCTGGCGCTTACCCAGGGATGGGTGACGGCTCTGCTGGCACTGGGTTTTTTGATCTTTCTCCAGATCCTGGAAGGCCAGGTGCTCTCCCCACGCATTCTGGGATCGGCAGTGGGACTGCACCCGCTGGTAGCACTGGGCGCGCTGGTGGTCGGCAGCGAACTCTTCGGGACGGCCGGGGCGCTCTTTGCAGCTCCTCTGGCAGGGATTATTCAGGCGCTCCTGCTGTCAATCTGGTCAACCTGGCGCGAATACCATCCTGAGCAATTTCTTGATGAAGATGATGCACATTTCGTGCAGGCAGTTGAGCGAGAAGAGAAAAGCAAATAAACAGGGCCGGAGATGTTTTCTCCGGCCCCGCCTGGCAGGTGCATTTTTTGCAGCCTTTCCCCGTTATATCGGGGCGGGTCCTGCCTGTCTGCTCCTGCTGTCTGCACGCATCCGAAAAGCCCCCCAGATTGCCGCGAGACCTCCGATGATACCAAACACGCCTAAAACTACAGGCAGAGCCAGGGCGGCAGCAAACGGCTTGATGAGCAGGAACACGCCAACAATCACGCTGAGGATTCCCAGGATACCCACTCCCCAGCCGGCTCCCTTGAAAGCCTCTACAATCTGGACGATGCCTGTGATGACACCCGTTATGCCAAGAAACACAATGAGATAGAGCGGTATCAAGACGGTACTCCACAACGGATGGCGTATCACGGCAATACCGGCCAGAACGCCCAGGATACCTATAAATAACTTCCATCCCCACATCGAGCGGTCCATAAACAGGCTGACAAGCGCGAACAGACCGCTGATCAGCCAGTAAATGCCCAGAATCTGCACCAGGAGCAGCAGCGTGAGAGCGGGAGAGATCAGTAACAAAATACCCACAACAGCGGCTGCAATGCCCTGGAGTAGCACGAGCCACCAGGGGTGTACTGGCGTTTGCACCTGCAAACCGGCGAGACCTGTATTCATTTTTCCCTCCAAAGAGTTTGTAACGGTTACACTTTCAAACATCTATTACCACGCAAGAATGCTGTGTGCCGTTACATTAAAAATGAATACAGGAACAGGCGATTCATTCCTGCCCACGCCGTTGTAGTCCTTCGTCGAGCAGGCTGACCAGGTACTGGAGTTTTTTGATGGCGTGCTCGGCATTGCGTTTATTGCGTTCGTAGCCGTCGGGTGCGAGCTGGTTAAACCAGGCACGGATGTCCTCGTCTGAGACGTCGTACCACTTGGCGTCAGCTTGCAGGCGCAGGTAGACGCGCATCGGCGGATCTTGCTTCTTGCGCGCCGGAGCGCCCTGACCGACCTGGCCGGCGCTTTCGCGCTCGTCGGCGGCAACGGCATCGGCGAGTTCAGCGGCAGGGTGTAGCTCGTTGTAGAGCGCCTCGACATCGGCGGTACGGAAAAATGCTTCGCGCCCGGCGCCGCGCCGCGCCTTGAGACGCCCATCTTTCACCCATTGCTCAAGCGTCAGGCGGTCAACGCCCAGGCGACGCGCGGCCTCGCCGGCATCCATAAAAGCAAAACGTGTATTTCCAGGTTGATTCATGGTCATGGTGGTGCTCCTGTTACTCAGATGGCGCCTCATCCGGCCCGCCCTGAACGGACCGGTAAAACATCAGGAGCGTGCTGCCGTAGCGGCGTTCGTCGCTGAGGACGAGACGCCGGCATGGCACGGCGATAATGCCGGGACGCTCTTTGGGGTGGATCTGGACAATGACCAGTCCCTGGCTGGCAACCAGTGGCGAACCATCGAGCAGAGCGAGGGCGCGTGCCGCCATCTCCTGATATTGTGGTGGCGCCACATAGATGATATCATACGTACGCTGTTCGCGCGGTGCATCGCCAGCATACGCTTGCAGGAATTTGAAAGCATCCGCCTGTATCACTTCGGCGCGGTCAGCAAATCCGGTAATACGCAGGTTTTCCCGCACCAGACCGGCAATCTTTGCGCTCATTTCAATAAACGTCACGTGCGCCGCGCCACGACTGAGCGCCTCGATGCCCACGCTGCCGGTGCCGGCGAACAGGTCAAGGACCTGCGCCTCTCTCACCTCGTCATCAAGAATAGCGAACAAAGCCGTTTTGACACGGGCCGTGATAGGGCGTGTCCCTGCCGTTTTCGGCGACTTTAGCTTGCGTCCCCTTGCCTCGCCTGTTCCCACGCGCATCAGCGTTCCTCCTCAAGCACCGCCAGCACTGCCTCTACTTCGCGCACAAAATCATCTTCTTTGGCCCAGGAGATCAGGGCTTCTAGCTGGTCAACCTTCAATTTCTTCAGCGAAGTCACACCCCATACGCCTGCAACCAGATCCTGCAACTGGTCGTCGCCGATCTGCGAACTCGTCACGTTACGCAGCACCTGTAAGCGACTGGCGCTCGCAGTAGTGGCGCCGCGCGATTCGCGCAATTTGCTGATCAGGGCGCGGGCGTGCTCGCGCTCACGCACGGTCAGGCCCGGCGGCTCATCGAGATCCTCCAGCTCATCTTCAAACGCTTCATCAGGGGTGACCTCCTCATCAAAAGATGTCGGAGTGACATAATATTCGTCATCGCTGCCATTCTCTTCTTCGTCCTCTTCCTCCAGTGCATCAGCGGCTGTAGGAGAGGTGGCGCGTAGCGGGGAAGGCAGTTCAGAGGCCGGGCGCAGGGCTGCCGGGTTGAGTCCAGGCGCCTTCTGTTCGTGGCGCGGTTCGGAATGATCGTCGGAATGCCTGGCAGAAGTATTCGCTGTTTCGTTGTTATTATTATTCTGCGCCGCATTCTCCTGAGAGACCAGGTAGTGCAGGCGGTCTACCGCTTCGCGCAGGTTTACACCTCTGAGTGATTTCACCTTCAGCAGGTGCATGGCCTGTGTTGGATTCAAATTAAAATTTTCGCGGATGTACTGGATAAAGTCAGGAAGATTCAGAGGAGCGCGATTCTCATCGGAAGAAACAGCGGAGGAAGGCGTGTTCGCACCTGCGTCCTGGCGAGCCAGCTTTTCTTCGTCACGTTCTCCGCGCAGATCGGGTGACGCTTCGCGCACCTGCGGCGCTGGTTGAGTGGTGGTCGGGGGAGCCGGCACAGCGGCGGGACGGCTGGTGGGCCTGGCAGATGGCGCGGGCAGAGGTTTTGTCGTGCTGCTAGCCTGACCCTGTGCAGTTACTGTGAGTGAACGCTGAAGTATCTGAGGCAATCTCTGTGCCACATGGCCGACAAGCTGGCTCAAACCCTCTTCCGCTTCATACAATAGCTGCTCGCGCTGTTCAGCGTTCGCGCCCACAGGCACAGGTATGCTCATCTCGACGGTATGAGTACGCCCGCCGGCGGTAAATTGTGTCGTATAGCTCAGCCAGATATAATCACCCGCTCCTTCCGGCTTATTCACCTGATTATTCATGGAAACCATTCTCCTGCCTGTTGCTCTTCCTGACTTCTGGGAAATTTCGATTGACCTGGCGTATTACCGGTGCTCGTATGACATTATATCGTTGAACGCTCTCTAAAGCAAACCCTTTTTCTCGTGATATGCAGGGGGTCCAGGAGGGCCTTGCCTTTCAGTGGCGCGAAGTGTCCCCCCAAATCCTTTTTTCCCCTTTGCTCCATTGGCAGAGGCATGGAAAACTGAAAAGCTCTGGATGGAATCTAAAAGTCAGTGAAAAAAGCATTGCTTCTTGAAAAATTTGCTGGTATAATCTCCAACGTTGGAGCAAATATCAGCACTCACTTTTTTGCACATAGAATAACCCCGGCCAGTTATGCCTGCGGGCTGCTGGACCCTGGAATAGTAAGAGGTAGTTTTTATGGCAACGAATTGTGACTTCAGCCGTTCTTCCTTGCTTAGCGAGCAGTACCAGCGTGAAATGGACCTCATAGCTGTTGCCTTACAAGAAGAAGACCAGGACGAGCGAGATGAACGTCTCAATCTCGTTGCCCATGCCTGGTCCCTCACCACTCTCTGTTTTCAGAAGCAATTGGACGCAAACGACGCACCTGTCTCCAATCCTTCAAGCGTTCTGATTCGTCCTTAGTCTGTTGGTTATGAAGCCAGCTAGGGATTGAAATACCATGCCGCATCCACCAGAACTTGCACCGGAAGCTCTGACATATCAAACACCTGTGCAGTTTGGCATGGTGTACTGGGTGAATTTTGGCTACCCCTCTCTTCCTCCAGGTATCGAGGAGAAGCGCATTCTGGACTGGCACCCGGCTCTTGTTGTATCGGGTGAGCCGTTTTGTCGCCATGCCGGTGCGGTGAACGTGGTGGCGCTCACTTCCTATCGCGGCAAGCTTCGTCCTTATCATCATCTGCTGCTCAAACGTGACTATCCTCTGCTCGACACTGATAGTCTCGTCAAGACAGAGCTGATGTACCCGGTATTGCGCTCGTTGCTGGCCGACCAGTATGCGATCTGCCGGCTGAACGATGTTGACCTGAGAGCGATCATGGGGAAAATCGCCAATAGTCTGGCGATCACGATGTTCTATTCGCTACACTGACGTCGATGTGAAGGAGGGTTGCCGCCATGTCCTGTGATCTCAACCACAACCAGCTCCGGCTCCTGCCTTCCGTTGATGATCTTCTGCGCTCACCCACCGGCCAGCAGCTTGTTACGCGCTTCTCTCACGCGCTGGTATTACAGGCCATTCGCGCGAGTCTTGCCGCTGCGCGCGAGCAGATCCGCGCGGGAGCAGCCTGTCCGCCAGCAGAGGAGTTACTGGTTGCCGCCGAACGCTTTTTACAGCAGCAGCAAAGGCCACACCTGCATCCTGTGATCAACGCGACAGGCGTCATCATCAATACCAACCTGGGACGCGCTCCCCTCAGCCAGGAAGCATTGCAGGCAGTGCAGCAGGTCTCGTCAGGCTATTCTAATCTGGAATACGATCTGGAGGTCGGTGAACGTGGATCGCGTCATACACACGTTGCTTCTCTGCTGCGTGAATTGACGGGGGCCGAGGCGGCGCTGGTAGTCAATAACAATGCGGCGGCTGTTCTGCTGGCGCTGAGCGCGCTGGCGGCTGGCCGCGAAGTCGTGATCTCACGTGGCCAGCTTGTGGAGATCGGCGGCGGCTTTCGCGTTCCTGATGTGATGCGCCAGAGTGGCTGTGAGCTGGTCGAGGTCGGCACAACAAATCGCACACGCATCGGCGACTACGAGAGCGCGCTCTCCGAGCGTACAGCCCTGCTGCTGGCAGTCCATCCAAGCAATTTCCTGATCACCGGCTTTACCGAGTCAACGCCGCTGAGCGCGCTAGTCGAGCTGGCTCGCCGGCATGATCTGCTAGTGATGGAAGATCTTGGCAGCGGCTGCCTGCTTAGCAGCGAACGGTATGGACTGGCCCACGAGCCGACGCCGCAGGAAGGGATCGCGGCAGGTGCGGATGTCGTGTGCTTCTCCGGCGATAAGCTGCTCGGCGGACCCCAGGCGGGCATTGTTGTTGGCCGGGCGCAGGTCATCGCCCGGCTGGCAAAGCATCCACTGATGCGTGCAGTACGCATCGACAAGATGACGCTGGCAGCGCTGGAAGCCACTCTGCGCCACTATCAACGCGGCCAGGCCGAGACACATATCCCCATCTGGCGCATGATCACGGCACGCTCCGAGGAGCTTGCGAGGCGCGCCAGCAACTGGGCGACACGCCTGAACCGGCAGGCGCTGCCGGCCCGTGTGCAGCCGGGTCAGTCAACTATCGGCGGTGGCTCCCTGCCCGGCGAGACTCTTCCCACTACCCTGCTGGCGATAGACGCCGCACAGGTCGCGCTGCCGCTCGAAGAACTGGCAAAGCGCCTGCGTACACGTCCTCTTCCCATCGTGGCGCGCATCCTGCGCGATACGCTGCTGTTTGATCCGCGTACTGTTCTGCCAGAACAGGACGAGGAACTGCTGCACGCGCTGGAAGCAGAGTTAGATAGCAATCTGCATCATTGAAATTCTCCACAACCTGCCGTATAATAGCAAAGGTGCCACAACTCTGCATTTCACGCGAAAGGATATATCATGGTTGATCGACGTGTTGCTCCTTATGGTTCGTGGAAATCCCCCATTACGACTGACCTCATCCTCTCAGAGACAATCGGGCTGGGTCTGCCAGCCCTGGAAGGCGAGACGACGTACTGGATCGAGCGCAGACCACGTGAAGGCGGACGCAACGTCGTGGTACGTCGCACACCCGATGGCGCAGTCATGGAGATGTTTCCCCTCACCTTCAATGCGCGCACCCAGGTTCACGAATACGGCGGCGGCGACTACACGGTGAGCAACGGTGTTGTCTATTTCTCGAATTTCAGCGATCAGCGTCTCTACCGCGTTATAGCTGGCAGCGAGCCACAAGCGATCACCCCGGAGGGTGCAGTGCGCTATGCCGATGCCATCGTAGATCAACAGCGCCGGCGCCTGATCTGCGTCCGTGAGGATCATCGCAATAGCGAGCGAGAGGCCGTGAATACGCTGGTGAGCGTGGCGCTCGATGGAGATGGAACAGAAGAGCCATGCGTACTGGTGGAAGGGAACGATTTCTATTCGACACCGCGCTTGAGTCCCGATGGTTCGCGCCTGGCCTGGCTGACCTGGCACCATCCCAATATGCCCTGGGATGGCTGCGAACTATGGCAAGGCAGGTTCGATACAGATGGCGCGGTGATCGATCAGGAGCTTGTTGCGGGCGGACCACAGGAATCGATCTTCCAGCCACAGTGGTCCCCAGACGGGACGCTTTACTTCATCTCGGATCGTAGCGGCTGGTGGAATATCTATCGCTCGCGCGGCGGGCAGGTCGAAGCCGTTTGCCTGAAAGAGGCAGAATTTGGCCTGCCGCAATGGGTTTTTGGCCTGTCCACTTATGCTTTTACTTCGCCAGAGCGGATCATCTGTCGCTATACAGAAAAAGGCGTCACCCACCTGACTTCTCTCGATACTACTACCGGCCAGCTCACGCCCATCGAAACACCATATACGGGTTTTGCAGATATCCGTGCTACCGCCGGGCGAGCCGTGTTTCTGGCCTCTTCACCCACCGAGGCCGTAGCACTGTTACAACTGGACCTGGCAAGCGGCAAGATCGAGATTCTGCGCCGTTCCAGCACGATCTCCATCGACCCGGCTTACATCTCGCTTGCAGAGCCTATTGAGTTTCCGACCGAACACGGCCTGACGGCCTATGCCTTTTACTATCCGCCGCACAATGCCGATTATCAGGCGCCCGCCGGCGAACTGCCACCTCTGCTGGTCAACTGTCACGGCGGCCCCACCTCGACGACTTCCAGCTCTCTCGACCTGAACAATGTCCAATACTGGACCAGCCGGGGCTTCGCTGTGCTCGATGTGAACTATGGCGGCAGCACAGGCTATGGCCGCGCCTACCGCGAGCGACTCAGAGGACAGTGGGGCGTCGTCGATATCGACGATTGCGTCAATGCAGCGCAATATCTCGTTGCACGTGGACTGGTAGACGGCAAACGGCTTGCGATCAGAGGCGGCAGTGCCGGCGGCTATACAACGCTTGGCGCTCTGACGTTCCGCGACGTCTTTACAGCTGGAGCCAGCTACTTCGGGGTGAGCGATATCGAGGCACTCGCCAGAGATACGCACAAATTCGAGTCACGCTATATGGACAGTCTGGTCGGACCATATCCTGAGGCGCGTGATCTCTACATCCAGCGTTCGCCCGTCCATTTCACCGAACGCCTCTCCTGCCCAATCATCTTCTTCCAGGGTCTGGATGACAAGATTGTTCCTCCCAACCAGGCCGAGGCGATGGTTGAGGCGCTCAAGAAGAAGAAGTTGCCCGTTGCTTATGTGGCTTTTGAGGGTGAGGGCCATGGCTTCCGCCGCGCCGAGAATATCAAGCGTTCTCTGGAGAACGAGCTATACTTCTACTCGCGCGTGTTCAAGTTTCCTCTGGCCGAAGAGGTGGAGAGGGCGCAAATAGAGAATCTATAAAGGGGACTCCCCTTTCTGCTAAGTTAACGCCTATGAGGGACTCTCCTTTGATCCCACCCCGCCAGGAGGAGTTTTGTCCTTCTGGACCTCCTCTCAGCGTGATATACTTCTATTTACATAGATACTATTCAAATTGATGCTTTGTGATTTGCCAGAAGGGCCTTTTTCATCATGACCTTTCCACACATTTTGCTGCTTTTTGCGGCGGCAGTTTTAGGAGGGACGCTCAACTCGGTGGCTGGCGGAGGAAGCTTTTTCACCTTTCCGGCGCTGCTGTTCGCCCAGGTGCCGCCGATCCAGGCCAACGCGACCAGTACCGTTGCTCTGTGGCCCGGCTCGGTTGCCAGCGTAGGCGCTTACCGGCGCGAACTGGCACAGCAGCGTCCTGGTCTGCTTGTTCTGCTTGTCGGGACAAGCCTGATAGGAGGAATACTCGGAGCTATTCTTCTGCTCAGAACACCGCAATCGACGTTTGTAAGCCTTATTCCCTACCTACTTCTGATGGCGACGTTGCTGTTCACTTTCAGCGGTCCCATCACGACGCGGCTGCGCGTGCGCAATGTGAGTAAAACGCGCCTCTCGCTGGCGGCGCTGATCGGAGTCTCCATTGCGCAGCTTATTATTGCAATTTATGGTGGTTATTTCGGTGGCGGCATTGGTATTTTGATGCTGGCAAGCCTGGCAATGATGGGCATGGAGAATATCCATGTCATGAATGCGCTCAAAACACTGCTTGCCACGTGTATCAATGGAGTTGCAGTCGTCACATTTATTGTGGCCGGGGTTGTGACCTGGCCGCAGGCAATTGTGATGGTCATTGGAGCCATCGTAGGCGGCTATGGCGGTGCCTATTATGCTCGCAAGATCGAACAAAAATGGGTGCGCCTCTTCGTCATCATCGTTGGCTTTGCTCTGACCATTTACTTTTTTGTACAACAGGTCTAGAAGCGGATTGAGTCATGCAACCACACGAAGCCCAATGCCAGGAGAGAGAGAGACGCAGCACAGTACCGATGCAGGATGGACAGATTGCGCATCCACAGAGCGGTACTCTGCCGCAAACTCACAGAAACTGGCCGGTCATGGCCATTGCTGCTATCGGCGTGTTCATGGCAACCCTCGACTCGTCGATTGTCAACATCAGTTTGCCGACCATCGCCCGCTACTTCGGTGTACCGCTCAATGGCGCGGTTGAATGGGTGGTCATCGCTTACCTGGTAACGACTGCCTCGATCCTGCTGACAGCCGGGCGCCTGGCTGATATGATCGGACGCAAAGCCGTCTGGCTGGCAGGTCTCATCATTTTCACCGGAGGGTCTGCGCTGTGCGGCGCGGCTCCGTCGCTGACGTTTCTCGTCATCGCACGGGCGCTCCAGGGCCTGGGCGGTGCGCTGCTCATGTCAATCAGCCCGGCGCTGGTGACGGGCGCGTTCCCACCACACGAGCGTGGGCGCGCACTCGGCATCAACGCGATTAATGTGGCGCTTGGCGTCAGCGTTGGCCCGACGCTCGGTGGCTTCATCACCGCCTACTGGTCGTGGCGCTGGATCTTTTACGTCAACGTGCCTATCGGCATTATCGGCATCATCGCTACCATGCGCATCTTGAAAGAGCCAGCACGCCACTTGCCTACTCGTTTCGATCCTCTGGGGGCCACCATGCTCGGTATCGGTATGGCGTTTCTGACGGCGGGTTTATCGTTTGGACAGGAGATGGGTTGGAACTCGCCTCTGATTTTGAGCGGGCTGATCGGCGGCACGCTGCTCCTGATCCTGCTGCCGTTTGTGGAAGCGCGCGTTGCCAATCCGATCATTGTGCTTTCATTGCTCAGGGATCGCGTCTTTACTTCATCCGTTCTCAGTCTGCTGTTGAGCTTCCTGGCGTTGTTCGCCGTCGCTTTCATGATGCCGTTCTACCTGGAAGAGCTGCGTCTCTTTTCTACAGAGACAGCCGGGTTGCTGCTCACTGCGCAGCCAATAACGATTGCGCTTATTGCGCCGATCAGCGGTTCGCTGGCGGACCGCTTTGGCTCGCGCTGGCTGGCCGCTGGCGGGCTAACAATGGCATGCATTGGCCTGGTGCTGATCAGCCAGCTCAACGCGCAGAGTTCCATCTTTGATATCGTCTGGCGACTGGTTTTCACCAGCGTCGGCCAGGCCATATTCCAGTCGCCGAATAACAGCGCCATGATGGGTGCAGCGCCGCGTGAACACCAGGGCAGCGCATCCGGCTTTATGGCGACGGCACGCACAATGGGCCAGAGCCTGAGCATCGCGGTGGCCGGCGCTATTTTCACCAGCCTGGGCGGCGCCACTGCGGGTCTGATGCTCGTAACGTCGCGGCCCGCCGGCTCGCAACTCGCGGCATTGCAGCAGACGTTCACCGGCAGTTTCCAGATCACCTTCCTTGTCTGTGCTGCTATCGCGGCTGCTGGCATCTTCGCCTCGCTGGTACGTGGCAAGGAAGAGCGCAGAAGAACATGAAAAATGCAGTATTTGTAAGCAGTTATAAAAGGAGGATTCAAGGGTATGCTCAAGCCAGGAATCGTCGCAGCGCTGCGCGAGATAGTCGGCGTCGAGGCAGTGCTGGAGCAGTACGAGCAACTGCGTACATATGAATCCGATGGATTGACAAGCTATCACGTTGTGCCGGAGCTTGTTGTGCTGCCAACAACAACCGAGCAGGTACAGGCTGTGGTACGCCTCTGTCACCGCGAAGGCATCCCGTTTGTGCCGCGCGGCTCCGGCACCGGTCTCTCCGGTGGAGCACTGCCGGTTGAGGGCGGCATCGTCATCTCAGTGGCGCGTATGAGAGAGATCCTCGACGTGGACTTCGCCAATCAGCGTGTTGTTGTACAGCCCGGCGTTGTTAACCTCTGGGTAACGCAGCGCGTTGCTCCTGCTGGCTACTTTTACGCGCCAGACCCTTCCAGTCAGCAGGTCTGCTCCATCGGCGGCAACGTTGCCGAAAATTCCGGGGGCGCGCACTGTCTCAAATATGGCTTTACCGTCAACCATGTTCTGGGCATGAAGCTGGTGCTTTCAGATGGCGAACTGGTCACCATCGGCGCGCCGACGCTCGATAGTCCCGGCTACGATCTGCCGGGCATCGTCGTGGGGTCCGAGGGAACGCTTGGCATCGTCACCGAGGTAATTCTGCGCATCGTGCGCAAGGCCGAGGCGACGCGCACGGTGATGGCAGCCTTCACACATACTGATGCCGCCGGCGAGGCGGTATCGGGCATCATCGCCGCCGGTATCATCCCGGCAGCGGTAGAGATGATGGATAAGCTCGCCATCGAAGCCTGCGAAGCATCGGTGCATGCCGGATTCCCGCTTGATGCCGGTGCAGTCCTGCTTATCGAGCTGGACGGTCCGCGCTCAGAGGTCGAGTCGAATCTGGCTCAGGTCGAGGAGATCTGCCGGCAGGCCGGGGCGACGGAGTATCGCCTGGCCCGCAATGAGGATGAACGCGCACGCATGTGGAAGGGGCGCAAGGCTGCTTTTGCGGCAATGGGGCGCATCAGCCCAAATTATATTGTGCAGGATGGTGTGATCCCGCGTACCGCTCTTCCACAGGTTTTGCGCGAGATCGAGGAACTGGGCAAAAGCTATGGCCTGCGTGTGGCAAACGTTTTTCACGCTGGCGATGGCAACCTGCATCCCCTGGTACTCTATAACCAGCGCGTCGAGGGTGCCGAACAGCATGCCGAGGATCTGGCAGGCGAGATTCTGCGATGCTGTGTGGATCATGGTGGCAGTATTACAGGCGAGCACGGCGTAGGATTTGATAAGAAGAATTATATGCCGAAGATGTTCACCGAGGCGGATATGGTAACTCACCAGCTTATTCGCTGCGCCCTGAATCCTGATTATCTCTGCAATCCCGGTAAAGTCTATCCCACACCGCGCCTGTGTGGCGAGGCGCCAGGACCATACCGCCCACATCCAACCGAGATTGCAGGACTGGCGGAACGCTTCTAGGCGGTGGAGAGGAGCAAATGCAATGCAGACATCGGCCTTGCAAACGGCGCTTGCGTCGTTGATCAGTGAACGTGAATATGTACGCGCGGCGCAGGAGAGTGATGCTGTGATGGGTGTGCAGCCGCAGTGCGTTGTCGAGCCGGGCAGCGAAGAAGAGGTTGCGGCTGTACTCTCTTTCGCGGACCGCGAAGGACTGAAAGTGCTGGTGCGCGGCGGCGGAACACAGTTCGGCCTCGGCCTGCCACCCACCGGCGGGGATATTCTGCTCTGTACAACTCGTCTGAACCGGCTCATCGAGCACGCTCCCCATGATCTGATCGTATCTGTACAGGCGGGCATGTCGCTGGCTGATCTTCAGTTTACGCTGGCTTCCGCGCGGCAGTGGCTTGCCCTCGATCCTATGCTCAATCCTGGCGCAACCATCGGCGGCTTGATTGCGACAAATGCGTCGGGCGCTCGTCGCCTGCGCTACGGGGGCGTGCGTGATCAAATTATCGGGATTCGCGTTGTGCTCCCCGACGGCACGATTGCTAAAGGCGGCGGAAAGGTTGTCAAAAACGTCGCAGGCTATGACCTGCCCAAACTCTATACAGGATCGCTGGGGACGCTCGGCGTCATTGTCTCGGCCAACTTTCGGCTCTACCCACTGCCAGTTGCTTCGCGCACTGTGACCCTGACCACACATGACCTGGAGCCAGCGGGCGCTCTGGTCCAGCGCGTTCTTGCTTCGCCGCTGGTGCCGACCATCATTGATCTCCTGGGTTCGGCGGACCGGCAGCAGCCGTATACAGTGGCCGTGCGCTTTGAGATGGGACGGCAGGCGGTTGAAGACCAGGCGTCTGCGCTGCTCGCTATGGCTGGAGATCTCAAACAGGAAGCGCGGATACTCCAGGATGGAGCAGAGGAGCAGTTCTGGTCACAGATCGGGCAACCGATTGCAACACCCGATACGGTTCTTTTGAAAGCGAGCCTGCTGATGACTGATGTGGTTCCCTGGTTGCAGCGACTGCAAGCGATAGCTCAACAGGCCGGGCTGGCTGTTAGTTGGCGCGCGCATGCCGGGCATGGCCTGATCTTTGCGCGTCTCTCCGGCGAGAGTGATGCGCTGATCACAACTATCGAGACGATGCGCGAGGCCGCCGTTGCGCGGCAGGGCAGCCTGGTCGTGCTGGATGCGCCGCTGCCGCTTCTCCAGAGGATAGATGTGTGGGGACCTGTCCCCGCGCTGGAAGTCATGCGCCGTCTGAAAGCTCGCTTTGATCCCCATGCCACGCTCAATCCTGGACGCTTCGTTGGTGGAATATAAAGGAAAGGAGCAATAGATCATGACCATTTTATCCGATCTTGTACGGAAAGGCAGCGGCTTCGACGCGCATCATCCGCCCGATCCTGAAATCATCGACGATTGCGTCCACTGCGGTTTCTGCCTGACAACCTGCCCAACGTATTTGCTGTGGGGGGAAGAAGCGGACTCGCCGCGAGGCCGCATCCAGTTAATGAAAATGGCCAATCAGGGCGAGATTACTGTCAACCAGACGTTTACCACGCATATTGATCGCTGCCTGGGCTGTATGGCCTGCGTGACCGCCTGCCCGTCGGGCGTGCAGTATAATAAACTGATCGAGGCCACGCGCCCGCAGATCGAGCGCCACTACTCGCGTCCTTTTGCTGACCGTATCTTTCGCAACCTGCTCTTTAGCTTCTTTCCCTATCCCCGCCGTCTGAAGATGCTGCTTCCACCTCTCTGGCTCTACCAGAAGACAGGCATGCGACGACTGCTCACCAATGCTTCGATCAGGCGCTTCATTCCACAGCGCCTGCTCAGCATGGAAGCGATTTTGCCAGAAGTACGGGCCAGCGCGCTGTTCTCGCAACTTCCCCAGTTTACCCGCGCCAGATCCGGCAGGCGACGGCGCGTGGGCCTGCTCACCGGCTGTATCCAGCGCGTTTTTTTTGACCGGGTGAACGCGGCTACCCTGCGCGTGCTGGTCGCCGAGGGCTGTGATGTGGTCATTCCGCCGGCGCAGGGCTGCTGTGGCGCGCTCAGCATGCATGCCGGGCGTGAAGAAGAGGGACTGGCCCTGGCGCGGCGGCTGATCGACACGTTTGAAGCCTGGGGAGTTGATACGATTGTCGTCAATGCTGCCGGCTGCGGCTCGCATCTCAAGGAACTGGGCTATCACCTGCGCGACGATCCAGCATACGCAGAGCGGGCAAAAGCGTTCTCCGCCTCTGTCCGCGATATCATGGAACTGCTGGCCGAACTGGAACCGGCAGCAGAGCGGCATGCCATTCCGCTGCGCGTGGCCTACCATGATGCCTGCCATCTGGCACACGCGCAGGGCATCCGTGAGCAGCCGCGCGCAGTCTTGCGCACGATTCCCGATCTCGAACTGGTTGACCTGCCTGAAAGTGAGATCTGCTGCGGCAGCGCCGGAACCTATAATCTGCTGGAGCCGGAAGCAGCCAATCAGCTCGGTGAACGCAAAGCGCGCAACATCCTGAGCGTGCAGCCGGAGCTGATAGCGACGGCCAATCCAGGCTGCCTGTTGCAAATCCAGGCATCGCTCCAGCGCCTGGGAGCATCCATTCCGGCGCTGCATCCTATCGAACTGGTTGATGCTGCAATCCGGGGAGTAAAGCCGGCAGTGCCGACGCGGTCGAAACCCACTGTATTGTAGCCTATGTAGGCTACGCTATAACTCGCAATCATGATGATTTGTGTGGGTGCTCCTGGCACCCACATTTTTTCTGTGCTTCCCCAAAAACTTCCCCTGAAAAAGCCCCGGATAACGCGCCAGCGCCGTTTATTGAGATACCAGAGGAAAATTTGGAAGATGGGAGTGTTGCCGCATGGCCAAACCCTGGGATCACAGTACCCGCCCCCTCGTGCGCGCCAGCCCGCAAGCCTTTGCCCGGCTGGTTATCCCCACCGCCCATTACATTAGAACGCGACCAGAGAAGCTCAAAACCTGGCAACTGGAGACCGACACATTGCTCGAAATCACCGTAGGAGAGCAGTCAATGCTGTTGCACCTGGAGTTCCAGACCTACCGTGATGGCGAGATCCACGAACGGATCTTGCGCTATAATGTACTGGTAAGAAGCGAGTTTAACATGCCGGTACTGTCGTGCGTGATCTATCTGCTCAAAGACGGAGAGCTTCCGTCACAGCCGTTAAAATGGACTGTTCCCAGTGGGCAGGAGGTGCTGCTCTTTCAGTACGAAGTGCTGGAGATCGGGACCCTCACGCCCGAAGAGCTACTCCAGACCAGACAGCCGGGGCTGTTGCCGCTGCTACCGTTAACAAAGGGAGGTGCAAAGCGCGAAGTTGTTCAACAGATGTTTGCGTTGCTACCACCAGAGCAGTATAAAGATCTGGACCTGATCGGGTTCACGTTTGCCTCGTTAGGAAAGAGGGGAGGTCCAGGAGAGCAAGGCCCTCCTGGCGAGGTGCGCCGGGTCCCCGCAACCTTTTTTTGCAACAGAGATGGCAGGAGCGGCAGTTCAGGACAGACAGAAAGTCCTGGCCCAAAAAGGCAAGAAGGGACTTTTCTCCTTGACAGCGGGTTCACCCTTGATGTATCATCCACAGGAAGGTGTGTATGGCATGGTCCCCAGACTCGATTGGGGACCGGGAGAAGGGAAATGCAGGCCGGGCGGTTGCTGAAACTGGTAGACAGGACAGACTTAGGATCTGTTGGTGATGAACCGTGAGAGTTCGAGTCTCTCACCGCCCATTTTACCAGCGTTTGCCTGTGCTTGTTTGCATACAGGATACTATCACGGTAAGAATAAAAGAGACATTGCTGGAGGAAATGTGAAGGTCTCGGTTGAAAAACTGCCAACGAGCGAGGCCGTCGTTGATGTAGAGATCCCCTGGGAAGAAGTGGAGCAGGCCTCAAATAGCGCGTATCGCAAGCTGGTCCAGAAGGTTGATATTCAGGGCTTTCGCCGGGGGAAGGCTCCGCGCTCTCTGTTGGAGCGCAGGTTTGGCAAAGAATATATCTACCAGGAAGGGCTGGATGATCTTATCTCCGAGGCCTACCGCAAAGCCTTGCAAGAACATCAGTTGACCCCTATTACACAGCCCAGACTGGATGCCCCGGTTTTTGAAATGGGACAGCCTTACCACTTTAGCCTGACCGTCCCGATCATCACGCCTGTTGAACTGGGCGACTATCACGCGCTGCACTTCGAGCGTGAAGAGGCCGAGGTGACAAGCGAGGAAGTCGATAAAGAACTGGAGGCGCTGCGCAATCGCCAGGCGGAGTGGCAGACAGTCGAGAGGCCAGCGGACTACAATGATCGCGTCACCGTTGATCTCAAGCTGACATCCGGCGAGCAGAAGATCTCGGACTTGAAAGATAATACCTTTGAAATGACGCATGAACGGCATGGAATTTTCACCGGCATGGACGAGCAGATTGTGGGCATGAAAGCCGGGGAAACAAAAACGTTCTCAACTACCATTCCTGCCGACTATACCAATGAAAAACTGGCCGGCAAACAGGCCGATTACATCGTGACTCTCCATAAGGTGGAAGAGAAGCGCCTGCCAGAACTCGACGATGCTTTCGCGGCCAAAGCCAGCGAGGGGCAGTTTGAGACGCTGGAGGACCTGAGTAAAGCCCTCAGTGATTCCATTCTGGAGAACAAAAAACGCCGTATCCGCGATGATCTGCGCGAGAAAGTGCTGAATGCGGTGATCGAGCAGTCAAAATTTACGCTGCATCCGCTGCTGATAGACGAGGAAGTGGATGAAATGATTCACCAGTTAACTCATATGCTGGAGCAGCAGCGCCTTTCGCTCGATCAATACCTGTTGATGATGCGCAAGAACCTCGACGAGTATAAAAAAGAACTACGGCCAGATGCTGAGCGGCGCGTCAAACGCCAGCTTGTGCTGGCGGAAGTAGCTCGCCGCGAAAATCTTGAGGTGACGGCAGAAGAGCTGGAGGCACTCTATAACGCCTACGCTCAGCTCGGCCAGCCGCTGCCGCGTACAGAGGCTCAACTGCGTTCCCTGGCGCTAAGCTACCAGCGCGAAAAAGCGTTCACACGGCTCGTAGAGATTGCTGCCGGACCCGACCCCGATCAGGCGGAGGAGGAGCAGGCCACCGAAGAGCAGGCTCTTGAAGAGAGCGAGGCAGCGCCGGCAGCAGTCGAGAATGCGCAGGTTGCCGCTTCTGCTGCTTCCGCCGCCCAGGCCGCAGAAGCTGAAACAGCTCCTGGCGAGAGCCATACAACCAGTGGAGAGACCGGAGAGTCTGCAACCGTAACATCTCAAGTGGAGAACTCAACCACTGAAGATAAGGAGTAGTGGAGTTTTAAGTATGCAGCCAATTACAAGGAGTGCAGAGTTGCACTTGCAGGAAAGGTGATAGACGTGGCAAATTCAAAAAATATGCGTACAACTTATCGCTGCTCCTTCTGCGGCAAAAGCCAGGACCAGGTCCAGCGCCTGATCGCCGGACCTGGCGGTGTCTATATCTGTGATGAGTGCATTGATCTCTGTCGTGAGATCATCGAAGAGGAGCAGGCTACTGTTGCCAGGCCCCGTCTCCAGATGGGCAAGCTCCCCACCCCCAAGAAAATCGCCGAACAACTCGGCTACTATGTGATCGGGCAGGAACGTGCAAAAAAGACCCTGGCCGTCGCCGTCTACAACCACTACAAACGCATCAACGCGGGTATGCAGATCGACGACGTTGAGCTGAATAAGAGCAATATCCTGATGATCGGCCCGACCGGCTGCGGCAAAACCCTGCTGGCACAGACACTGGCGAAGATTCTGGATGTCCCCTTCTGTATCGCCGACGCGACGGCGCTCACCGAGGCCGGATATGTCGGCGAAGATGTCGAGAACATCCTGTTGCGCCTGATCCAGACGGCAGATTTCGATATTGCCAGGGCCGAACGCGGCATCGTGTATATCGACGAGATTGACAAAATCGCCCGCAAATCCGACAATCCCTCGATCACCCGCGATGTCTCCGGTGAAGGTGTGCAGCAGGCGCTGCTCAAGATTATCGAGGGTACCATCGCCAACGTCCCCCCGCAGGGCGGACGCAAGCATCCCCACCAGGACTTTATCCAGATTAATACTTCCAATATCCTGTTCATTTGCGGCGGCGCCTTCGAGGGCCTCGACAAAATCGTCTCGCAGCGCCTGGGTAGCAACAAAACTATCGGCTTCCGCGCCACACGTGGATCTGGGGACGACGAAAAACTTGAAGAGAATGTCTTGAAGTATCTCATTCCCGACGATTTGCTGAAGTATGGCCTGATCCCCGAATTCGTAGGTCGCCTGCCGGTAACTGTCTCCCTCGATAGTCTGGATAAAAAAGCGCTGATTCGCATTCTGACCGAACCCAAAAATGCCATCATCAAGCAATACCAGAAGTTTTTGCAGCTTGATCGCGTAGAACTGGTTTTTACCGACGATGCTCTTGAAGCGACAGCCGAGGGCGCCCTCAAGCAAAAAACCGGCGCGCGCGGGCTGCGGACGATCATTGAAGATGTGCTGCTCGATGTGATGTACGAGATACCTTCGCGGTCAGACATCAAAAGGGTCGAAATCAACGCAGATGTGATCACCTCACACTGTAAGCCCATCCTCGTTCCACGTAATGAACGAGCGAGCAGTAGCAGTGAAAGAGCAAACATGTACTCTGAAGATGAGTCTGCTTAATGCAGGCTCATCTGTTTTTGTGACCGGAAACTGATCCATTAAGAGAGGCTTTGATGAGTGAACCTGAGCGCCCGCAAGTCGAACAGGAGAGCCAGCATCCACAGGATGTCTATCCGGTTATAGCATTAAAAAGCATCGTGGCGTTTCCCCATAATCGTCACGCTATGCCGATTGCGCGCGAGAAGACCGTGCGCGCCATCGAAGAGGCAATGATGCGACCGGATCGTACCCTCGTTGCTGCTATGCAGCGCGATGCCGAACTGGATGATCCACACCCGGAGGACATCCATACAGTCGGGACGCTCGTTGAAGTGACAACCATGCACCGCCAGCATGATGGCAGCCTCCAGGTACTCCTGCGGGGAATCAATCGTGTCCGCATCGAAGAATACCTTGAGACTGATCCTTACCTTGTCGCTCGCGTGAGCCTTCTGGTAGAAGAGCAGCCCAGAGGAGCGCAGGTCGATGCCTTTGTGAGACATGCTACTAGCCTGTTTGAGCGTTACGCGGAATTGAACCGTCGCTTCTCGGTCGAGGATATTAACTCTGTGGTCGGATTGAAGACTGCCGCGCGCCTCTCCGATACGCTGGCCTCGCACGTCGTCACAGATCTGGGTTCACAACAGGAACTCCTGGAAACGCTGGACCCCATGGCGAGCCTGGAGAAGATCTGCGTGATGATGGGTAACGAGATCGAGATCCTTGAACTGGAAACCACCATCCGCAGCCGGGTGCGCTCGCAGGTAGACCGTACCCAGAAGGAATTCTATTTGCGCGAACAGTTGCGGGCCATCCAGGAAGAACTGGGGCTGGAATCGTCGTCAGAAGCCGACGAACTGCGCATGCGCCTGCTGGAGAAAAAACTGCCTGACGAGGTGGCGGCGAAGGCGCGCAAGGAGATTGATCGCCTGGAACGGACACCGGCCCAGTCAGCCGAGTTATCTGTCATTCGCTCGTATATTGACTGGGTACTGGCGCTCCCCTGGACGGAACGCAGTGAGGATCGCTTCAACATTGCGGCAACGCGACGCATCCTCGATGAGGACCACTACGGGCTGGAAGGCATCAAAGAACGCATCATTGATTTCCTCGCTGTCCGGCAACTACGTCTGCAATTCGCCAGTCGCGGCGGGCAGCTCAGTGGCAGCCAGGGCCAGATCCTCTGCTTTATTGGTCCTCCTGGCGTGGGCAAAACATCGCTGGCGATTTCAATTGCGAAAGCCCTCGGGCGCAAATTCGCGCGCATCTCCCTGGGCGGCGTCCATGACGAGGCCGAGATTCGCGGCCACCGCCGCACCTATGTCGGCGCCCTGCCAGGCCGCATTATCCAGTCAATGAAGACAGTGGGCGTGCGTAATCCCGTCTTCCTGCTCGACGAGATCGACAAGCTCTCTTCGGATTATCGCGGCGACCCCGCGGCTGCTCTGCTGGAAGTGCTCGATCCTCAGCAGAATAGCACATTCACCGACCACTATCTCGAAATGCCTTTTGATCTCTCCGAAGTCTTCTTTATCTGCACCGGCAACGTCAAGTACCAGATCCCGCGCCCTCTGGCGGACCGCATGGATATCATCGACCTGCCAGGCTATATCCTCGAAGAAAAGATCAACATTGGCATGCGCCACCTGTTGCCCAGAGTATTGAGCGAACATGGCCTGACGCCAGAGCTGGTCAGAATCCCCCAGTCGGTGATGGAACGCATCATCACCGACTACACGCGCGAGGCCGGCGTGCGCAATCTGGAACGACAACTGGCGAATATCTGCCGCAAAGCAGCGCGCATGGTGCTGGAGAGGCCCGGACGGCGTATCCGTATCACGATTAGCAATCTGGAACAGTATCTGGGAACACCACGCTATACCAGCGCGCCGCCCCTCCTGCGCTCGCAAATTGGCTCGGCAATCGGCCTGGCTGTCACAGAAATGGGCGGCATTCTGCTGCCGGTAGAGGTTGTCACAATGGTAGGGAAAGGCGATCTGATCGTAACGGGACAGCTCGGCGATGTCATGCGCGAATCTGCTGTGGCGGCTCTCTCCTACATCCGCACACGCGCCAGCGTTCTACGTATCGACCCGAACTTCCAGGAAGGGACTGACCTGCATATTCACCTGCCAGAGGGCGCTATTCCGAAAGATGGCCCTTCCGCCGGCATCACCATCGCTACAGCGCTGGTGTCCGCGCTCACGCGCCGCCCGGTGCGCGGTGATATCGCTATGACCGGCGAAGTCACACTGCTCGGCAGCGTCCTGCCCATCGGTGGCTTGAAAGAAAAAGTGCTCGCCGCTCAACAGGCAAATATCAGGCATCTGATCATTCCAGCCGCCAACAGGAAGGATCTGAACGATATCCCTGAAAAGATTCGCCGTAACCTCGTTTTCTCGCTGGTCGATACAATGGACCAGGTAATCGAACTGGCGCTGCTCGGTGATCCAGAGGAAGAGGAGCGCGGTCCGCAGGCAAACAATGATCTCGCCGAACCGCTACCGTTACATCGCGGACAGGATACGCGCATATCGCTCCTACAAAAGCAGAAACGACGTCAGAAAGATGTAACAACAGAAGATGAAGAAGAGCCGAACGGCGATGACACTTCCACGCTGATCCTGCCATCTTCCAATCACGTTCAACCCGACGTCCACCCTCAGGCCAGATTCAGAAGAGGCCCGGCTAAGTGATCCACAGGCTCAGCTTAATGGACGAGCGAGTGCAGGATGGCTATGTCATCTTGCACTCGCTTTTCTCTACTGTTAAAGATCCTCTTTAAAGACATGCCAGGGAAGAGGACCGGGCCGGTCAGCGAACCCTGCCGGAGAGGCAGGCCGGACAAGGGTGAAACTGGCTGTCGTGTCCAGCAGGTGAAGAAAGACACGCAGAATGTGGGGATCAAAACTGACACCCGCTCCCTGTAAGAGACGCTCTCTCGCTGCTTCCTGAGTGAGCGGCTCTTTATATGGGCGCTGTGACGTCAGGACATCATAGCCATCGGCAATGGTGAGAATACGCGCACTGAGCGGTATTTGTTCACCTCGCAAGCCTGTTGGATAGCCGTGTCCGTCCCATGCCTCATGATGGTAGAGCACCGCCTCGATAAAAAAAGAAGGGACATCGCATCCAATCAAGATGCGCGCTCCGATTATCGGATGGCGCCGCATCTTTTGCCACTCTTCGCTGGAAAGGCTCGCCGACTTATTCAAGATATCATTCGCAATCCATGTCTTGCCCAGATCGTGAACTAGCGCGGCCAGAGCCAGGTTATACGCCTCGCGCCGTGTCCATCCCAGGCTACGCGCCAGTCGCTGCGCGTAGATGGCGACACGCCGGGAATGTTCATAAGTTAGAATATCCCGTTCCTGGATACTCTGTGCAAGCGAAAGCAAAACCTGGTGGATTTCCTGTTCCTGCTCCTGTTTATATGCAATATGCACTGTTACCACCACTCACTCTCCCACTATCTAGCGATCCCTGTGTTGACTCGCTGCCAACGGTTGTTTTTCCTGACAGATATACGTAGTTTTTTCCTTAAAAGGTTGCAGGTTGTGACTATCAGGGGATAAGACCATATGCGGAACGCCGAAAACTTCGAGAAACGTTACATATGCGAAAAATATAACATGAAGGCGCTGCATGTGTCTATGCTGCCTGCTATATTTCCTATCTGTGGTTCCCTTGAATTTCTTTATTAACGGGCGCGCGGGTTGCACTATTCCCCAAATAGTCCCGTCTTCATTTTGAATCGCGTTTATTTGTGATAGACTCACCATAATACCATGAGCAGGTTTCTGTCTGCCTCTGTGGTAGCGGACCAGGGCGCATTGACGGCCTGTTGGCAGGCGAGTAATATGGTGGAGCATACTGTGGAGAACGATCAGGAAAAGCAAACCGAGCAAATCAGAGCTATGCAAAAGCAGCGTCGAGAGGACGTCGTTACTATCGTGTTCACTGCCGATAATCACCTGGGCTACACGGCTTCCGGGCAGAATCCGCGCAAACGCGAGGAGCGTCAGCAACTGCTGCGTCGGGCATTTCAGCAGGCGTCGGACTTCGCGGTTGCGCAAGGGGCCGATCTGTTTATTCAGGCAGGGGATCTCTTTGATACTCCCACACCTGATGAGCGTGATCGCAGTTTTGTTGCGGACTGCCTTGCCCACCTGAAAGAAGCTGGCATACGCGCGTTTGCCCTCGGTGGTGTCCACGATACACCGGCGGAAGGACAGGCAGCGGCAAGAGACGCGATCCCTGCTCCGCAGATCAGCTATGCCCGTCTGGGCGCGTTGCACTATTTCCCTCCCCTGCGCCCAGGCGCAGCCCGCCAACCGGAACCTGTCGTCCTTGATATCAAAGGAATGCGCGTTGGCCTCTGGGGACTGGGAGTGCTTGCCGGGCAGGAGAGCGACCCGCTGGCTGCTATTCATGCCCATCCTGAAACGGAACACCTGACAATCCCGCTCCTGGTTCTTCATGCGCCTATCGAGGGCCTGCTTCAGGAGCCTGCACGGCAGGACACCCGCGCCTGTATCCGCCGCGAGACAATCGAGCGACAAACGGCTTTTCGCTATATCCTGGCCGGTTATCATCACCGGCACAGCCGTACCCGCATAGGGCAGACGGAGGTGATCGTCGCCGGGTCCACCCAACATATCGACTTCAGCACTCCTGATCACACCCCCGGCTTCGTCTTTCTCGGCCTGGCTGCCGACGGTATTCGCTGGTGCGACCACATCGCCGTAGAGACGCTTTCATTGCATCGTCTCATTATCAAGACCCATGAACTCTGGCCGGAGTCGTCGAATCCCTCTTCGGCTATCCAGGACATCCCGCACGTCCCGGATGCCCTGGATACCCCGGATGCTCAAACTGCTCAAGCGGCGCCATCCGCCTCCGATACCAGTACCCAGGGTTCGCACAGGACTCCCACCGAGGTGATCCTTGACCGCCTTCGCCCCCTTTGCGCTCCCAACGCGATGGTCCAGTTGCGCCTGGAAGGCGAACTGACACGCAAACAGTATCATGAGCTGAACCTCAATCAGATCCGGCACTACGGAGAAGAACATTGTTTCGCTCTTGCCATCGACGATAGCGCTTCCTCTCTGCTGTCTGAATCGGAGGCAGGCGCTACTGAGAGCGGGGAACGCTTCTCTCCACGAGAGGAACTGGTGGCCCTGGCGGATGAATGGATAGCTGCGTCATCAGATGAAAAAGAGAAGAAAGCGCTGCAAGTGACAAAAGAAGAAGTGCTGCTGGCAATGGATGAGATAAAAGGTAGGTGGTAGCTGTGATATCTCGTACCTGGTATCCAACAAACCAGGCATTGGCAAACGGAGTATGTCCATGATAATCCTGAAGCATTTAACAGTCGAAAGGTTCAGGCTTCTACGTGCATTGAACCTGCATTTTCCGCAGCGTGGTAGTATCCTGATACAGGGTCCTAACGAAGCTGGCAAATCAGCCTTGCTCGAAAGCATCTATTTCGCCCTCTACGGTAAGCCGCTCAACGCCAGCCGTTCGCCGGACGATCTCATCTCGTACGGTGCCGAGAGCGCCGTCGTGAGCCTCAATCTCGCAGTGGGCGCAACCGAGTTAACCATCACTCGCACGCTCCAGCGGGGAAAAGGGCAGCAGGTTGCGCTCCAAGTGCAAATGCTCGGCGCCCCGGTCGGCAGGCCAATCACGCAGATGCAGGCCGCCAATGAGCGCATTATCCAGGAACTCGGCTGGATCGACGGGGAAACGTTGCGCAACTCCTGCCTGATCGAACAGAAAGGGCTGAGTCGCCTGGAAACTATTTCTGGCACTGAGCGCGAGCGTAGCATTCGCCAGATGCTCGGCCTCGAAGATCTTTTACGCCTTGCCGAGCAGTTCAAAGTCACGCCCGACGACGAACAGCAATTGCACGACGCTTCAGAGCGTCTGCGTCTCGCGGAAATGCAAGCGCGCATCCCCACACTGAGTGATCAGCTTGAAAATATTGAGATCGCGCTGGATGCCGTGACGGTGCGCGAAAAGCTGGCCGAGATCGAGCAGCAGGAAGCCGAGATTGCAGAACAGGAACAGGCACTCGCTACCATCAGGAGCCGGCGCGCTGAGTTGAAGAGCCGCCAGAACCGCGCTCACCAGCTCGCAAAGGCTGACGCCACCCTGGCCGAACTCATCGCAGCCTACGATGAAATCGCCGAAGCCCGCCGCGAACTCCCCGAACTGGAAAAGCAGATCGCCGAACTGGAACGGCGTGAGCGCGATGAATTGCCCGTTCTGGAGAAGCGCGTCAACGACCTGGCAGAGCTTACGCGCTCGTTTGGCACCTTGCAGCGCATGTCGAATGATCTCCTCTCTGCCGTCGAGACTATCAAAGAACTTGAGCAGGATCTCAAACAGCACGAAGAGACAAAAGATGACTTGAGAAGCCTGGACGAGCAGGTAGCGCATGCTCGTATGCGCGTGCAGCAGGCAAAGCAGGCGCTGAACAATCTGGAAGAGCGACGGCGCGCCGGGCGTCCTCAGCTTGAGGACCGGCTCGAACGCTTGAAAGTTCTGGCCGAGCGCCTGCGCGCGCTCCAGCAGGCGGAGGCGCGCTACAAAGCGCGAATCGAGAGCCGGGACCACGTTGGCGAGAAGCGCGAACGCTTGAACCAGGTTCAACGTGAGTTACGCGATACCGAACAGGAACTGGCTCTTGTTGAAAACGAAGCGAAGCAGGCCCAGGAGCAGGCGGAGGCCGCCGAACGCCGCTGGCGTCAGCTCAGCGTGCGCCGGCAGGTCGCGGAATGGCAGCGGCTGAAAAGCCTGGCACAGGGTCTGGATCAGGCGGAGCAGCACCTGGCAATGGCCCGCCAGCGGCAGGAACAGCTCTCAATGGCAGTAGAGGAAGCCCGCAGCCGCACCAACAGATATCTCATGTTCTCTGCTGCCAGCGGCATCATTGCTCTGCTCTGCGCCATCGCAGCTATCATTTTCTACTCTTCAGCCAGCCTGGTCGGCACGATTCTGGGTCTTGCCGCTATCGCCTCCGGCGCCGCTGCCGCCCTCAACTGGTATAACTACCGCCGGGCCGGCGAAGAAGTGCGCACGCTCGAAAAACAGGTGCAGGATGCGATCAATCAGGTAGGCATGATGGTTGCGGCCCGCGAGACTGCCGCGCGCATGAGCGGGGGCAACGAAGAACTGATCAGGATCGAGCATGAAATTCGCACCCTTAAAGCTAGTGTGCCACGCTCTCTCGAAGAGGCCCGCCGCATCCTCGAACAAACTCCTGATCGTGGCGAGAGCCTCTCTGATCTCCAGCAGCAGGCCAAGCAGAAACGTGATGAGGCCAACACCACACGCAACCAGGTCAATGTAACGATGGAGGCAGTAGCCAGACTGCGTAAAGAGCGCGCCTCCCTGGAAGAACAGCGCCAGCAGGAAGACTGGGAGCATATTGAGGAGAATCTGCTCCAGGATCGCGCCTCTGTCGAGTTGCTTCAGCAGGAGATCACGCTGCTGGCCGGTCAGGAAGGGCTGCCACTCGCCAGTATTAATGCCCGCTTGCAAATCGTGGATCTGGAGCAACTCCCGCCACCTGTGGCCGACGAGGATCGTACAGGCATACCCGAACTGGAATCCCTCGTCGAAAGCACTATCAAGGCGACAGAACGCGAGATCGCCTCCCTCGATGGCAAGCTAGATCTGGTGACAGACCTGGCTGACCAGGTGAGGATTCACCAGGAGGCGCTTGATGTCCTGTTGGCCCGCCAGAAGGTGATCGAGGAACGCAATGCTCGCTACCAGACGAGCAGTCCGGCGTTGCAAATAGAGCGCGCACGCGAGCAGCAGGCCGCGCTGAGCCAGGCGCTTCAGTCGCTGCGCGATTCGCTGCGCCAGCGGGTCCAGCAACTGGATATCGTTTTTAGCCAGGCTGCCATCACCAATGCCGAAATTACCGCTCGCAAGCAACTCGAAAATCTGCAAATCACACTGGGCAGCAAGATCATGCTCCAGAAAAAGCACGCCGACTATACCGAGCACCTCAAGGCGCGCCAGGAGGCCCTGGCTGAACTCTATAAGCAGCTCTCGAAATTCAGCAACACGCTCGGAAGCTGGATTGTACCTCTCAATCCTTTTGCCGAGGCGCTCTCCGCTCTTCGTACCCGCTGCCAGCGCGAGATAGAGGAGGCCGACGAGCCGGGTATCCTGAGAGAATTTGAGGTCTTGCAAAACCAGGAAGGCGCCGCCAATGCGAAAATCGCGCTGTGCCAGCAGGAGATCGAAGCTGCGCAGGAAAGTATCACCGCTCTGCTGGTTCAGCGCAACCGCCCGGCAACAAAAAGCTATGCCCTTAGCGATCTCATAGCTGTCTGGCCCTTGCTCGGCGATTATACAGTTGAGGATCGCCAGCGCCTCAAAGAGCAACAGGCCGCGCTCGAAAAAGAACTGGCCGAAATGGAAGAGCAGGAGCTTGCGCTAAGTAAGCAACTCGGCGTAGCAGGCAATCCACTCGATCTTGAACAGGCTCGCGCCTATGCAGAACAGCAGGAGCGTTCTTACCAGACAAAGCGGCACGGCAGCCGCCTGGTCGAAGCGGTAAACGAGCGCCTGATGCGCAAAGTCATCCCGCGTACCGAGCACTACATGCAGCAGATCTTGCCGCTACTCACCGGTGGGCGTTATCATGACGCTCACCTTGTGACGGAACCGGAAGAAGGCAGTTTCAGTGGCGGCCCCTACCAGTTGCAGGTATGGGATTCGGGTGCGGGCGAGTACGTTCCCCGCGCGGCGCTTTCCGGCGGTGCTGCCGATCAGCTCTCGCTTGCCTTGCGCCTGGCTTTTGCTATCGCGCTACTGCCCCGTGAGCTAAATGCCGCGCCCGGCTTCCTTATCCTCGATGAGCCGCTCAGTTCCTTTGATCGGGGCCGGGCCAGTTCTCTTGTCGAGGTGGTCACGGGTGAAACCCTCGGCCAGCATTTTGAGCAAGTGATGCTGATTTCACACAGCAACGCCTTCGATCCTGCTACCTTCCCCTACCACATCTATATGGAGAACGGCATGGTGATCGAGAGCAACCTGCCCGTCGTGACAGAAATCACTCCCATCGTCCCCGCTATCCAGTACGGTGAGCAGACGAGCGAAAAGGCAGACGAAGATAGCGAGATAAAGAAGAAAGAGGAACAGAAGGAGGAAAAGGAGGAGGAGGAGGGGAAAAAGGAGAGCGAGAAGTATAAAAAAGACTCTGATGAAGACGACGAGGATATAGACGACGCGACTGTGCGGTTGCCAGCTCTGCCGGCCCACCTGGCCCGCCTCTCTATTCAATAAACGCTTCCTCTCCAGAGGAAAAGAGCAGGGAGGCGAAGTAGCGCCCTCCCTGCTGAGGAGCGCCTAGTATTCCCCACAAATTCCTTTTTCTTTCATTGAAAGGGGCGGGTCACAACTCCACACACAAGGCCCGTCCCTTGACTTCCCCTTTACAGTTGTTGTGAATGGATGTCCCCTCTTTTTTCTGCATTAAAACCGCTGTCTATAGTCCGGTTTGCTTTTTCTATGTCCACATAGTACAGTATAGCAGCGTGGTATGTGATATCAGATCCGGTTAAATGATGATCGGAAGCGTAGGGGTCCAGGGGTTTGTGGTTTTCCCCAATCATCAGTATCCAAATGGATGTGATATGATAGACGGGATAGCTAGAGAAGAAAAGGCGAAACTTTTTCCCGAACTCTTCCGTGTGGAAGAAAGACATCCAGTCCTCCTCTGTAGAGAAAGAAAGGCCAGATTCTATGGCGTCGATAGTGAAGTCGTGCAGGACTACCAGGCTTCCTATCCCCGGCGGGATATCGCCCTGGAGCTATCACCAGAGCAGGAGGCTCTGCCAGCGCGTATAGACCGCGACCGCATCGGACAGGTGCTCGGTAACTACCTGACCAATGCCATTAAATATTCGCCTGCCGATCAGCCAGTACATGTAGGACTGGTCACTGAATCCAGTGTCATCCGCGTCTGGGTGCGCGATCATGGACCGGGCCTGCCAACAGAGGAGCAGCAGCGTATCTGGGAACAGTTTTACCGGGCGCCTGATATCCAGGCACAGAACGGTTCAGGCGCGAGCCTGGGACTGGGCCTCTACATCTGCCAGAAGCTGATTCATAGCCATCAGGGGCAGGTAGGCATGGAGAGCGCGCCGGGACAGGGCGCCACATTCTGGTTTACCCTGCCACGACTGTCATAGGAAGCGTGCAAAGATGAGCGCGCTGAGGAATAACCTCTTGACAATGTATGTTATCATATTGGCGTAGAGCGGAAGAATCCAGAGGCGGCTTAGCTCAGCTGGTAGAGCAAGGGACTCATAAGCCCTGTGTCACTGGTTCGAGTCCAGTAGCCGCTACTTATTGCTACCCAATACCCCTCAACCAGCTCCCCGGCCTGGTCGAGGGTTTTTTTTGCTCCGAACTGGCCGAAGCGTGACGATTAACTATATACTGGGAACTATCCATTTGCGAAATACAGAAGACAGGTGACGGAAAGAATGGTGCAGGAAAACAGACAACCACAACCACCTCCGGTGGCAAGCCGCACAACACATGCGCCGGTCATCAACACCGCTCATAGCCGCCAGGCGCGCCTCTGTCCTGTCGGCCCTGCCGGCGTGCGGCTGAAGGATGATTTCTGGGCGCCACGCCGCGACATCAACCGCCTGGTCACGCTCCCATCACAGTATGAGCAGTGTGAGGCAACCGGGCGACTGGATAATTTTCGTCGCGCAGCAGGCAGGTACAGTGGTCCGTTCCAGGGCTTTTTCTTCAACGACTCCGACGTCTACAAGTGGCTGGAAGCTGCTGCCTGGACGCAGGCCACCGATCCCTCACCCGAACTGGCAAAACTGCTCGACGAGGTGGCGCGCCTGGTCGTCGCCGCCCAGGATGAGGATGGCTACTTAAATACGTATTTCACTTTTGAACGCAAAGCGGAACGCTGGACCAACCTGAAAGATATGCACGAACTGTACTGTGCCGGCCACTTTATACAGGCGGCTGTGGCGCATCACCGTGCAACCGGCGAGTCGCTATTGCTCGATGTAGCTATCAGGCTGGCAAATCACATTGCGAGCGTTTTCGGTCCAGCCGCGCGACGCGGCGCGTGTGGCCACCCTGAGATCGAGATGGCCCTGGTAGAACTGGCACGTGAAACAGACGAGCAGCGTTATGTGGCGCTGGCACAGTTTTTTGTTGATCAGCGCGGCCAGCAGGACCAGCAGCCACCACTCTTTGGCGGGCATCCCTATTACCAGGACCACGCTCCATTCCGGCAGCAGCAAAGCGTTGCCGGTCACGCCGTGCGCGCGCTCTATCTCTATGCCGGCGCCACTGATATTTACCTGGAAACAGGCGAGGAGGCACTGAAAAACGCGGTTGATGCACTCTGGCAGGACCTGTATGCTCACCAGGTCTATATCACGGGCGGAGTCGGCTCGCGCTACGAGGGCGAAGCCTTCGGCGAAGCATACGAGCTGCCGGACAGGCGCGCATATAGCGAGACCTGTGCGGCCATCGCCAGTGTGCTATGGAACCTGCGCCTGCTCCAGTTTCAGGGTGA
>JADBKA010000320.1 GCA_014896635.1 Ktedonobacteraceae bacterium
CGCCCGGCAACAGCAACAGCGCGCTGGCTCGTCCGGTGAGGACGCCGGCGGGAAACGTAGCAATAAAGGCAAAAGGCAGAATATAGGTGAATATAAAGCGCAGCGGCTGCCGGTAGATGGTCACTGGATAGCGCGCGAACTGCCAGAGGGCGTGGTAAAACACGGCCAGCTCAAGCGAGGGCGTCCAGAAGGGCAGACAGGCGAGCAGGACGCGCGTGGCCCAGGCTACGATAACTCCCGTCGCTACCAGGATGAGCCAGCCCAGCAGGCCCCACCAGGAAGGCAGCTCTCCCAGGCCCAGTGCTATCACCAGCTGCCCGATCAGTACCTGCGAAAGCTCCAGGGGAGCAGCTTTGCCCAGGCTGACCATGTAGAGACTGGACAGCGGTCGCAGCAGCACGTGATCGAGCTGGCCCGTGTTGATCTGGCCGCTGAAAAAGCCCACGTTAGGCTCGATAAAGGCGGCGCTGATGCCGCGATGCCGCCAACGATCTGAAATGTCCCCAGGACGATAATCGCTTCTCTCAGGCTCCAGCCGTCCAGGGTCGCCGTCTGTGTGTACACGATGCCCAGCATCGCCAGCCCGGAGGCGATGCCGAAGGCGCTGAGCAGCAGTTGAAAGACGAGATTGGCGCGAAAGGCCAGTTCCTGTCGTAATGAGAGCGAAAAGCTCGCTCCAAGCAATTTCAAGTAGCGCATATGCTTAACCTCCAATCGAGCTATAGCGACGCAGGCCGGCGCGCCATGTAAGCAACACGGCCAGCGCACAGGCGAGCAGCCACAGGATCTGCCAGCCATAGCCGGCCAGGATCTGCGCGCCATTCAGGCTGGAGCTGACGATCTCTGCCGGAAAGCCCAGCATGGCGCGAAAGGGCAGCGCCTCGCCCAATGGTCGCAATCCGGCGGGAAAGAGCGTGATGGGCGCCGCTGAGCCGCCTAGCAGGAAGATGAGTGTTTCGCCAAAGGCGACGATACTAAAAGCTTTCTGGCTCCAGAAGGCCGAGAGCGCGAGCAAGTAGGTAAAGCAGAAGCGCAGGCCAGCAGCCAGTAGAAGCGCAGGCAGCGCCAGCGTGAGCAGGCGCAGGTCAAAGGCTGTTCCAGCAACAATGCTTGCTCCTATGATCAATGGCAGACCGAACAACGTGTGCAGGATGCGCAAAGCGATATTTGTTCCCAGTGGCACCAGCACTACAGGCTGCGGCTTGAGCAGTTCCTGGCTGAGCGTTCCCGTATAGATGCTGCTCGAAAACGTATGATCCTCATATGAGACGGTCAGCAACTGCACCAGCAGCAGTGCCACGTAGTAGGTAGTGATCTGGCTGCTGCCGGGCAGGGCCACCGACCAGACGAGCAGGCCGAGAAGCGGGCTTATCGCCTGATTGATCATCAGGGTGATCAGAAAAGAGCGCGCGGCCAGCCACTGAAGGATCTCACGCTGCGTGGCGATGAGGAGCAAGCGCAGGATGCGTTTCATGCTATGCCCTCCCGGTAGACCTGGTCGATGACGTTCTCCAGCGGTGGATCTTCTACCGCCAGGTCGGCTACCGCCAGTTCGGAGAGCAGGCGCGCGGTAAAGGCCGGGATCTGCTCGCGCCGGACGCGCAGAGTAGCCTTGCTGTTTTCGGCCTCCAGCACTTCACCGTAGGTCTCCCAGGCCGGCGCCGTCTCCTGAGCGACGGCAATCTTGAGCAGTTTGTAGGGTGAGAGCCGGACCGAGAGACCTGCCAGGTCGCCATCATACTGTAGTGTTCCCCTGTCGATGAGCAGGAGACGCCGGCACAGCGCCTCTACATCGGCCATGTAATGGCTGGTCAGCAGGACCGTCGCGCCGGTCTGACGACTATAGCTGGCAAGAAAGCGGCGAATCATGCTCACAGCCGTGACATCCAGGCCCAGCGTCGGCTCGTCCAGAAAGAGGACGCGCGGGCGATAAATGAGCGCGAGAGCCAGCCCGCAGCGCATGCGCTCACCCAGGCTGAGCGCGCGAATCTGGCGCGTGAGCAGCGGTTCCAGGTCGAGCATCGCCACCAGCTCGCTCAAGTTTTTCTTGAAGTCCTGTTCCGCCAGTTCGTAGATCAACTGTTGGAAGCGCAGCGAGTCAAGGACGGTCAGTTCGACGGGTCCGCCAATGGGCTGGCTGCCGCGAATCAGGGCGATGCTACGCAGGAAGGCTGGCTCGCGCCTCCAGGGTGTGTGACCGAGCACGGCCACCTCACCGGCAGTGGGATGCAGGATACCGCTCAGGATCTTCAGAGTAGTGGTTTTGCCGGCACCGTTGGGACCGATGAAACCAACTACTTCGCCGGCTGCCAGTTCAAAAGAGATGCCCTGTACGGCGCGAATCTCTCGATAGGTGCGACGAAAGACGGAGGCCAGCGCGGCGCGCAGTCCCTCCTGGCGCACGGGAGTTCGATAAACCATTGTCAGATCTCTGGCTTTGATCACAGACATAGTGTCCTCCTTCTTCTACTCCTCTAGATAGGACGACATGTAAACAGAATGAGCAGGCAAAACGACAGGTTCGTATATGCATGCGAGCATACACGGCAATCCGTGCCAGCCGGGCCTTTCTTTTCAGGACCACATCTCAAGTGTACAACACAGATGCACAAGTGGAGGGTTGAGCAATGCAATAGCTACAGACAGGGGTGTACCAGGTCCTCTGCAAGCTCATTTTGCCCGTATCGTGTGGTATGAAATGAAGAGATACTTTACCGATAGTCTCTATTTGCCCTGGAGAGTTTTGCATGACAGTTCAGAAATATCTGCGCACTATCGACCTGGCGCGGGCCGGTTGCATCAGCGTCCAGCAGGTACGCAACTACGAGGCGCTGGGCATGCTGCCGCCCGTCGAGCGCAGTAAGAGTGGCTATCGCCTCTACACACAGATGCACCTGGCTGCGCTCAATACGACGCGCAGCCTGATCACAGGCTATGGCTGGCCGCGAGCGCGCACGCTAATGCAGGCGGTGCATCGCGGCGATCTTGCAGCGGCGCTGGCCGCCATCGACGAGCATCACGCGCTGCTCGCTGGTAAGCGCCAGCAGGTGGAGCAAACGCTCGCGGCCCTGCGCACGCTGGCCGCGCAGCCCGATCCCTCCCTCTTGCAGCGCCACGTCCACCCGCGCCTGACACAACCGCTGCGCGTGGGCCAGGCGGCAAAGCAAGTGGGCGTGCGCGTCTCGGCGCTGCGCTTCTGGGAGCAGCAAGGACTTTTGCATCCTACGCGCGATCAGTTTAGTCGTTACCGTCTCTATGACGAGCAGCAGATGCGGCGACTGCGCGTGGTGGTCCTGCTCAGGGAGGCCGGCTACGGCTTCGACGTGATCCATACGACGCTGGAAGAACTGGCGGCGCTTTCCGCCTTCCGCGCCTACATTAGCGAGTTCTGGGCGCATCTGTGTGCTTCTTTTCAAGAAACGCCGTGTACTTGAAGTTAGCGAACAAAGGTAGTATCATTTCCTCGATGCTGCCCGTCTTCAACGGGAAACGTCCCTGCCCAGAATCGTGTAGGCACGGCATTAAAACATGTGCGCATGACTGGAAAACAAAAACCACTGGAGGGCGGTGTACCGTTCTCCAGTGGTAAGGGAGAGAGGCAGAAAAGGACCTCTCTCCCTGCCGTCACAGTGTTGACCGTTATGGCACGAAGCCGATGGAGTCCAGAGGAACGGCGCCAACCCCCCCAAAGGCGCTCACATCATCTGCCGTATCGATCTGGAATTTTGAGCGTGGCTCCGGCAGGGACCGCGACCGGAATAATTGCCATGCCCCATAGCTTCGGCACAGAGATGGCCGGCAGTTCATAGTGCGCGAGCGCCAGCGAACCATTGACGTAGATCGACATATAGCGTTTACCACCGGCGCTATAGCGGATCATAAGCTTGCTGGCCTGCGGCACATTGGCGTACTGCACCGCTGCTCCCTGGCCGTATAAGTAGGCCATCTTCCCGCTGGAAGCCCAGGGGTCGCCGTAAGGACGGGCTAATTTCCAGCTACCGTAGCTGGGGTTAACCGGCGTGCCTGGTTGCGTGAACGTACCGGTTTCCGCCTCGATCACCGTTGTCCCCTCAGGATAGTTCGTGGGCGGATACGTGGCTCTCATCAAACCTCTACTTGAAAGAGGGTGGTGGGTCCCCACAAAGTGGGGCGGGTGTCTTGTCGCCTTAGAGTCGCCATGCACGCGCATCGGCGGCTACCAGATCAGTTCCTGAAGCATTCTCATTTCCTCCCCATATGTCAATTTCCCCACTGGTAAAAGAGGAGTCCTGGACACTGTCGAGATAGACACTGTTAGCAAAAACGCTGATCGTATTCCCATTGGCGACAACGGCGAGCAGGTTCGACTGGTTGAGACCTTTTTTGATAGCCTCATTCACTCCACTGCGCAGCTTTGTATAATGCCGGTCGGGATTCTGGTCCTTCCAGCGCAGGCTGTAGATGTAGTATTCCCCTTTCGTGTTAATGAGAAACATATACCCTGTTTTTGACGTTTC
>JADBKA010000321.1 GCA_014896635.1 Ktedonobacteraceae bacterium
GTGTAAGGAGATTTCATGCACTGGCCCTCGTGTTTCACGAGAGAAGAAGATAAGCAGTATAGCTCTTCTACCACAGTTCCGCTTCGATCAGGTTGGGCATTACGGCTTCCACATGCTGGAGGGCAACGAACAACGGCGGTCACTGCCTGGATGCCTCTGGCTTCCCGATGGTTCCTGGCCTCACACAAAGAGGCGTTCTCTGGCAACTCGCAGGGTGAAGAACTCCTCGAATGGCCCGTAAAGGGGGTTCCAGGGGCGATAATCATAGGTCAGATGCAGTTCTGTCTGCGACTCTGGGAGAAGAGCGGCCATGAAAATCACATCACTATCTTCCTGCCCTCGTGCTGCCACATACACGAAGCGGGTCTGGACGGGCCAAAAGATAATCAGCGTAGGGAAGCCAACGTCCAGATAGTCTTCATAGAGATAGCCCTCCCGGCACCGTTCCACCTTTCCGCCTCTCTGGAGGAGGAGCTGTTCTGCCTCCGCCTCAATCGCCTGAATGACAGTGCGGCGCGGGAACTGCGCAATCTGGAGGGTATATGGCTCAATGAGCCACATGGGCTTTCTCCTGGTGCCTGGGCACCACTTCTGCCCCTCTGACGGATTTCATCTCGCTCTCTCGCGCGTCACGGTTGCTGCCAGCGAGCGGTGAGTCCAGCAGAGAGGCGGATACCTACCTGAGCTGCCGTCAATACATACCAGCCGCTCTGGTCATGTCGTACCTCGCCTTCTACCCAGCTATTCATGACGCGAATGGCCAGGCGGTCGCCTTCGCTCACCGACCGTCCCGCAAGCAAGAAGCGGGAGCGGGAGGGCGGGAAGGGGGAGGCTTGCTGGCCCTCCTCATAACGGAGCGTTGAGGACACAAATTGAGTCTGTTGCTGAAGATGCTCTGTTTCTTCCATCGACGTTCCCTGCCTTTCTCACCTCATCTCCCTTTCAGCAGGTGCTCCCCTGGTTGCCATGAGGGTCACTGGGGTGCTCTCCTGTCATGACGGTTCCTGGTCATGGGGAGCGAGAGGCTCAGCTTCTCGTTGGTGCAAGACGGTAGCGGCCACTGCCGCAGCACGCTCGACATGGTGGATACATGCCTGCTCTGCCTGCCGTCCGTCCCGTGCCAGGATGGCCGCGAGAATCTGGCGCATCTCGGCCACGCTCTCGGTGGCTCGTCCAGGCTGAGCCAGTGTCAGCGTTCGCAAGAAAGCAATACGATCATACAGCGACTGTAAGACCAGCATGGCCTGGTGATTCCCACAGCCGGAGAGCAAGATGTGGTAAAAATGAGCTTTAGCCTCCACCAGATGAGTCAGGTTTCCCTCTGCCAGGGCGGCTTCAATCGCCTGCATGGCGGTGGTGAGTTGCGTACCCTGCGAGGCGGTTGCTTGCTCGGCGAACAGTCGTCCCGCCAGTCCCTCTATGACCGCGCGCACTTGATAGACCTGCCTGGCCTCCTCCGGCGTCATAGAGGAGACGACGATGCCTTTGTAGGGGATAGTGGTGACTAACCCATCGCCTTCCAGTTGCCGCAGCGCTTCACGCAAAGAGGTGCGGCTCACCCCCAGTTGGGCGCACAGTTCGCGTTCGATGAGGCGGTCACCAGGACGAAAAAGCCCACTGGTGATGGCGCGACGTAACTGGTGGGCCACCTGCTCACGAATGGGAGCAGCGAGGCGAGAAATCGCCAGTGGTGCCCTGTTGCTCGCAGAAGAGGGGGGAGGCATCAGTAGATCACATCCTTTCTATGAAACAGACCTGACGACATAGGAACACCTCAAGCATGAAAACCATGCGGCTCTTCCATCGGCTCAGCATTTCATCGATATTGACAGACAATCATATTGTATGACAATATGATGGGGCTATGCAAGTGAGGGTACGCTTTTTTGAGAGGCAGATGCTTACGACCATCATGGTTGATTGCATATATGGCTCTTAACGGACGGTTCTCAGGAACACAGGTGGCGCGGCTAGAGGCTGGTCGTCTATGCAGGAGGAGATGCAGTGGCCAGCGGCGGTTTCCTACTCCCCGCCGTCGCCGGTATGCGTGGCATTCCTCAAAAAGCGACAGCTAACAATGGTCTCACAGCGCTCTCGATCATCCGGGAGACGATAGTAATTCAGGGAACATGGCGTCGCATGGCACAATTTTTGTTAATCACGAAGCAATATCTCTGTTCAAGTATTCTGTCGTTCAATATTGCTACAGTCGCTCGGACGTGAATCGATAATAAAAGATGCCATAAGGTATCATCCCGACGCCTGCCAGAAACACGGGAGCTGCAAGCGGACGGATGCCAGGAACCTTCTCCAAGGCTATTTCAGAGGCGGTTTCTAGTGCTTTGGCTACGCTTTCTGTAGTTGGGCGAAATCCATAGATCAGCGCCTCACCATCAGCTCTTGTGACCGGGAGCGCTTCAAGAGTGACCGGTGTTCCAGCCGTGACGCGCCCGTCGGCAAGGTGAGCATACACGACCAGGCCATCGCTCAGTCGAATCGCTGCCACCGGATAAGGAGCCTGCCATGGCGCAGGGGCTACGCGCACCATGGTACTGGCAAGGACATGCCCCGTCTGCGGCAGATCATAGTTTGCCATCGGTTCAGTCCCGCAGCCGGGACAGAGCTGACGGGGTGGAAAATAGCGAGCCTTGCATACAGGACAGTATGATCCTTTCAGCGTCGGTTTGTCCGCGACACAAAACCAGTCCTCGCATAAGACGCGAGGCGATGAAGATGACAGCGTCATGGTAGCTCCAGTCCTCCACGGGCAATCACTGTGCTATTTTCCTGGACAACTAACTGTCCCTCACTATCGTAATAGGAAGTCTCCAGGTCTAAAATGCCTAATCGTTCTTTCGGTGTTTCGCGTTCATAATAGTTCCGAACCCGACTGCGGGCCAGCAACTGTTCGCCTACACGAACCTGTCGGCTATATGCAAATTTCACGCCGCCGAAGAGTCCACGCTCCCAGCGTAACCCCAGTTGTTCAAACACCACCGTACTGTCGCGGCAAAGAACAAAGAACAGCATTCCTATCGGGACAAGCGGTGTGCCGTTCGCATCTGTTTCCAGCCGGGTTCCTAGTACGGCAGCAAATGCGTCGACTTTCACTTTATCGATTGCGAAGGTTACGTCCGGCAGATGCAGCGCCTGTGGGTTCATTGCTTATTCCTCCCTTGATGACTGCATCGGGGTGGCTAACGACCTATCCATCAAAGCTCCACGCAAAACGTCAAATGATGAGCCGCATGCACGACAAGAAAATTGTGCTTTGCATACAGCAGCTCCAAACAAGTTATCCTGTCGCGTGTGATCAGAGCCACAGTATGGGCAAGACACTTTCTGTGTTCCACGTACCTCTGACACAACTCCCCATTGCTGTAATCCCTCACGTCCCTGACCAGTGATGCGTCGTGGCGTCCAGATCACCCGTGTCTCCCACACTACTATGACACGACGTCCCCCCGGCAGGCTGCTTAATCGCTCGCGGATGTCAGCCGCAATTGCATCTCGTGCCGGGCAGGCCAGCATAGTAGGCACCAGTCGTACCACAATCTGCTCAGTGTCCAACCGGACCTCCTCGATCAGACCGAGTTGACGAATACTCACTGGAACCTCTGGATCAAGCACGGTATCCAGTACCTGAAGAACAGTTTCTTCAGTCAAGGCAACGCTTTGTTGTTCTTTCATCCGAGAATCACCTCCGGATGCTCACGAAAGATTGACTGCATCCGTCCGATGAGTGTTGCGAAAGGCTCCTGCCAGGCAACTTCTGCCCCTGTCTCTGGCGGCCCCAGGCACAAACCAGCCGCCAGAAGCTCGCTCTCCGCCTGCTGGTACCAGGCAGCATCCCATACTGCTGGGGAGCGATTAGAGAGGCCACAATAGGCACCAACCTTTTCTAAAGCACTCTCCAGGCGAGAACGTGCGGGCGAATCCGCCAGAACACGAATCCAATGGATCCAGTGATCATAGTGCATACGCTCCTCAGAGCGCATAGTCGTGAGCAGGGTTTGCAATGCATCACTGGCCTGCTTTTGTGCAGTATCGAGGCGCAATCTGTCCAGTACCTCGTAGAGATACTGTTTGACAACCAGCTCGGCAAAGTTGCCAGGCTGGTAAGTCGCAAGGGGCGTAACGGCGAACGCATCTGGTGTACGTAAGAAGATGTATCGGTCAAGATCGCGCCCGCGCAGGCCGCAATACTCATAGAAGGAGCGGGCATGAGCAAGCTCATCTTGTGCGAACGAGCCGATGGCCAGGCACTCTTCCAGATGCGTATATTCTGTAATATGGCTGCTCAGAATATGAGCAACCACGAATTCATCATCTGCCCAGGCTTGCAATTCTGTTTCACTTAACATGTCAGGCTCCGTTTGTATCGTATAAACCGTACTTAGCCATTCTACTGAAAGCAAATCTTCTTCATGGGAGAGAAGAATATCCGAGAGATGGATAGCTACTATGCACTGCCCTGATCTGCTGTCTGCTC
>JADBKA010000322.1 GCA_014896635.1 Ktedonobacteraceae bacterium
CTTTTCCTTTGTTTTGTAAAGGATATCATCATTCTGCCGACAAGGAACTGTTCCTCATGCCAGAGCATTCCTGTACAAAAGGACATACTCTACCACACATTCGGCACGAACGATGCGACAAAGACTGGCACTTCGGTCGGAATCTTCCCCATGATGACCATATCCACGTGGTTATTGACCAGCGCGTCAACCAGGTTGACGCGGTTGACGACTTCAAGCGTGATTTCAACGTTGGGATACATCTGGTGAAACCTGCCGAGCAGTTGAAGAAAGCATCGATCTGGCGACATGCTGCTGGGCTGCTATGGAGATTCGTGCCAACCAGAAAGCACTTCGTCAGTGTGACTCTATAGTCTTTCTGACAATGCAATCTCAGTCTAATTATGTGCGGGCCAGCGCGTTGCGCAGGAACTGCGCGGAGCGGCGCAGTTCGTCCAGGCCGTTGACGCCATCCTCGATAGAGATCCAGCCGTGAAAATCAACTCCGGCCAGTTTGCGCAGCAGGGTGGGATAGTCGATCAGCCCGGTACCGATCTCTCCGTGGCGAAGAATTTGCGCATTGCCTTGCTGGCCTTCCTGCGCGCGCAGATCCGCCAGCGTATAGCCCGGCAGCAGGTGGCGATCACTGGCGTGTAAGCTCACTACACGCGCTTCGACCGCTTCAAGCGCGGCCAGTGGATCTTCTCCGGCCAGAAGCGCGTTGGATGGATCAAAATTGACCCCGAACCAGGGCGAATCAATCGCCTCGACGATGCGCCGAAAGATTCTGAACGGCAGTGCGAACTCAGGATAGGTCCAGTAATTGTCCTTGTAGTGGTTCTCCATAGCGAGGATCACTCCTCGTTCGGCGGCGTAAGGCAGGAGCTGCTCGATACACTCGATGACCATTGCCACGCCATCGTCTTCGGAGATGCCGGGGCGATTCTGCCCGCTCAAAATGCGACAGGTGCGTGGTGGTGGCGCCTCGAAAAAAGCGGTCAGGTCGATCATCTGTTTGTAGCGTTCGATTTCGGCCTGGCGCGCCTGTCTGCCGGGCTGCGTAAAATCGGGAGAAGCGCACAGCATCGGCATTGCCAGATGATGACGGGCGAGGGCGGCGCGCACCTCTTCCAGGTAGTCGCGGTCGAAGCGTGCGAAAAAGCCGGGATACAGTTCGACGCCATCGACTCCCAGAGAAGCGGCAAGCTCGATCCAGTCAAAAAGCGACATGCGTCTGGTGACGCAGAGATCATCCATAAAACATTTCGGGAAAGCCGCAACAGATACCTGCACGAGCATCCTCTCTTTCAGCAAAGGAGTAAATCAGCCGGCATAGGGATTGATGTGCGGGATCGGCAGGCTGGTTTCACCAGCGTCAACGTTGAGAATAATGCCTGTGACCTGCGCTGACTCGTCAGAAGCGAGGTAGATGACCGCGTACGCGGTCTCTTCCGGTGTCTGGTGACGCCCTAAGCGTAGGGATTTGCCGGCTCGCTCTAGCTCCTCATCGCTTATACCCCGGCTGTGCTGGAGCGCGCGTTCTCCCTCGGTCAGCACCCAGCCGGGGATGATATAGTTGGCGCGAATGTTGTCGGTGGCATACGCGCCAGCGAGCGTGCGAGTCAGGGCTAACAGCCCGCCTTTCGCAGAGGCGTAAGCGATCAGATTCGGTAGTCCCTGTATGCCGTTAATGGAGCCGATATTGATAATGCTGCCGCCGCCGGCGGCGCGCATGGCCGGAACGGCGTATTTGCAGCAATAGAAGGCGCCGCGCAGATTGACCTGCAAAACCTGCTCCCAGAGTTCGGTCGTCGTTTCTTCTAAAGTTGCCCTGGGATACCAGCCGACATTGTTGACGAGTACATCGAGGCGGCCCCAGGTCTCGACGGCAGTCTGGATCAGAGTACGGCAGTCCGCTTCACTGGTGACATCGGTACGCTGAAACAGCGCCTTGCCACCGGAGGCGCGGATGGAGGCAGCAACGGCCTCTCCGGCATCCTGCTGGATATCGCCAATGATAACGTGCGCTCCCTCGCGCGCGGCCAGTTGAGCGCAACCGCGTCCGATGCCCTGAGCGGCGCCGGTAATGACCATGACTTTTCCCTGTAAGCGATTTACCATAGATCCCCCGATACTTTACTGTGGTTCAAAAAGCTTCAGATGTCTTCCTCATCCATCCTACTAAGCGAGAAGGATTCGTTGTGCGCCTTCTTCTTCGCACCGCAGGAGCGTCGAACAACAAGATGCGGCGGAAGTATAATATGCCGTACGGGCAGTTCGGGATGCTCAATCTGATCAATTAAGAGATCCGTGGCGATTCGGCCCATCTCCTCTTTCGGCTGATTCACCGTTGTAAGGGGAACTGTCAGCCAGGAAGCGATGGGAAGATCATCATAGCCCATCAGGGCGATATCTTCTGGTACCCAGTACTCGCGCAGAGCCAGTGTCTGAAGCGCTGCGATAGCATAATCGTCATTGATCGCAAAGAGGGCTGTAGGCGGTTCTGGCAGGTTCAGCAAGTGATGGACAGCCTCGCGTACCATGTGCATGTTTGAGAGGTCGCGCATAATTAATTGTGTATCAATGTTCACGCCTTTCTCAACATGGGCCTGGCAGTAGCCCTGGAGGCGCTGCCTCACACTGGAAAGACTGCTTAAATGGCTGAGGACGCCGATGCGGCGATGTCCCAGATCCAGGAGATGCTTTGTAGCAAGGTAGCCACCCTGCACGTTATCCCCACCGACCGAGGAGAGAATACCCCTGCCATCAGTTGTATCCAGCAGCACCGTCCTGACCCCGATTTTCTGAATTTCGACCAGATCTTGCTCTTCCGTTTGCAACGGTGCAATCAGGATGCCATCCACGCGGCGTTCTGCCAGCATGCCGAGGCAGGCTTGCTGCTGCTCCCGGTCGAGCGTACCATTGGTAGTAATCAGCATGTGATAGCCACGCGCCCGTGCGGCCATCTCAGCCCCCTGAGCCACGAGGCCAAAGAAAGGGTTTTGTAAGGCAAAAAGCACGAGTCCGAGCGTATAGGTACGTCCACGCGCCAGTCCGCGCGCGAGTGCATTTGGCCGGTATCCAAGTGCCTGAATGGCCTGTTCTACGCGCTCACGGGTCTCTTTTTGCACTCGCGGATGGCCGGTCAGCACACGCGAAACGGTGGATTTGCTGACGCCTGCCTGTCTGGCGACATCCATGATAGAAATTTTCAATGCTGCACTCTGTATTGAAAGGTTTCCTCAAAGGGTTGTTGACGTGACTGACGAAGGTGTGGGAAGGTTCCCATACTTTTGTGGATACTGTACCCGGAGGGGCACATGGCTGTCAAGAGCGTGTTGGAAACTGTGCATCTCTTGCAATGTGTCTGGCAGGGGTGGGATCTCTTCAGATCTTCCCGCAGTCAGCTTTAAGCATGCGTTAACGCGAAGTTAATACATGCTTAGTATGCAAGCAGTAGAATAACGAGAGGCACAACAATAGCCGGTGCCACCCCGCTCTTTTCGTAAACAATCCATTGCTTTTATTTCGGTCGAAGGAGTAGCACTTATGAGATATGTGTTTTCTCGCGTACCGGCGTTTGCTTTTCTGGCGATGCTTGCCGTGCCTCTGCTCCTGGCAGGGTGTGGTAGCTCAGGTGGAGGTGGGCAGGCGCCGACGACGCTCACGCTGTATGCTAGCGGTGATGTCAACGTCAAGAATCTGTGGCAGAATACATTGATTCCTGAATTTAAGAAGACACATCAGAATATTGATGTCAGGCTGGTCTTCTCGGAACATGGTACCAATGACACCGCGACGCTCGCACGTTTGAGCGCGGCTGTCCAGTCTCACAAAGATCCCGGAATGGATCTCATAGATTCAGGCATAGTTTCCCAGGCGGCTCAGGCGAAGTTGCTGGCTCCGCTCAGCAGTAAAGAGATCCCGCTCATCAACCGGGTTGATGAGACGTTGATTAAGCAGGTGAACTCGCTGGCCATACCGTATCGAGCTTCATCGGTGGTTCTGGCCTACAACTCGCAGTACGTGTCAGATCCCCCGAAAACGCTTAAGGATCTCCTGGCCTGGATCAAGGCTCACCCGGGGAAATTCACCTATAACACGCCTGATACTGGCGGTTCGGGGAACGCCTTTGTGCAGGCTGTGCTCATGTCGCATATTGACGAGAATGCACGCAAAAACTTTATCTCCGGGGCAGACTATAACCCGGCACTGGAAGGGCTGTGGAAGCCCGGCCTGGAGGATCTCAAGTCGCTCAAGCCAGCTATCTATCGTCAGGGTTTCTTCCCCAATGGCAATACTGCTGTGTTACAGTTGCTGGCAAACAGTTCGATCTGGCTGGCTCCGGTCTGGTCGGATCAAGCGCTGAGCTACCTGGCGAATCACCAGTTGCCCGACACGGTCAAGCTGATCCAGCTCGATCCTCCGTTTATGGGTGGTCCTGCCTTTATCGGGATTCCGCGAAATGCG
>JADBKA010000323.1 GCA_014896635.1 Ktedonobacteraceae bacterium
GCACATCTGTTCTTCTCTGTCAAGCACCCGCCAGGTCATTTTGCAGACATTTCAATTTATCTGTAATGCTTTCCAGCGCACTGCTCGTCATGTTTTTCAAAACAGTTGTTTCCTCCTACTGATCCCTTTCAGGCCCTACCACGCGGTTGACGATCTTACCAATGCGCTCGATTTCGATTTCGACGACATCCCCATGTTTGAGATAGAGCGGCGGTTTGCGCATTGAGCCGACGCCAGCAGGCGTGCCAGTTGAGATGATGTCGCCCGGCACCAGCGTCATGAACGAGCTGATGAACTCTATCGTTTTCGCCACCGAAAAAAGCATCAGACTGGAACTGGCGTGCTGTAAAAGCTGACCATTGACACGCGCACTGAGCATGAGCGTCTGAGGATCGGAGATCTCGGCGGCGGGAACAATACCCGGTCCCATCGGCGCGAAGGTGTCAATAGCTTTGCCCGCCAGCCACTGGCTGGTCAGAAATTGCAGCCCCCTGGCGCTGACGTCGTTCATGATGGTATAGCCGGCGACGTAGTCCAGCGCCTCGCGTTCCGTCACATTTTTGCAGACACACCCGATGACAACTGCCAGCTCAGCTTCGTAGTCAATCTTTTCGTCGCCCCGAGGCAAAATAATGTTGTCGCGCGGGCCAATCAGCGAGTTGCGGTACTTGGGAAAAAGGACTGGCGCTGGCGGGATCGGCTGATTTGACTCTGCTGCATGGTCAGCATAGTTGAGGCCCAGACAGATGATTTTATCAGGATCGGGTACCGGCGCTGCCAGTTCAACTGTATCAAGCGCCAGCGGCTGCGCTTTTCCCGCCGCAAAAATGCTCCTGGCGTTGGATAACGCCACTGCCAGCGCACCAGGACCCGCTTCGAGCAAGGCGCGTACAGTACGCGGTCGATCTCCGAAAGAAAATGCGGCGGAAGCCGGAATAAGCCGCCCGTCCTGTTCTATGCCGGCTTCCCATGCTTCCTTTTCGCTTGTACGATAGGTGACAAGACGCATGGAATGATCCTCTCTTCTCTTACTTGATAATTGCTCAGGGTTTCATCCGAGCATATATTGATTATGCCACAAAGCCAGGCCGGGCATTCTTCTTTGCCCGATCCAGCACATTGTATAATCTGTCCATTAAATATGAGAGTCATCCCAAAACATCAAGGATTAACGGTGACAGATGCCTTGCTACTCCAGGCCCACAGAGAGCGGTCTTCCCCTTTGTTTGTGCATATTGCACAAATCAAGCCCATCGCTTTTTTATATATTGCCGGTACAAACGCGCAACTGGATTTTTTATACTATTAGCAAGTGTTCATTGAGAAATTTTTGAGCATTATTCCTTGCTTCCTGAGAGTATTTACCGCTCAGAAAGCTCAAAGCTTTTCTCTCGCTTCCATACGACTGTACAAAGTATCCAGAACAGAAACTGATCTACTCTCCCAGTCAACGAAGATCCAGCGCAACTCGAAGGTGAGGTGTATACCGGAACAGCCGCAGAGGAAGGTAATTCACTAGAAAGGTTGATTCGCTGGTATGTCTGCTACATCATTACTGATTCTTCTAGCAGGACTCTTGATAGCCGCTAAAATTGCGGGCTGGATCTGCACGCGCCTGAATATTCCCCCGGTACTGGGACAGTTATTGATAGGGACACTGGCAGGGCCTTCCTTACTGGGTCTGGTGCATCCCAACGCTTTGCTCAATGCATTCGCAAACATCGGCGTAATCATCTTGATGTTTATTGCCGGTCTGGAGACCGACATGCAGCAAATGCGGCGTGTGGGGGGAGCCGCCTTTATCTCAGCAACGATGGGCGTGATTGTTCCATTTATCGCCGGTGCCGGCTTCACCTATCTGCTTGGCTATCCCCTCGCTGAGAGCCTGTTCGTCGGAACACTGCTCACCGCTACCAGTGTCAGCATTTCGGCGCAGACGCTCAAAGATATGGGCCGGCTTAACTCTAAAGAGGGTACAACTATCCTGGGTGCGGCAGTGATTGATGATGTGCTTGGGCTGGTCGTCCTTTCACTGATCCTGGCGTTTGCCCTGGGCCAGAATCCCGGCTGGGCCATTCTCAAAATGGTGCTTTACTTTCCTGCCGCTTATATACTGGGACGTTACCTTTTCCCGTTACTTTCGCGCATACTGCCACGCATGCTCTCGATTGAAGCGCGCCTGGGCATGGTGTTAGCTCTGGTGCTGCTCTATGCCTGGTCAGCGGAAGAGCTGGGGAACGTTGCGGCGATTACGGGCGCGTATATCGCCGGTATCCTGATCGGGCGCACTGAGATGCGTGAATGGGTTCACGACGGGATCTCGAAAATCGGCTACGCACTCTTTGTGCCACTTTTCTTCGTCTATGTCGGTGTGCAGGCAAATTTCCAGGGTGTTTTCCAGTTGCCGGCACTGCTCGTGTTCAGCCTGCTGGCGCTCTCTCTTCTCACCAAAGTCGTCGGCTGTGGCGGTGGCGCGCTGCTCTGCCGTTTCCAACCTAAGGAAGCGCTGGCTGTAGGTGTCGGCATGATATCGCGCGGCGAGGTGGCGCTCATCACCGCCTCACTTGGCCTGGAGGCACATATTATCTCGCCCGCACTCTTCTCTGTTGTTATCCTGATCACGTTAGCAACCACGCTGGTCACGCCACTACTGCTCAAGCTGGTCTACCTCGGCCAGCGTCAGGAGGCGCCGGCCAGCGAACTGGTGTCCGCCGACTTGTTTGAAACCGTCGAAGAAGTGGTGGAAGAGGTGATCTATCCTGCTGAGCCAGCATTACAACTTCAGGAGAAAAACCATGTACGTTGATCTGATTGACGAAGGCTACGCCTGCCTGCGGCGCGGGGATGCGGAAGCAGCTCTGCGCTGCTTCCACCGGGCTGCCGGTGAGGAGCCAGAACGCCCACAGACCCATTTTGCTATGGCAATGGCGTATCTGGAGCAGGGGATGAACGACAAGGTGATGTATTCCCTGGAAACTGCTCTTCGCCTTGACCCGGCTTATGTGCCTGCTCGCGCTTACCGGGGAATCGAGCTTTTGAAACGCTACGACATCCAGGGGGCCGAGGATGAACTCGCCCGCGCCTTGCACGACGGGCCTACCAATCTCCTCGCCCATATCAAATATGCAGAATACTACTATCGCCTGGGCTTTTATCCCCGTGCCGTTGAAATGCTCGAGCGTGGTCTGCAATGCCCGCATGGCGCCAATGAGCATATTGTAGCAATGGCTCGCCAGTTGCTCACACAGGCACGGCAAAAATGCAAAGGTCTTATTCTACGCGAGCCACCTGACCCACGCAACCTGCTCCGTCTATTTGCCCGCTTACGACCAGCGCCGGCTAAGCGTAAACGTGCGGCGAGTGAGGTCTAGTGCATCTTCATTTTATCTCAGCACTTTCGCGGAAAGGATGGTTACATGCTCGTCTGGTTCTTAGTCGGTTGTTTTTTCATCCTGATGTTCCTACGTATCGGACTCCCCTTTGGCATCAGGACGGAGGGAAAAGAGGTCGCTACGGTAGGTCTGACCTTCCGTGAGCGCCTGCTCATGCATCGTACAAATATGTATGCGCTTGGCGCGCTGTTGCTGCTCAGTGCGCTGGGCAGATGGTTTTCACTGCCGGTAGAAATCGCTCTTATCTTACTTGCCTTCGCCATCGTCAACCTTCCCATGCGCTATCACTTTACTTCGGAAGGCATTGCTTGCAACAATGTGCTGTTCCGGCGCTGGAAAGAGTTTGAGTATGTGCGTGTACACGGAGGCCACGTGACGCTGATGCCGCGCAAAGGCTTTGCTCCCCTGAAACTGGCGGTGCTGGCATCTCGTCATAAGGACGTTCTGCCGCATTTCCGCCGCTTCTTGCAAACCCGCAATGAAGCGCCGGAGCCACCGGCTGCCGTGCGCTGGCTCAAGCAGCGAGTCCCTGCACTCATCCTGATTACACTCCTGGCCTTTACTGCCGTCATAGTGCTGAGCGCCTGTGGTGAGGGTCCCGACCCCAGCGGACTCAATACCGGCAGCCAGAGCAACCTGACCAGCGTCTCGGCCAATGGGACTCCTTTAAAGCAGGAAGAGCTTGACAAAGCAAAGCAGAGCGAGCCGTTTGCCTATAACCTCGCGCTGCTGGTTGATCAGAACCGCCTCGGCGTGAACTTCGTCTGGACGCTGGTGACTGGCTACCTGGTCATGTTCATGCAGGCCGGCTTTGCCCTGGTTGAGACGGGCCTCTGCCGCGCTAAGAACGCCGGTCATACGATGGCAATGAACTTCATGATTTACGGCATCGGCATGATCGGCTACTTTATCGCTGGCTTCGCTTTCCAGTTTGGCGGTATCGGACTGATCGGTGTACCCAACCTCGGTGGCCTGGCCGCGCTGAAAAACGAGCTTGCCATTCCTATCGGAGGAACAAACTGGGGCATCATCGGCTTCAAAG
>JADBKA010000324.1 GCA_014896635.1 Ktedonobacteraceae bacterium
CGGACCCGCTCGACGACCTGGCTGTAGTGAAAATCGACCCATCGAAAACGAAGCTGGCGGTGATCACCTTCGGCGATTCTTCAAAACTCAAGGTCGGACAGGACGTGCTGGCAATCGGGAATCCCCTGGGCATTACCCAGACGGTGACGAGTGGCATCGTGAGTGCGCTGAACCGCAATGTGGCAACCGGCCAGGATGGGCAGATCCTGCCTGATACCATTCAGACCGACGCTGCCATCAATCCTGGCAATAGTGGCGGGGCGCTGGTGGATTTGCAGGGCAATCTTGTTGGCATTCCTACGCTGGCGGCCATTGATCCTGAGTTCAAGACGCCGGCCAACGGCGTCGGATTTGCCATCCCTGTCAATCGCGTAAAGTTCATCGCGCCACAGTTGATCAACAACGGGCGCGTGGTGAACACGGGACGCGCGGCTCTGGGCATCGGTGCCACCTCGGTTGATCCAGCGATGGCGGCGCAGAACAATCTGGCGGTTGATCGGGGTGTACTGGTAGCTTCTGTCGATGCTGGCGGCCCGGCTGATCGCGGCGGGATAAAGCGAGGCGACGTGATTGTGCAAATTGATAATCTGCCGGTCGTTGATACCACCTCGCTAAGCGATGCACTATTAAAGAAGAATCCCGGTGACAGTGTGACCGTCCAGGTCTACCGGGGCAGGCAGCAGCTTGTGCTCAAAGTGACGCTGGGCGAACTCAAGCTGCAGCCCTGATCGAACACGGGCATAGTAGTGGGCGCGATTCTGCCCGCTGCAAAACGCGAGAAAACGTTCCGACCCATGACTATGCCCGCGCTGAAAGACCTGAGAGAGGCGCCGGTGTGCTATGGGCAGCTATGACGATGGTTTCTGTGGCATGGCTCGCTGAATCTGCTCGATGTGGGCTTCGAGGTGGCCCGTCACCAGATCTTCGATGAACCAGGCCAGCGTGTGGCTGCCGAATTTCACATGCTGCCCGCTCAGTGCCAGGTCGCGATCTTTGAGCGAGAGCAAGACACGGTCCAGGTGCTCATAGCTGGCGGGCAGCATGGCTTTGATTGCTTGCAGCGTGTCGTGGCCGTGTTCGCTGATCGCGCGCAGGCGTCCCTCATGCTGCTGGGTGCGTCCGAAGCGCCTGCCGGGTTCGGCGACCAGTTGCGCAATCTCGTCGGCCCAATATGGCATGAACTCGACGATGTGTGCGAGATTCTCCATGATGCTCCACTCACCCGGTGCCGGGGCCTGGTAGAGCCGCTCCTGCGGCGTGGTGCCGAGCGGCCCATCGATCAGCCTGTTCAGTTCGTCGTAAGCTGCGCGGACGCGCCTGCGAATCTCCGCAACAGCGGGATTGGCCGGTGAAGCTGTCATCGTTGACTCCTTTGTTTTTTCTGTCTCTATTCTTCAGAATATTGTACAAGTATCATGCATATTCCCAGTTCATGTCATGGAGCAGCCGTTGCAGCGCCTGCGAAGCCTGGCGGAACAACTGTGGGCCACTGAAGCCCTGGTACTGACCGGCGGCTGCCAGGTGCGGCTCCAGTGCCAGAAAGCCATCATAGCCATCGGCGCGCAAGCGCTGCAAGAGATCCGGCCAGCGCGCAGATCCTTCGCCAGCGACTGCCAGCGTACCATCAGGACGCACATCTTTGACATGAACGTATGCCAGCCAGGGTCGCACCGCTTCATAGGCGTCGGGATACGGCACCTGCTCGCACTGCAAATAGTTCGCCGGGTCAAGTACCGCCCGCAAATGGGCATCGTTAACGCTCTGCAAAAGATCGACGTTGCGCGCAATGCTATCGCCATAGATGCCCTTCTCATTCTCGTGCAGCAGAATGAGGTTCTCGGCGGCAGCTCGCTCGGTCATCCTGCGCAGGTGCGAGATCACCTCATCACGGTAAGCTGCCGGCCAGCCTGCATCGTTGCTGAGTGGCGGGTAGAACGAGAACAGGCGGATGTAGCGTGTGTTGAAGAAATTTGCCAGGGTGATTGCGCGCTCGAAATGTCTGAAGTGCTCATCAAAATCTATATCAACTGGCACTTTGCCAAGAGGCGAGCCAATGGCGGCGATAGTAATGCCATGCGTGTCGAGCGTATGCCTGACTTTCTCAACCTGTTCGTCGCTGAGGTCAAGCACGTTGGTGTTCCAGGCTGAGCGAAAATCTATTGAGTGGATATTTTCGTCAAGCAGGACAGCGACCTGCTCATTCAGGTCAGGCGAAATTTCGTCTGCAAAGGCAGAGAGGCGAATCATGAGAGCTGGACCTCCTTATGAGTACGGGCCGATTCATAAATAGCCAGGATGATATCGACGGCATGGCGCGCCGCCTGGCCGTCCACGAGCGGCGTGCCGTTCTCGCGGATCGCGCGCAGCATATCGGCAATTTGCAGCGCATGCGTATCGGCCTGAACTGCGGCAGGATCGGCGGCAGTAGCAGTAGTTGCTGCCTGCTGCTCCTCGCCGGCCTTGCTCAGTTTTTGCGGGTTGATGCCGTAAGCGCCGACTTCCTCATGTTCGCCGGCCAGGTGCAGGAGACGCAGGCGATCATTCTCGATCATAGCGGAGCCGCGATCCCCGAAGATCTCGATGCGCGTGGTGACGCCGGGGTAGGCGCCTGTGGTGGCGGAAATTGTGCCTATTGCGCCATTGGCGAAGCGCAGCACGGCGACGGCCACGTCCTCTGTCTCCATCCTGTGGACCAGCGTATCGGTGAAGGCGTAAAGGGCTTTGACGGGTCCCATCAGCCATTGAAGCAGGTCGATAGAGTGGATGGACTGGTTCATCAGCACACCGCCACCATCCAGTTCCCAGGTGCCGCGCCAGGCGCCGCTATCGTAGTAAGCCTGCGAGCGCCACCAGGGGATGGCGGCGTTGCCGAGAACCAGGCGGCCCAGAGCGCGCTGCTCTACTAGTTTGTGTACCTGCATGCTTGCTGCGTCGAAGCGATGCTGGCTGATCACCGCCAGTTTGCGTCCCGTTTCCTGCTGCACACGCAGCATCTCATCTATTTTTGCGTGTGTAATCTCCATTGGTTTCTCGACGATCACATGGCAGCCAGCACGCATGACCATGCAGGCGTGCTCGCCGTGCATGCCGCTTGGCGTGCAGATATCGACGATATCCAGGCGCTCGCCTGCCAGCATCGCGTGGGCATCATCGTAGGCTTTCACATGATATTTTTCGGCCAGTTTCTGCGCTTTTGCTCCGTTTGTATCTGCTACTGCCACGAGTTCGGCATCGGGCAGGCTGGTAATGGCCTGTGCGTGGGTGGGTCCGATGACGCCGCAGCCGATGATGCCGAAACGAAACTTGTCTGCCATTATGCTTTGATCTCTCCTGCGATAAGTAAGATAGTAAAACCGTTAAGCGAGCAACTGCTCTACCTGTGTAAAGAACTGCTCCAGTGGCTCGCTGGTCTGGGCAGCCTTGCCGTCAACGATGAGGAGAAAGCAAGGGCGGCCCGCGCTGAGCATGGCCTGCCAGGTGCTCACGGCCTGGGCGCGCAAAAAGGCGTCGGTATATGTACCCACGAGTGGCGCTTCGTGCTCGCGGAAAAGCAAACGCAGGCTTAGCAGATACGGTGGACCGTCCATCTCGCTCTGTTCGGTTGAGTGATAGTCGGCGGGTGCATGGCGCGGCTTGACCGGCACGCGCAACAGGCGGTTGCCAAGCGCATGCAGGTGGGAGAAGATGACCTGCTCAAGCTCTGGCGGGACTTCGCCGTTGAGCGTCAGATCCAGGTAGCCTGCCGCTTGTCCCTGCTGTTGGAATACTTCGTGCAATGCCTGGGCGAAGATACGGGCCGGCCCGGCAACCTGTGCCTGAGCGAACCGCGCTGGAGCACAGAGCGTCAGCGCACCTTCGCGGAAAGTCGCCGGCCAGTCAGAGGCTGCCTGAAGTGGATCGGGCAGGCTGCGCAAGGTGCGGGCGCGCGCCTTGTAGTTCTCGACGGCGGGCTGGCCGGCGAAAGTGATGTTGTGCAGGTAGCCATAGAGTGCCATCGTGAGCTGCCAGCCGAGAAAGTTCGCTGCGAGCGCGGCCAGGCGCTCCTGTGGCTCTTCACTGGCAAGATATGGCTGTGGGAAAGTAAAGAGATGTTGCTCCTGCGAGAGTGGGATATGCTCTGTTGTGATGCGCACATGCAGCGTGTCTGCTGCCTGGAAGCAGGCGGCCTGTGAATGTTGCGGTGTCTCCTTGAAGACCACGATACCTTTGCCACCTTTGCCCAGACTCTCTTCCATCAACTGCTCGATCCAGGCTACCAGCGCCTGCCAGTCAGCGGGAAATTCCAGCAGGAGCCGGATGGCGCCGTTCTGGCTGGCGGCGGAGAGCGCGGCTGCCACCTGCACGAATGGATGCTGCTCAGGATTGTGCGTGGCGAGATCGAGCTGGTAATGCTGCCAGGCGCGACTGAGCAC
>JADBKA010000325.1 GCA_014896635.1 Ktedonobacteraceae bacterium
ACAGAGCCGGTTACAGGCAAGACGAATATAAACGCGAGAGAATCGATTATAGGCAGAAGGTGCCGGAAAGTTTTCAGCATTGCGACATAAACAACATGCTCTGCATCGGTTGCCGCATCTTTGGTATGCTGAAGCATCGTGCCAGCGGCGTATTTCTGGGCAAAGTGAATATTGGCGACGCTCGTTCGTATGAGGACAGAGCGTATGAGTATGAACCAATATATACGGCAGTGCTGGTGAAGCCTAAGCCGCGTCACCAGGACTTTTACCTGGATGAGGAGAAAAAGCACATTGCCGGGCGGAAGTATTACTTCCATCACTCGCCGGACGTTCAGCCGCACACTGCGAATGGTCCTATCAGCTTCAGCGGCAAGCCTGCCAAACGCTATATCCAGCCGCTCGACCGCGACACGCAGTTCCATTTTCGCATCGACTTCACCAATCTCGAAGCCGACGAATTCGGCGCGCTTGCGCTTGCTGTCATACTGGAAGAGCAAATGCGCCACAAGATCGGCTATGGCAAGCCCCTGGGACTCGGCTCTATCTATCTCGTGCCAACTTGCCTGACACTGGTAGACTACACCTCTCGTTATCTACAGCCCGACGCGCAGCGAGGCAAAACCGTCTTGCAAGAGAATGCGATGTGGGAAGAGCTACAGAAGTACATTGATACTTTCTATCAGCAGCACCTGCAAACGCTGGCGATGGAAGATCTACGCCGCATCTGGCGCTGGCCGCCTGATCCCGATGTGGACTACTACTATCCCAGTAAGCGGGACTGGTTCGATACAGCGGAAAGCAGAGGAAAACGTATCGCGGACACGAAGTATACTCCTTGAGGAGGGACGTGCTCATGACGAACATTCTTATCGCGTCACTTGGCGAGTCGCCAGTCGTCGTCACTGCCATCTACGACCTGCTGACCAGCCAGAGTCGGGAGCGGGAGCGACTGACAATTGACAAGGTGATTGTGCTGCATCCCAAAGATGGGTCCAATCTGATTGATCTTGGTTACGATTGCATCGAGCAGGCGCTCAGGGGAAAATGTGCGGTGGAATCAGTACCATTGCCTTTTGCAGATGCCAATACTGAGGAACGGTGCTTTGAATTTCTCCGCTGCCTTGCTGCCTTGCTCAATGAGTGTCAGAAGAGTGGCGATACCGTCTATTTCTCCCTGGCTGGCGGACGCAAAAATATGTCGGCTCTTATGGCGGTGCTGGTTCCACTGTTTCCTTGCGTGAAAAAACTCTATCATCTCATCGACAAAGATGAAGTTTCGCGTAGGCACAATTTTAAATCTTTAGAAGAACTCATTGATCTCCCAGAAGATGATCGCTATCTGTACCTCTTTCCTGAACATGAGCGCCTCAAGCTGGTCGATATTCCCTACGCGGAACGCCAGCAGGTAAGCGATGAGTTTCGCTCGCTTTTCTTTACGATAACAGTAGAAGGGCTGGCCGATCTGGGGGAGCAGAATCCTGTCCAGGCTGAACTGATGGGGACCTATCAATCCATTGTTCAAGGAACCTCTCTCCTCAAAATACGACTGACTCGCCGTGCCAGCGAAGAATATCAGCGCATGTGTAAACGTGATGTTAACCATGCGAGAGAGTTCATGAAGTGTTTCAAGCAGATGATGTATCCTTACAATCTGCAAAAGAATCAGGAGGAGCGTGGGATTATTCCAGGCGGCTTACACCCTTTTTCTTTCTTCAAAAGACGACGAACCGTAGAGCGACCGTTTTATCACACTGAGCCATATCCTATCTCCCATTTCCCTAAGAAAAAAGTAGACACTGTAATCATCTCCGGCCTGGTTGTTAAGCAGGAAGGGGTGTACGAACCGACAGGAGAGGAGCTGGCACAGTCATATGATCCGAAGGAGCCGACGTTTCCCCTGGAGTCTGTTTGCCCGTCCCTGTTCGATTTCTCGGAAACCGCGAAAAGTGTACTTCTGGTGCCGCTTGGCACGACTCCCATGATTGCAACTCAGCTCTATACCCTGTTGACAGCCCAGGGGCGGGAGACCAACGAGGTGGTGCTGATTTATCCGGCTGGTTTGCTGAAAGTGCGAAATAGTGCCAGACTGGCACAAAAAGCTTTTGAGCAGGAAAACGTCTCTTGCAAAGTTATAGATATCCCGGAGCTGAAGGATATCGACTCGCGCGAGGCGTGCGAAATCTACGAGAGAAGGCTGGAAGATGCCATCGACGACATTCGCCGGCAGCATCCCGGTTGCCAGATCGAGCTTGCGCTCTCCGGTGGCCGCAAGGGCATGGCGGCCCTGGCGATGTTCGTGGCTCAGCGCAAAGGCATCCCTTATCTTTACCACACACTTGTTGCTGAAGAACTGGAGCGGCGCGTGAGTGAGGAAACGAGCGTAGAGAAGCTCGGTGTTGGCAGCATTGACGACCAGCGGCGGAATGATCTCCTCTTCCTGCGAGCCTATGAAGGTAATGGTCCATATACAAAGTTTTCCCTGTTCAGGGTGCCGGTGCTTCCTCCCGGTGAGAAAAGTGATGGCAAATGAGCAGGTGGCCGGCATATGGAGCGTGAACTATCTCTACGAGCAAATACTTCTGGAAATGATTCACAAAAGTTTTTCGTGGTATCATGTATTTCATTAGCGCGGTTGGCAGAAAGCCGCACAGAGGCTGTAAGCGAGGATGACAGGGAAGACAGGGAAAGTGGGAGTTCAGGAGGCCAGACTCTTTCAGGTATGCACGTGGCTGCCGCGTGTTCATAGAATGGCTACTCCGTGAATAATTTTGAGAACACATGACAAATAGATGATAATGCGACGCTATTTCATTATCAGCAGGTAGATGTTAGTATTTCTCACGTGACACAAAGATTATTCGTAGTGATCGCCGAACATCTGAAAACCTCATCTCTCTGTGTGTAGAGAGCAAGGTAACTGTCAGCGATACTGCTGAATAAGCGTGAGAAAGGGAGAAAATGCGTAAAAAGCTGTTAATGATTCTCTGTGGTCTGGCGCTGCTTGCCACTGCGTTTCTAGTGGATGGGAAATCCACATCGGTCTCTGCGACTCCCGCACAGCCTCAACAGGCGGAAGCGGTAACTGTGAGTTGTTTCGACCAGGCTGGCACATTTGGCCCTGGGGATGGATTCACGCTGGGTCCGGGCGTATTCCGCACTGGGACGGGCAAGACTTCTGCTCATTGCCGGGATATCAATGTCAAGCTCACTAAACTTACCAGCCCCATCCAGTTGCAGGTCTGTTTTACTCGTTTCAAGCCAGACAAATGTAATGACTGGAAGACCTTCGATAAAAATGATGTGAATAAATGGCGCCCGATTGCTACCAACGTTCTTAACGGAGTTGAATACCAGGTTGGCATCAAAACGTTCAAGAAGACCACGATAAAAGGGCTTATCGCCGATTAAAAGGCAGGTTCGGGAATACGGGTGACAGTATTCCCGAACTTTTAAAAGAAGGGTGATGGATCTCACCCTTCCTCTTTGCACTCCCGGCAAGTACAAGTCGTATACGATCCTGGAAAGAGCACGGCTTCTCGAATCTTGCTCTTCTAGATGATCCGGCAAAATACTTGCGGGAAACCCGTGATAGCAGGGGGTGGCACCGGAGGTGCGGACCCTGGCCCGGTCTCTCCCTGTCCTCCTGTCGCCCTGGCCCCCATTTTCCGCAGCACTTTCGCCGTTTTATTTAGTATGAGCAAGAACGGATTGTGATGCCTGTGAGAAGACAGAACTGACGAACGTGATGCTGGTGTGACGTGCCTAGACTTCACAATTTCCAGACCCTGGCGTCCTGGAAAATTCCCTCGGTAGCATCGAGGTTGCTGTGAACGGCCACACCGACGTAGCCGCTCTGATAGGTATTGTCGTGGGCAGTTGCCACCTTTTGCAGGTTGACGTACATCTCAAGTGTATTGCCCTGGGCGACGACGGCGAGCAGATTGGACTGGCCGAAGCCGGTGCGGATCGCGGGACTGGTGCCGCTGGCGAGCGTACCGGCTGGTGAAGTGCTTTTCTCTGTATAGAGCTGGATGCCGTAGCTGCCGTCGGAGCGGATGAAGCAGTAATAGAATTTGCCGGCGGGTGGAGCGCCACGTAGCAGTAGCCCGCCGCTATCACCCTTTACCAGCGTCATCTGCACCTGGTAGGCCACGTTGGTGAATGAGGCGGCCTGAGCAAAGCAGTATTCGATGCCGGGCAGCAGCATCGAGGCATGGTAAGCCTGACCGACAAACGAGCAAGAGCCGGCGACGTCGGAATCCTCGGCCCATTTATTCCCTCTGGTGTTGTCCTTCAGCGGATCGTTGAGCGTGAGCGTGCCGGTAGAGGGCGGGTAAGGATTTTTTGTGCTGTCGGTCGCAGCAGCGATGGCCTGAGCAGTGGCGG
>JADBKA010000326.1 GCA_014896635.1 Ktedonobacteraceae bacterium
CAAGAACCTCTACTTGAAAGGACCCGCCGTCCCCGCCAGGGGGCTTTGCCCCCTGAACCCCCTTTTTGTTAAGTTGACGCCAAAGGGGGGACACTCCTGGACCTCCCCAATTTTGTACATATCGCAGTTACTGCTCCTGGAAGCGGAAGAGGCGCAACGCGAGCAGGAAACAGATTAGCCCGTAGCCGAACAGGCCAAGAATGTTGAACTGTACCTCGGCCAGGCTCTTGCCAAAAATCATCACCCCGTTCAGCCCCTCGATGGCCCAGGCCGTAATGCCGATCTTGGCTATCTGCTGCATCCACTGCGGCTCGCTCCACAGCGGCCACCAGGCGCCGCCGATTGACGAAGCGATGAGCGTGGTCAGCGTCACGACTGGCGTCAACTGGCGCCGTGACTTCACCAGCGAAACCAGCAGCATGCCCAGTCCTGTCGTGGCAAAACTGGTACTGATGATCAGCAGCGCGATGGACTGCCAGGAATCCGTATTGAGCTTGAAGACGAAGTGTCCAATGGTGAACAGGATGGTCAATTGCAACAGCGTGAGCAAGAACTGTGTCAACAGTTTGCCACCAAGCAGGGCATAGCGCGGTACGGGCGCGATGAGCAGGCGGCGGAAGGTGCCATCTTCTTTCTCTTGCAAAATGGTGGCCGCTGTTGTATTCAGACCAAAGAGGGCAAAGAGAACTGCAAAGCCCGGCAGCGAACGGTCAAAGGCGTTGGTTTTCGGCGCACTACCTGTGGCGCGCAGTTCTACTAACGAGATATTTTTGCTCGTCGGACTGGCCTGACCGACTGCTTTACTGATGGCTGATGCATTGATGCTGCCGGCCCGGCAGGTGTTGCCTGGTTGCTTACAGACGGCAGTCACCTGGCGCACGGCAGCGTTCCCGGTGTAGAGTGTATCGGCCTGCCGATTGACGATGCCGGTGACAATCTGCTGTGTGATGGTGATGCGCTCGTCGGTGCTGTTCGGGCGCGTATAGAACTGGATCAGGCCGCGCACATCCGCCGGGTCGGCGCCTTTGCTGGCTGCTTCGCTCAAAGTGCTGCTAGCATCAGGCAGAACGACGATGCCGGCTACCGCCTTCTCATCTTTAACCTGCTGCGAAACCTGCGCGGCGCTGGTATGTTTGCTCACAGTGATCTTGAATCTGTCGTTCTTCTCCTGAAGCGCCTTGATGATCGTCTCACCGATGTAGCCACTATCCTGATTGTTGACGGCAACAGTAAATTCGACGGGCTTGCTCTCATTGTCCAGGGTATTCTCGAAGGCGGCGCCCATCACGGTGATCAAGGCCAGCGGGACGATCAGCAGCAGGATGAAGACGTTCCTGTCCCTGATCACGTGCAACAGATCTTTTTTTGCTATCGACCAGAGAGTTTTCATAAGCCGTGCCTTTCTTTCTCTTGCTCTCTCTCAAAAAGAAGGTCCAGGGGCTGGTTCGGCCCCCAGGTCTCCTTTATCCGTCACGCAGCGATTTGCCGGTTAGCTGAAGGAAGAGTTCTTGCAGGCCGTGTGGACGACGCACGACACGCTGCGGGTCCAGTTGTGAGAGCAACTGCGAGAGGGTTCCCATCGCAATGAGGCGGCCCTCATCCATGATGGCGATGCGCCGGCAGAGGCGCTCCGCCTCTTCCATGTAATGCGTTGTGTAAAGAATCGTTGTACCCTGCTTGCGCAAGCGCTCGATAGTGGCGAAAATATACTCACGTGACTGCGGATCGACGCCGACCGTTGGTTCGTCCATCAGCAGGAATGTGGGATCGTGCATCAGTGCGATGGCAATGTTGAGGCGCCGCTGCATGCCGCCGGAAAAGGTTTTGACAACATCTTTGCGCCTGTCGTACAGTCCGACGAAATACAGCACTTCTTCAGCCTTTGCCTTGCGCTCGCGCGATGGCAGGCCGTAGATCTCGCCGAAGAAGCGCAGATTATCCAGCGCCGTCAGATCGGCATAGAGCGCCATCTCCTGGGGGACGACGCCGATCATATACTTGACCGTGTTCGCCTGCTTTTTAACGGAGAGACCGCGAATCAGTGTATCGCCTATCGTGGGCCGCAGGTAGCCACACATCATATTAATGAGCGTGCTTTTGCCGGCTCCGTTGGGACCGAGCAGGCCAAAAATTTCGCCTCGGTGAATTGAGAAGGAAACACCCTTGACCGCCTCAAAACTACCATAGCGTTTGACCAGGTATTGCACCTCTACTTCGGCATGAGGCACTCCCGGCGTGCCTCTGCTGCCTGCTCTTTTGACCGCCGCCAACCTCAGAGTCGAGTCGTTCACAGTCGTCGCTCCTCTCCGCTGCATGCTGCAAGTTGTAAAAGAGAGAAAAAAGTTTTTCGGGGGGACACCTCCCACCCTTTGTGGGGACCCGCCACACCCTCGCCAGGGGGGCATGCGCCCCTTTCAAGTAGAGGTTTTTGGAGAGGTGTTGGGCCAGGGCGACCGCCAGGGTCGCCCCTACTATAGACGTCATGGTCAGGCACCGTAGCGGGTCTCACGATGTTCTGGCTCCAAAAAACCTCTATCTGTAAGGGCATGCGCCCCCCTGGACCTTCCCCTCGCTTTATCCGGCGTTGCCCGATTCAATCTGCTCTTTGATGTGCTGTTGATTCTCGCGCGTGTGCGCCTTCATGCGCTCAAGCACGGTTGGTAAGGGTACATCGTAAGCAGGGTCCAGCTCGAAGTCCTGCGTCCAGGTCATCTTTGTCCCTTCGGGTACCTCTGCATAATCCCATTTCAGATGCATATAGCTGAAAGGATAAAGCGGCTCATCGCGCTGTGCAATCGCTACCAGTTCTTCATGATCCAGCAGGCGCCAGGAACGCCAGGAGTTACCTTCGTCGTTCGTCAACTGGAAGACAAGCCTGGTAAAGCGGCCACCGCCTTCGCGCTTGAGAACCTGCGCCCCGTGATATTCTTTGAACAGCAGAGGCCAGCGATCGATATCGTTGGTAATTTCAAAAACTTTGCGCGGATTCTGGCGAATCGTGATACTATGTTGTATACGCGGCATATGATTATTACTCCTTTGTTGCAGATGTAACTACTTCTGTGTCCAGAAGCGACTGCACGAATTGCTCTATTTCACCGAATGTGCGTAATTTTGCAAAAGTTGCATCATCAATCAAAATGGGCAGACGCTTTTCGAGCACCAGCGCCATCTCGACCAGTTCAGTCGAATCCATACTGAGATCTTCTCTCAGGCGCGTCTCACTGCTGACATCATCTGTGTTGATATACAGATCACGCATTGCGCGCAAAATTTCATTCCGAATGTTCATGACACAAAACCCCTTTCTATGAAGAGCGGTCATAAACGGGGGGTTCAGAAGACCTGTATAGCTCCTGAAGGAGTCTCCCCTGATCATTTTCGCTATATCGACTTCACTATTGAAGTGTGCATCTTCCCTGGATTCCCATGCGTTCAGAGAGCAATGGCGACTGCTACCGCCAGGCCGGCATCATGAGCGATGCTAAGTTTGAGGCCGGCGTAACCTGATCGCTGGAGTGCGGCTTGAGCGCGGCCATGCAGTTCCAGGCGAGGTTCGCCATGTGGTCCGTTCAATATCTCTATTTCCGTCCAGCCCGCTACCTGACCATGAATCGCCAGGATCTTTTTCACAGCCTCTTTCGCGGCGAAGCGGCCTGCCAGAGAGCGCCAGCGATAACCTGACACGCCCTGGCAGGCGAGGCGTTCCTGCCCGGTAAAAAGCCTGATCAGGAACGCCTCGCCGCGCCGGCGATAGATCACCTGCAAGCGCCCGATATCAACCAGGTCCACGCCTATTGCCCGCAAGGTTGGGGGCCTCTCGTCCCTGGTTATGCGCTCTTCACGCTCACTAACAGACATACATTCACTCCACCTGATCCCCGCGAGATGACGAGGCTCCGCCGGCAGGAGGCGGCGCTGCGGGGTCTATGTTGAACGAAGTTTAAATCAAGACCGGGTGCCGGCTCATCCAGATTGGCCGTTGGGGGTATCGTTTCGCTCGCCATCGCTTTACAGGCGAGAGCGACATCCGCCGGTGCTGCTGCCCCCAGCATATGCCCGATGGCGGACCTGGGAGCCGTAACCGCGATTTGCCGGCTGCGCTCACCAAAGGCGGCTTTAATGGCATAGACCTCGGTCGTGTCTTCGACGGGAACAGCCGAACCGTGCGCGAAGATCACATCAACCTCTCTGGGCGTCGAGCCAGCATGATGCAGGCATTGCTGGATTGTGCGCGCCAGCACGCGCCCGTGAGGCTCGACTGTGTAGAAGGGCAGGTAGCCATCGGTGCCGGTAGCCCAGCCCTGTAGCTCGCCATAAATGGCTGCACCGCGTGCTTGAGCGTGCTCCAACTCTTCTAGAATGAGGAAGAC
>JADBKA010000327.1 GCA_014896635.1 Ktedonobacteraceae bacterium
TCTCTCCTGAAGAGTATGCCGAATTTCTCCCTCGCTCTTGCTCCCTTCTCTACCAGCGACATATAATAGAAAACAAGGTAAACAGGAGAAAAGCAATAGGGGCTTTTTCTCTCCTTTAAGGCTCACGCAACAGGATAGGTACACGTGCATTACCGGAGACATTGCGGTGCCGCCGCTTCCCCTGAAAGCAGGGATACCGATTTGTATGCGCGCATGCTGCTGACACGCATTGTCGATGCATACATCTACAAACTCCTTGAGCAGGGGCGTATCCCTTTCGCGGCGCACGCCTGTGGCCTCGAAGCGATTCAGGTAGGAAGCGCAGTCTGTATCGAACGCGGAACAGACTTCACTTTACCATACTATCGGGACCTGGGTGTCGTTCTGACCATCGGGATGACCCCATACGAAGTATTTCGCACCTCTTTGCAATCAGGTCAGAGCCGGAATAGCCACAGCGGCTATCAGCCCACACTACAGCAATCTCTGCCCCACTGGGGCTATCACAAACATAACACAGTGACAGGGGCAGGGCCGGTTGCCACACAAATCCTCCACGCTGCCGGTATTGCTTTCGCCAGCAAGCTGCGCCAGGCTCCGGCAGTAACCATCGCCTATTGCGGCGATGGAGCCGAGACCGAGTCGGATTTCCACGAAGGGTTGCGCTTCGCAGCACAACATCGTCTGCCCATCGTTGTAATCTACGAGCGGGCGCATCAGCAGGCAGAAGCAGCCAGGACAGCAGCCGGAGCAGGATTTCCTTTCAACTCACTTATGGCAGAAAGCATCGCCGTGCCTGATGGCGTGATGCACCGGCATATCGACGGCACTGATATCACCGCCGTTTATAGCGCCATGCGCTCCGCAGTGCAACAGGCCCGCGAAGGTCGTGGCCCGTCACTGCTGGAAATGCACGCGACCGCTCTCTCTCCCCACCTCTCCCTGCTGGACGATCAGCACCCTGGAGATTACGCCAACGTTGCCAGCCAATCAGCGCCAGATCTCGCCAGAAGCAATGATCCGCTTCTCCGCTACCAGCACATCCTGCGGACACAGGGCGCCTGGGACGACACCTGGGCAGCTCAGCTTTACGCCCGCCTGGTTTCCGAAGTCGAACAGGCGCTCCAGGATGCGCTGCGCGATACACTTTGCTGACCCGCAAGTTTCAAGTTATCTTCGTACATATAACAAAGGCAGGCAAAACACATGTTAACTTCTCATGCAAACTATCCTCGCACACTTCATGTGTGGCATATCACACACAATCAGCCATTCTGTGCTGGCGTCATCCTGCTTCACAATGGCTGCCTGGTCGTTACGCTTAATAGTGACGGCCTACCACCTGCCCGAAAAGAGACCTGGCGCATCGGCGGGATCGGCGGGAGCCAGCGAGCCGGTGAGACCATCTGGGACTGTGCACGACGCGAAGCCAGAGAAGCCCTCTGCACCGACATCATTTTGACTTCATCACTGATCACCTACTTCCATGACATTGATACCGGCAAAACCACCGAGGTGAGCTGCATGGATAACATTGCGCCGTTCCTGCTGGAGCGCCAGAGCAATCTTCTTCCTTACACCCCCTATCGCCCCGGCCTGCCAGCCGGGCCACACACCTATTTTGGACTCTTCTTCGCTCAATCTGAGCATGAGCGGACACCCATTCAACCCGGCGCAGGCATTGCAGGGTTGCTTTTTGTTCCGCTCAAACGCTGGTCTTTACTCCAGCAGTATCCGACACTCGAAACTATGCTTCAGCAAGGTGCAAGTATTATTGAGCGCAGTCCTCTCCCACGTTCGCACCGTCTCTGGCTACCTCCGGGCGAATCGATCTGCACCGTCGCCTCCCTGCTCGCATGGCATCCAGATCTGGTGGTGCGGCAGACCTTCTACTAATCGGCGCGGCAGCAGATCATTTGTTTCCGTAGCGTTCCCAATGCACAATCTGGAGCAGTGGTTTGCGCGCCTGGGCCGGCCTGGGACGATGGCGCATCGCCTCTCTATCGGGATAGCCGAGCGAGATAGCCGTGCGCACCAGCCGGCCTTGCGGAATACCAAGCAGATGCTTGACCTGGGAACGACCATTGCCCCAGAACCAGCCTATTGAGGCGCCGACACTGTAAGCCGCCGCCGCCAGCATAATCCGCTCGCTCAGGCGTCCCTCGTCAAACGTCTCCTGCTCTACCTGTCCGGCATCGCCAGCCATCACCAGCACGATAGCGACCGCTGCACCCGCCAGGTGGCCGACGTAGCCTTCAACGGCGGCCAGCGCCTGGAGCATCTCACGGTCTCTCACAATAATCAACTCCCAGGGTTGCCTGTTACTCGCACTGCCTGACCAGCGCGCAACATCGAGTATGGCGGTCAGGACGTCCTGCGGCACCTCCTGCTTCTGGAACTGCCGCACTGCCCGCAGGCTCTTGAGAAAAGCAATCAGGTTCGGAGCGTTTTCAGGAAGAGGCATATTCCCTTCTCCTTCTGGCTTTGAAATGGATACTCCTCTTTCTATATTACACGCTCCTGCTAAGCGATGCATCTACTCACTCGTGGGAGAGAGAAAAAGAAAAAAGCGGGGCGTTTCCGCTTATACCGCCCATCCCTGGTCCTCTGCCGAGGTAGTGAGCTGATCACGGAGAAGCGCCTGCGGCTGATTGAGCAGCGCATCTTCGATACGCTGGCGATGCTTGGGCAGCGTATTGGCCGGCAGAGCACGCGGCGGGAAAAAGCGGCAGTCACGCGCCTCAGCAGTGGTCGTGAGCCGTCCCCCGGCAATGCGACAGAGAAAAGAGAGCACCACCTCCTGCTTTTGTGGCTTGGAATAAACGCCGACCAGGCGCTCGATCTCTACATGCAATCCTGTCTCTTCGAGCACCTCACGGCGTAGAGCTTCCTCGACCGTTTCTCCGATTTCCATGCCTCCGCCGGGCAGATTCCACCAGTCGATGTCGCTGCGATGAACCAGCAATACCTCTCCTTCTTTAAAGATGAGCGCAAAAACACCGATGCGAAAATGTGCAAGCTGCGTCGGGAGCGGGTCGCGCTTGCCAGACGGCTCTTGCAGATCATGATGTTCAGATTCTCGCATTATCTTCCTCTTGCACAGTTATTTCAGTTGATAGAGCGTAGCGGCAGTGTCGTGCAAGATCAGCCGGGCCAGGTAGTACGCCTGCTCTTCGTCCAGTTCATCAGCCGCCACCATTTCGCCAAGCACCGATGCTACAACCTCGCGGCCACGCAGGGCTGCTGCCCAGTGCATCTCCGGCACGTGAATCCCGTCAGAACTATACACCAGTTTGCTTGCCGGCGCTATACTCAGCGCCTGTCGCGTGAAGGCCAGCATCTCCAGTTTCTCTACAAATGGGATGGCAAAGGAAAGGTCAAAATAGACATGCGGGTAAACAGCGGCAAGATAGGCTCCCTGCCGACAGTAGGGATAACTCTCGTGCAGCAGCACCACCGGCGCAGTCCAGTAGTCACGCCGCTCCAGCACTTCTCGCAGGTGTAGCGGATTCCCCAGGAGCAGATCTGTATCGCTGTCGCCGTAGCCAGTGTGAAACTGGATCGGGATGCCCTGCTCTGCTGCCCTGGCAAGGGCGATATGCAGCAAATAATCGACGAGTGGCTTCTGTGCGATACGCAATTGACCGGTCCTCGTCAGTTCGGCACGTGCCTCCGAAAAGGCATAGGCCGCTTTGTCTTTGCTCCATTCGGTAATGTTCAACCCACAACGATAGGCAACGATACTTTTCAACGCGCAATAGCCCTGTCCACGTAAGTTGCTCAGTGCAGCAGAGAAGCGGTAGGTCACAGCCTCAAAGTCGTCGTTCTCGGTGACGACTTGCTGCATAAGCGTTTCCAGACGCAGCACCTTCGCGGTGCGACACTGTGTTACCTCACTGATACGTTCAGCAGTATAGCATCTATCGGGATGGGGGTAGGCCAGATCCAGCACCAGCATTTCTATATTGGCCGCCTGCCACAACCTGCTGAGCAGCTCATCAGCGCCGAAGCGGTTACGCGCCTCGATCACCGCCGCTTCACTGCGCTCGCACTGGTACAACGCCGATATCTGCCGCAGCAACCAGAGATAATAGACGGTGTGAGGAAGATGCTTGTACGCAAAATCGGGATGCGTGGCTTCAGAAAAATAGCTGCGAAACTGCACGGCATCCATACACTGCTCACGCAGCACAGAATGGCAGTGATTGTCTACCAGCGGGATAGCGGAAAAATCAAGCATACGGTCCCCTCGCTTCTCTCTTCTCACGTCAACATAATATTATGAACTGTATGATATCATAATAACTTTCGCTGGCATAGTATCGCACGGAGCGTCGCCAGGGCTGTTGCAAAGTCCTCTTCC
>JADBKA010000328.1 GCA_014896635.1 Ktedonobacteraceae bacterium
CCCGTTGCTGCGGGATGCTATCAGCGGGCGTAGCCTGGTTGATCCTGAGATCGAGGATCGTGTGCAGGAGGTGCGTGATAAAGATGAGCAGTCGCCACGTGCGCTGCTGGAGCCAAACGAACTGCGTGTTGTTGAGCTAATGGCGCAGGGGATGACGAACGAGCAGATCGCCTCTCGTCTGAATCTGCATGATAAGCGGGCCGTAAGCCGGACGAACGGGCGTATCTATGCCGCCTGGGGATTGAGCGAGAACGCCGTTGATGATAAAGTAGCGCGAGCGCGGGCGACGCTCATTTACATTCTCAATCGTATGATCATCTGGGATGAGAGTGGCGAAGCCCTGGTCCAGAATCGCCGGGGCGAGTGGGTGCCGCTCTACAAAGACAAAAAAGAAGAATAGTATGTCGCTCAGCACATTTTTCGCACCGGTCCACCTGGCACAGATCTTTGCACTTGCCCTGCCCATTTTCAATCTGGTGGCTTTTCTCTGGCTGGCCTGTACCGTCTGGCTCAATGGAAATCGGCAGAGCCATATCGCACGTGTCGGGGTGGTTGGCCTGGGCCTGGCCGCCCTCTTCTTCTTTCTCCAGGCCCTGCTGTTTTCTGGCTCGCCTGTACGCACATCAGGTATTATGACGCCTGAATTTCTCTGGCACCTGATCTGGCTGCCTGCGCTTGGCAGTCCCTACATCTGGTTTGTCGTCGGACTGTACTATGCCGCTTTGATGAATAAGAAATGGCGGCGGCGGCGCCCGTTCATGCTCGTTATCGGGGCGCTGCTCGGCCTGCTCGTGCTGGCTCTACTGATCTGGCATCGCTCCACTTTCACGTTTGTAGAGGTGCTGCGACTGCTGGCGTATGGCAATGTTTCTGGTGCTGCTGGTAGTGATCATACGATCTTCTCTCCGTTTGTTCTGATCCCGTTTCTTTTCCTATGTTTTGTCACGTTCTGTGCTATTGGACCCTGGTTCACACCAGGGCGTGTGGGGCGCCTGCTGGGAACACTCTGGCAGAGCGTAACGCATCCCGGTCAGCGAGTCTCTTTGCCGCGCCTGCTCGCCGAGGCGTACTGGAATGATCAGGAGAAAGATGAGCAATTGGCGGAACCTCTGCTCTCCTGGCAGCTTGCACGTTCGATTTTGCTGCTGGCGGCCCTGTTGATGGTCGGCCTGACCATCAGTCTGAGCGTGCTAAGTGTGCATTCATTGCTCAACTGGCTCAACAGCCGGCAGCCTCTCTCCCCTCCGTCGTCCCTCTCTGCTGAACTCACCGCTTTACCACTGAACCTGCTGCTGGTGAATATTTTCGCTACGGGGCTGGTTGCGGTGATGATCCTGCTGATTGGCTATTCAGTTGTGCGGCACGGCATTCTGATTGAGCGCCCGCTGGTGCGTCGCGGCTTTTTTGAGCAGTGGCGGGGAATTGCTATTGTCGCTGCCACTCTTGCGATCTTTATTGCGCTGCTGGTTGATCTGACGCGCAGCAATCTAGGCGCGTTGCTGCTGATCACTGCGCTGGCGACGGGAACCTATGCCCTGTTTACCTGGAGTAGCTATACTGCGCATGATCGTTATATTACACTGCTGCGCCCATTCTTGAGCAGAGTTAATCTGCGCCACTGGCTCAACACTGATCTGCAAAAGACCGAGCAGAATATGGAGGATCTCTTTTCCCATCTGTGCAAGGATGTGCTGGGTGTGAAGTGGGCGCGCCTGGTTGTGCTCTCCGGGCCAGTGCGGCGTAGTTTCAATTATCGCTGGCCGGCCATTGATGATCGCTCTATTGAGCAGGCGCTGATCCGGCAGGAGAGCGATGTGAAAGAAAGTTATGCGAGGCAGATGCTAGTCGCTCGCAATAGCTCTCCTTCGCGTCTAGAAGCCTGTCGTATGCGTGTAACAGTGCAGGGACTCCCCGTCATCTGCTGGCTGCTGCCCATCTATGACGAACTGGGTCTCGTAGCGAAGCTGTACCTGGGACCGCGCCGGGGCGGTAGCAGTTTTACCGATGAAGACATGCACCTGGCTTTTGCCTGCGGACAACGTATTCTGGATACTTTGCGCGACCATGAGGCCATGCTGGCAGTGGCTGCTCTGTTACGCCGTCGCATTGTCGATGTGAAACTGCTTGGGGCGCAGCAACGACGTGTGCTTCACGACGAGATTCTGCCCCAGATGCACCTGGCCCTGCTCCACCTGGAGACAGCGCGCTCTCTGCTTAGAAGCGGTGATGAGCAGAATGAACAGGGGAAACATGAACAGGAAGATCAGGAGATGCAGTTAACGCGGCAACGTACTGCTCAGGTGCTGAGCGAGGCTGTGGAGGGAATCAGCACCGCGCACCGGCGCCTGGCCGCGATGATGCGAGCGATGACGACGAGTGCGCCTCACCGACTGGAGCGCGATGGCATGATGCACGCGATTTACGAGATGGTCACTAACGATTTTCGCCAGGCTTTTGATGAAGTAGAATGGGATGTGGCGGATGAAACGATGCACCGGATTGATGAGATGGTACCCCCGGCAATTGCAGAGCTGATCTTCGCCGCTGTGCAAGAGGCGCTACGCAATGCAGCACGGCATGCGCGGGGGACCGACATTCATCGCCGGTTATGTATAACCATACGGGCGTACTGTGATCCCCACATCGAGATTCTGGTTGCCGATGATGGCGTTGGCGTGCTCTCTGCCAGCAGTTCTACTACAGGTACAGGCGGCGGTCTGATCACGCACAGTGCTTTGCTCGCCATTGCCGGCGGAAGTTTAACAGTGAAAAGCGCTCCCGCTCAGGGGGTGACTGTGCGTATTTTCTTGCCTGTCGAAGCCCTGCGTTAGATTGACCTGAAAGGAGCGATGGCCATGATTCTGATAACCGGCGCAACTGGCTATATCGGGCGGCATCTGGTTGCTCGCCTGGTGGCTCAGGGTGAACGACCCCGCTGCCTGGTGCGTGATCTCCACCGCGCAGCCGGCATTCTGCCACTCGATAAAGTAGAGCTAGTGCGTGGTGATACAACACATGCAGATACGTTGCAACCGGCTGTCAGCAGTGTCGATACGATAGTACACGCTGCTTTTCTTACTGCTGATCGCAAACAGACCCCGGGCAATAGCTATGATGAAACAAACGTGCGTGGTACCAGGCAACTGGTCGATGCCGCCAGGGAGGCTGGCGTGAAGCATATCATCGAGATCAGTGGTCTGGGAACCAGACCCGCCAGAACAGGTAGCTATATGCAGGGGCGCTATCTGGCTGAGCAACTGGTGATCGAAAGCGGTCTGGGCTGGACCATTCTTCGCCCCTCTGTCCTGTTTGGCAAGGGGGCGCCTTTCATCAAAGGGCTGGTTGACCTGGTCTATTCTTCCCCCGTTGTTCCGCTCATTGGTGGTGGGAAAACCATGTTTCAGCCCATCTATGTAGAAGATGTGGTCAGTGTACTCTGCAAAATACTTGCGAACCCGGCAGGATTCAGCGGCAAGATATACACCATTGGTGGTCCCGCATACTATTCATTCTCACAGATCTTTGATGAGCTACTCAGAACCACACATAAACGCCGCCTGAAAGTGTATGCACCTGTCCCTCTGGTCAGAATCGGTGCAACGGCGATGGAAATGCTGCTTGCCAGGCCCCCGCTGACCAGAGCAGCGATGGCCCTGTTCTCTTTTGATAACATAACTGATCTGGAGAGTGTTGAGCGAGACTTCGGCTTCAAGCCGCTCTCCTTCCACCAGTATCTGCTGGAACAGGGAGTCTGATTCTGCGAGTGTCTGCTACACTGGCTCTGATGTGCTATAATGAGTGCGCAGCGCGTTTATCCGACCGCCACGTAAAACCCTCGGCTTCAGCCGTGGGGAGAGAAGGGGCGTTCCTTTTAAGGTGGCCTGGGTGGCGGGCTAACGTTGGAGCTTGCAATAGATAGCTCTTTGCTGTATACTATCTACATAAATGCAATAACGTACAAATCGAAGAGGAACGTCTACTACTCATGTAAGTATCATGTGGTCTGGTGTCCAAAATATCGGCGCAAAGTCCTGGTGAACGAGATAGACAAACGATTAAAGCAGATTCTCACAGAAGTTTGTGAGGAACATCAAGCTGAGATCATGAGCATGGAGATCGTGTCCGATCATGTTCACCTGCTGGTTGAATGCGATCCACAGTTTGGCATTCATCGGCTTGTGCGACTCATGAAAGGCCGCTCATCCAGGCTCTTGCGCCAGGAATTTCCGCTCCTGGTACGCAAATTGCCGACACTGTGGACGAATTCGTACTTTGTTTCGACGGTGGGTGGTGCGCCGCTTCCCATCATCAAGCAGTCCATTGAGAATCAGAAGCATGTCTCATCTG
>JADBKA010000329.1 GCA_014896635.1 Ktedonobacteraceae bacterium
CCGAGCTGAATAAGATCAACGGTGCCAAACCAGAGCGCAACGGGCAATGGCAGAGGAGGCGACGCCAGCAGGCCAGCTCCTACGAAATTGCCAATGTACGCAATCACGAAGCCCCACCCGCCAAACCAGATGGCAAAAGGAACGCCGAAGCCAATGGCGAGGAAGATAAGAGAAACTACCGGAAAGCCAGAAGGAAGTGCGATAATAGCCAGCCATGAAAGAACCGTGTAGACAGCCGCAGCTACCGCAACAGCGACGAGTTGTCCCAGGCTCGGCGCGCCGGTGAAGCGCAGCGTGTAGTCAAGCAGTGTCGAAGGACCATCAACCTCGTCAGAGGGTGCATCTACTCTCTCTTCAGCAGGTGTCTGTTCCAGTTCATCCATGAGGAATAATCCTTTCTTTACAGACGCAAAAATACAGGGAACGCACTACGAAAGAAGCAGCCGCCGTAGCGTTGCCAGGGTTGCCAGCACTTCACTGGTATTGGCTACCTGGTCGAGGCTCTCTGGAAAGCCCGGCCAGAGAAAGCCACATTGTTCACGTATCTCCTGCCGGAGTGCGCGCTCATCAACAGTGCGGACAGCGCCTTGCTCGACGACAACCCTGCCATTCACGATTACCGTGTCTACTGACTCGCCATTCTCGCAGTAGATCAGGTGAAGGTAGGGGTCGCGCAGGGGCAGAAATGTTGAAGATTCCAGGTCCATAAGGACAATATCGGCCAGTTGCCCCGCTGCAATCTCGCCCAGTTCACCTGCCAGCCCCAGAGCTGCTGCTCCGCCGATTGTTCCCGCCTCGAGGATCTGGAGTGGCGCAGGCCAGTGCCGGTAATCTTCAGAAGGAGTGTTATGCATGAGGCCGGTCAGCTTGAGTACACCGAACATGTTCTGTGTGTCGTTGCTGGCCGAACCATCGCTGCCGAGCGCAACTCTGACTTGCTGGCGCTGAGCCTCGGTCAATGGGAAGCGCCCGCTGCCAAGCCGGAGATTGCTGACCGGGTTGTGGACAACCGTTGTCCCGGTCCTCGCCAGTCGTTCGAGATCCCCCGGTTCAAGCCAGATAGCGTGTGCCAGCGAGGTTCTCTCTCCGAGTACACCACAGTCCTCCAGAAACGCAATACCCCCCTGACCGAGCGCGTCATGCAGCACCTTTGCCTGTAACTCCGTCTCGACAGCGTGCAGGTGTATTCCTGTCTGGTAGCGTTCGGCCAGCGCCAGGCAGCTCTCCAGTAACAGAGGACTGCACCAGTGAATACCGCTCGGTCCAACCAGGCAGCGAAGCCGCCCATCGGCAGTTCGATGCCAGGTAGTAAAAAACTGCTCCAGAGAATCCACCTGTACCTCAAGTGAGGGCCAGGAAGAGAAACGGTCAACAAATGGGTGAGAAGGAAAAACAAGACCATGTTTCGCCCCGGCCTCCAGGACCAGGTCCCGGTCCTCGATTGAGGGGGCAAGCGAGGCTCGAATCCCTGCATCATGGTACGCCTGCATTGCCGCATCCATATATTCAGAAACAACGCCACCGGGACTCCAGAAATGGTCCAGCACCGCCGTTGTGCCGGTTTTGAGCATCTCGATTGCTCCCAGCAGCGCACTGAGATAGACGAGACGCGGCGACCACTTAAGTGTGCCGGCAAAGAGGGGTACAAGCCATAACTCCAGTGGCAGCGATGGAGATGTGGCTTTGAGCAGATTCTCAGGCGAATGTGTATGCGCGTTGATCAGCCCTGGAATAGCAACCTTTCCCCTGCCTTCGAGAATCATCCCCCCTTCAGGATCAAACGGCAAGGTCCCGCCCGGTCCCAATGCCCTGATCCGGTTTCCTTCAATCAGGATGTCCTGGTTGAGTAGCAATCGCCCCGCCCGGTGTGGGGCAAGGAGAGCACACCCACGAATAAGAAGGGGTGAAGGGGCATGGTTGCGGTCGGTTGAATCTGAAGAAGGGCGCCATTCCTGTGAATTCTGCATCTCTCTCGATCTCCATGCGGCACATACAGGCAAATATATCACTCGGCAGTCTGCATTGACCTTATTCTATCTCATCAAGTCAAGGACCTGGATGTTTGCCTGCGCCTGTTCAGCAGCCCTCTGAGAGGAGAGAGAAGACTGTCTCCGATGAGTAGTGATAGTACATTCTTCTCTGGCAGCGGTAGCAAGCGTTCTTCGCCCGGCAACCTCCGGCAGAATCGAGAAGTATGCTGGAGTAAAGAACGTTTTTAAGCTATTGAGTACAAAAACGGTGATCAGAGTAATGAGGGGAGGAGTTTGCCCTCCTCTCCCCGTCAGGAGCAGAATGATTGCATACACACTGATAACAATGGCAACACAAATGCTCTCTGACGCAATCCCTGGTCGCTCTCATGTTGCTGTGTTTCCTCATGAGCGGACTGGCTCATCCTGCTTCCTTGTGCCAGACTAGATGATCCGGCAAAATACTTGCGGGAAAGCCGTGATAGTAGGGGCGACCCTGGCGGTCGCCCTGGCCCCCATTTTCCGCAGCATTTTCGCCGTTTTATTTAGCCTGATTGCTACATCCCTATTGTGGAGTCAGCCGGAGCCTGATAATGCCTGGCATGGGCAGATCGAAAGTGAAGGATGCGGCGCCATCGTCCGGCACAACCTCTGGCAGAGACACCTCATCGAGCCTGTCGGCTGCGCGCAGAGTCGTCCATTGTTCTGCCGTCGGCCAGTCCTGCCCGGCTTGCCAGTGTGCTGTGATGTTCGAGTGGAGCGTATCGACGCGGGCCAGCGAGGCATGATAGCGCCGGGCGGCAAGCTGCTCGATGCGTACCTGCAAGCGGCGGGTCAGCAAGGCGCTGCCTGTGATTTTGGACTGATCAAGCGTGCCATTCCAGGCCAGGATATCAAGAGATCCGTCCGGCTTATAACTTGCCCAGGCATCGACCAGCGAGCCTGCTCCATCGCCCTGTACCTCGCATTGCACGAGCTGCGATCCCAGCTCTTCAGCCAGTCGCAGCGCCCAGTAGCGCGGTTTGCGCAGGTTGCCAATCGAGAGCAAGCCGAAGCCGCCATGAAAGAGGCGTGGAGCGCGGCCCAGTTCTTCAAAGTGATCGCTGATCACCCAGTAGGCGAGCAGATCCGCGCGGCCCTGTGTGCGCTTCATGCCATGCAGCACGAACGGAGCGGCGAAGGCCGAGTCGTTTACCGGCGCGAAGTGGGTAGGAGTCACGCCCCACTCGGTCCACCATATTTTGACATGTTTCAGTCCGTGAGCGTTGAGCAGCGGGCGGAAGTCAAGGGGCAGATTGCCGTAGGTGTGGGTTGAGATGAAATCCAGCGGCACCTTTTCCTGTTGCACGAATTTGAGGAAATCGCCTATCCACTCGGCGGCGGCAGTGGCCGGTCCTCCAACCAGCAGGCGAGGATCGACGGACTTGATGGCGCGCGCCGCCAGCTCGTAGAGCTTGAAGTAGTCGTGTTGTGATCCGGTCCAGAACACCCTGAGGTTGGCTTCGTTCCAGACCTCGAAGCCCCAGCGACTGACCTCTTCGATGCCATAGCGTTCTACAAGGTAGGACGCGAACTGGTGATTGAGTTCTGCCCACTGCTGCCAGTTGGCAGGCGGCGATATGATGCCACGATAGGTAAAGACGGTTTCCGCCGGCTTGGCGGCCAGAGCGTGCGGCATGAACGAAAGCTCCACTATCGGGCGCAGTCCGAGGCCCAGCAGGCGGTCATAGAGTGCGGCGATAGTTGAGAAATCGTAGGTGATCCCGCTATCTGTTGGCCGGCAAATCGCCAGCTCGTCATGGAAAATGGCGTGCGCGCGAATGTATTGCGCGCCCAGTTCATCGCGCGCCAGGCGTAGCGCAGCCGCGAACTCTTCTCCAATATTACTGCCGCCAGGCCCTTCTCTGTAGAGCAACTGGGAGAGGTGTTCAGAGCCGAGCATATGCCAGAGGCGCTGGAGCTGCCCGGTTGGCACGCCTGCCTGGACATGTACTGTCACCGGTTGAGCCGCCTTGCTAAGAGAGCCGGCACACACCGCCGGCGAGAGCGGGCCGGGCTGCTCTCTGGCATCAGCCAGGGCGGCGACCGCATACCAGTATGATTTGCCGGGTAAGCCTGTTGTATCGGCATAAGGCGAAGAGGGTACGGCCAGCACATCGCCGCCGCCATGATCGAGCACGGTGAAAGGGCCACCGGGCGACTCGCTACGGTAGACAAAGTAGCCCACAGCGCCTTCGACTGGCTGCCAGCGCAACGTGACCTGGCCGGCTCCAGCTTCGGCCTCAAGACTGGAAGGAGCGGGCAGTGCAACCGGAGCATGAGGGACGTGAGCGCCTTGCGTTG
>JADBKA010000330.1 GCA_014896635.1 Ktedonobacteraceae bacterium
ATCTCGCAGACTTCCCGCTGGTGATGCAATGGAACAAGCGAGACGTGGCGGATGCCCTGCCCGTCACGGTGCTAGAGCAGGTTCTCAACCCCTCTCACGCGCCCAGTTTTGAGGTGGTAGCCATCACCGGGAGGGGAGTGATTGAGAGCCCGCGCCAGGGGATCAATGCAATGCTGTGGCGACTGGAAAAGCTCTGACCGGGGAAAGAGTGCTCTGCCGACGAAAACAAACGGCATCGCTGCGTGATCTCTGAGCTGAGCGATCCTCTTTGCCGATCAAGCGGAAGCGTCATTCAGATGCAGGAAAGCACGAGGTCACCATGCAGGAAGTGACACAAGCTGCTATACTACAAGCAACCATTATCTGGAGGGAACCATCACATGTCTTCCGTTCACCCCGAAGAAAATAGCTATGTTCTTGATCAGGAGAGCAGCGCCGAAATGGCCCGCCTGATCGACCAGGATGCCATGCTTACCCGGCATATGGGCGGGCTATTTCCGCCAGACCTGGACTTCTCACAGGTCCATGATATTCTCGATATTGCCTGCGGACCCGGCAGCTGGGCGTTGGAAGTCGCCTTTGCCCACCCGGACAAGCGAGTCGTCGGCATCGACATCAGCACCAGGATGCTCAACTATGCGCGCATGCGTGCGCATGTACAGGGACGCACGAATGTCACGTTTCAGTTCATGGATGCGACTGAGCCACTCAATTTTCCCGATAACTCATTTGATTTTGTCAATGCACGTTTTCTGATTGGTTTCATGTGGAAAGAGATCTGGACCTCTTTTGTTCGAGAGTGTTTCCGTATTACGCGGCCAGGAGGGATCATTCGCCTGACAGAAATTGATACAGCTCTGACCGGGATTACCAATAGTACGGCCTTAGAAAAGCTAAATCGACTCATCATCAGAGCCGCTGCCCGTCAAGGAAGAAGCTTCGGAGATGAAGAAACTCCTCACATGGCGATAACGCCTCTTCTACGGCACTTTCTTGAGCAATGTGGGTATCGTGATATCCACGAACAGCCACATCTGCTGAATTATTCGTTCGGGAGAACCGGCTATGCCACGCAATATAAGAATCTTCAGATGGCAATGAAGTTGATCCAACCATTTCTTACAAAGATGGGAATAGCGACGCAAGAGGAGTTGGATCGCCTCTATGACCAGATGCTCCTGGAAATGATGCAGGAAAGCTTTCGTGGTATCTGGTACTTTATGAGCGCCATTGGACACAAACCCTCCTCGTCCACGAGCTAAGCAAGCGCTGCCACCGCTGTTCTACCAGGGGTGAGAGAAAGCGTGTAAGAGGGCTGAGAGAACTGAGAAGGCAGAGAAGTCACGCAGAGGCTCAATACTCCCAGTGTTTTCTGGAGACACACCTGAAAGGGAAGCGTCTCCGCTTCGTTTCAAGCGTACTCCTTCCCCCTCCTCCCTCTCCCCTCCCCCTCCCTCTCCATTCCCTCTTCTCTTCCCCCAGATTCTCCCCTCATGCCTGCTACACTCTCTGTGAGCAAGGAGCAAAGAGAGAACGTGCTCTCCATCCTTGCCGCGTCTCTTCCTGATGGAAGCATCATCTAAAGCGCTTTTTTGAGTCACAGAAAGAAGGGTCTCTCATGCAAAACATCTCGCCAGAAGATTCGACGAATCACACGGCTTTTCCCCCCCCTGGCGTCTGCCGCATCCGATGTCCAGTCCCCCCGGTCGCCTCAATCGCCTGCCGCTCCCACAGAGAATCCGGCACACGCGGCAGCCAGCCATTCGCTCTTCTATACGCAGGACCAGGACGATGATCTCGCTCATCCTTTTCACAATGGACAGGACGATCCAGACGAGCAGGATGAGCAAGAGGCTCACGCTTCTCCTCTTGTGCTGCCGTTCCAGCATTCGGCGCCGCTGCCCCCGCTCACTCAGACGAGAACTCAGGGCTCCCAGACCGCGATGGGACCATCCCGTTCTTCGGCTTCTGTCCCAGGAAAGCCTCATCGCTTCTCACTGTTCTCGCTGTTCTCGCTTCGTCTGGTGAAACTGTTCCTGATCGTCAGTGTTTCCTGCTCCTCCGGCGGGCATGCGCTATCGTGCCTGGCTGCTGCCAGATGTCGGCGATGACACCACCATGCCACTGCTGCTGGGGACCTTTGCTGGCGGGTCGGTAGAGCTGACGTATGCTGATGAACGTCATCGCAACCTGCTGGCAACCTACAGCGGCATGCGGATCACCGTTGAGCCGGAGGCGAAGACGCCAAAGGTGTCCCCAGAATTGCCCAGTCAGAATCCCGCGACCTGGCGATGGGAAGGCTTCATCGCCAACCTGCCTACGCCGGGTGATCCCGCTCATGCATCCTTCTTGTCGCATGTGCGCCATCTGCTGGCGCGTGAGCCGACACTGCAAGCCAACCAGATGCCGGGCGGACTGGCGCTCTGGCTCACGCGCAATGTAGCAAAGCTGGCGGAATGGGCCTCGGCAGCACAGGGCAACTGGCAGGGAGCACAGACCTCGGAGGGAGAAGCTGCGCAAATCCACCGCCACCTGTTGCGCATCCTGGAGTATGTGGACGGCCTCTTCTATTATACCCGCGATGTCCCTGCCGGATCACCCTGGCTCGTTGATCGGGTGGCAGGAAAGATCGGGTTGTTGAACAGTGTCCCCGATCAGAATCCTCCGGCGTTGCTCACGCACGTCGCTCTGCACCTCACCGGTCTCACCAGCTCTCCCGGTCATACCGAGCAACAGAAGCAACTCGTGCTGCTCATGGAGAAGGTCATTGAGCAGATGCAAACGGATATGCAGCAAGTGCGCCAGGATGCCGTTGCGCTGGTGAAGAAGACGCCCCAACAGTTACAGCAGCCAGAGAGTCGCACGACCCTCAATCATCTGGTCCTGCTCACCAGTCGGCTCACATCCGGCTGGCTGGATACGGCCAGCGGCACCAATCTCGGTGGCGTGGTCTGGATGAGTTCCCGGTTGCAACAACTGGCAACCATTTCTCTCCTGGCAAGCAAACATGCCTGAGCGCAATGGGAGCACCGTGTCCCGTCGTGTCCCGTGTCCCCACTGTGCTTCTGAGAGACGGAAAGACCGAGCGACTGAGCGAGAGAAGCAGTGACTGAACCTCAACCAGCATGGGCAAGAGGACAGAACACCGCTTCTCTCTGCGTACTCTCAGGACAGACGCAGCGAGGTGTGAGCCGTCAAATGAGCAGGCTGAGCAAGATGAGTCGGCAGAAAGGGAACAGTATCGCGCTGCTTCTCTCATCAGTTCCGCGCTTCCGGTTTCCTGGAGGCAGGACGCGCGTGTCGCTCCTGGATGTGTCCGAGTTGTGTCCGGGTTGTCTTTGCTTTGCCGGATATCTGCCATGTCTGGATCTGGTGGGTTGAGCCCCGCTGGCATTCTTGCTCGCACCTGCCTGCAAGAGCAGGCTGCCGACCGCAAGGAACACTCCGCCATAGACCAGTGGCGGGAAGTGCTCGTGGGCGAAGACAAAGGCGAAGATCACCCCTGCTACCGGTTCCAGTGTCGCAAGAAACGTTAGCAGGATCCCATTGACAAATGGCCTGAGCAGCAGCAGGGTTGCCATCGGTAGCAGGGTGGTGATCAGGCCGGCATACGCCGACGTTGACAGATCGAGTGGCACCACCATCTGGACCGCGTTCCAGTTGCCAAAGAGCAGAGCCACGATGAGCGCCTCTCCGGCCATAGTGAGCCATTGCACACTGCCCATCAGCGCAAGAGCGGATGGAGTGACCTGAGGCAGGGGACGAGCCGCGCTCGAACCTACGCTCGAACCTGCACTCGAAGCGGCTTGTGATCCCGTTCCCGTTGAGCGGATGAATCGCTCAAGAAGAAATGTGTAGCCCGTCAGCAGCAACCCTCCTGTCAAGGCCAGCAGATCCCCCATCCAGTGCATCGTGGAGAGCGAAAGGAAGACGAGGAGACTTGCCAGCGAGCACAGACAGGCCAGCCCGCTCATCAGAGGAACCCGCTGCCGGAAGATCAGCCATCCCACGAGGACGACGATGATGCCGTTCAAGCAGGAAAACATCGCGGTTTCCGTGATGCTGGTCGTCACCATGGCTTCGGTGAGCAGCAGCAATGCGAGACTCATGCCACTGCCCAGCATGATCCCCTGCTTCACCTGCCGCCATCCTTCGCTCCCCCTTCCTCGCCAGTACGGTTTTGCTCCCCACGCCGACCAGACGAGCAGTCCCAGCGCCGGGGGAACCAGCCAGAGCATCTGTCCGGCCATGAACACCAGCGGATCGATCCGCTCCAGGAAGAGTCTGGCAAA
>JADBKA010000331.1 GCA_014896635.1 Ktedonobacteraceae bacterium
GCAGAGGGAGATGGTGCCTGCGACAGGTCTGACAGGTCCGACCTGTCGGACCTGTCGTAAGCAGGATCGGCATAATCTATTTTTCGAGACGCACGCTCGGATGAAGAATATTCAGAAATTTCTTCTGGTTTTTGCTGCATTGCAAACCTCAATTCCGCTGGCAAACAGGAGTGGACAAGATTCCAATCGAATCTTGTCCACTCCTTCGCCATCCTATTCGTCATTCGTCTTCCCAGGGCCGGAGGGATGGCGCGTCGCCATACCTCCGTGCCATACCTCCGGGCCATACCTCCACCTCCGTGCCATACCTCTGTGTCACTACCCCCCTGTAATCACCCAGCGTCTTCCTCCGAATCGTTTTGACCTCAGGTGAGGCCAAAAATGTTAACACGGCTTCCTTGACAGTCACGTCCGATTCCCGCTCTTTCCGGCGTCGCACATGACTGCGTCCATTTGGCATAGGCGATGCTCCCCCTTGCAAGGATGGAAAGGGACAACGCACTACGAATAACTGGCTACAAAAGGGGCATAAAAAAAGATGAACGAAGATGAATGAGGGCAGCTTCTCTTCAACATGTCGATGGGGCTAACACGGCTTCAGAGGTGGGACGGGTAGAGTTCCTGCCTTGCAGCAAGCCTATCCACATGTTCGACGGTGGTCTGCCCAGGCTCTTACCTCGGCAAGAATCCTGGCGAAAAAAACAGACCCTGTTGCAAAATCTGAGGAGGCAAACAGTCAATGACGCTGATCGTCCTGATCACCACCTGGAACTGGCCTGATGTGTAAATCCCAACAGTATTCGGATCTGGCGCGCTCTCGGTGATGCCGCTCACTTGCTTGATTCAAGTCGGGTCCGGGCCGGCATCTCCCGTTGCTCCAGCAAATCATCGGCGCTCACGCATGGCGCCACGGCCAGCCTGTCGTCACCCCCGTGCGCGATCACATCGTCAGTCACCATAATAGCGCTGGAAGGAGGGCATCTCATTTGGCGGTGGATACTTCCCTGCCTGAGCAGCAATAGCCCGCAGGACACGGAGCGCCTGTTGCGCGTCACCCACTGCCCGGTGAGATCCGCTCTCTTTGATTCCCAGTTCGGCGCAGGCCCACGCGAGCGGCTGAGAGCGATAATCGTTTCTGGCGTTGCTCCATTCTCCGTACCAGCGGGCGTGCAGTTTCATGGCGCAGCGCCAGCGATTCTTGGAGCTGATCACTTCGGGAACCGAAAGCTGGAAATATCTGACTGTATGCACGAGCGCCTCTCGGTCAAAGTCGGCGTTCCAGGAGGAGATCAGCGCGTCTGTCGAGGTGAGCAGTTCGACCAGATCCGGCCAGATCGCAGTGAACGGGGGTGCGCCGACGAGATCCTCGTCGGTCAAACCGGAAACGTCAGAGGCGGACCGGGGCATGGGAATATCCGGCTTGCAGAGGGAATGGAACACCTGCATCCCGTCCTGGTTCACGACGGCGATCTCGACGATCTGGCAGCGCCTTGACTCCAACAGACCGGTGGTCTCGGTATCGAGCACGGAGAACGGGGTACGCTCGACAAAAAGTGTGTGCAGCTCCTGCTCGATCCGCTCTCTTGTCTCCAGCCAGCGAAAATACAACCGGCAGGAAATGCAGTACCGATGCTGCGAGCCTTCGCGCAGGACGGTGAAGATGCGATCCTGGCTGTCTCTGTGCAGGCCACGCGCCGGATCTTCCGCGCCGCTCACCTTCGACAGCAGAGGCAGAGCGCCCGTCTGTGAGCTTCACGGCCTTAAAGGGACCTGTAGTTTCTTGCCTTGGTGAGAGCGACTGGTTGCAGACTCAGCCCTCTGCTTAGCCCCTGCGGGTAAATACTGCCACACCCTCTCCGCTCGTTGGAGCAGGAGCGCATGTTGCCCTTCACGACGTTGCGAGCATCATCAAGAGCAGTGTCATCCAGCAGCGGCAAGACCTTTTCTTTGACCAGCGTTGCCTCATACCAGCGCAGCTTTCGATCTATGGAGAGACCGCCAACGAGGGAATCCAGGTAGGTGATCCAGGGATGATACGGAAAGCTCACCTGCCAGCCCTGCGCGATGAGTCGATCAAGCAGCGCGAGAAACGGCAGCGTGACCTCCTGGATGTCTTCCTCCCGGCAGAGACACGGCTCACTCTTGCGCGCCGATGGGGACGATGGGCTGGGAGAGTCGCCTGCCATGCGCTCATCACTGCGCCGCACCTCCTCCGACACGCTCCAGGTCCATCTCTGGTTCAGTTGAAAGCATCGGGTCACGGCGACGGGATACTCGCCGCGACAGGCGCGGCAGGTGCGGATGTCTTGCCATGCCTCGACAAAAGGGGCGAGCGGATCACACGGTTCCACCGGTTCGGGTGCGGGAACGTCCGGGTAGAGTTCGCGGTAGCGGGGGAAGGCACGTGCGTAGAACGCCGCACCAAATGGGGTAATGCGCAGCGCCTCGCGCACATCCGTCACCTCTCCATGATCTCCCGGCCAGCGCCTGCGCAGGAACGGCTCCACGCGCATCTTTGCCCGCTCGATCAAAGGGGCCGCTTTCCCTTCGATGCGATACTCCAGGAGGCGGCGCACGGTCTGCTCGCCGATCCCTCTCGGCCACGCAGTCACTCCCTGCTCTCCTGCTTGATAGGCATGGACCAGCGCTCTCCAATGCCATGCACGCAGCGTCCCCGCAGGAAGCGTTTTCGGCGCGCTTTCGCCCAGAGCCTCGCGTACCAGCTTGCGTCCGGCTTTCGTGATCTGGACGAACAGGATCGGGGCGCCGAGGGAGCCAGGTTCGTACCGTGTGATCAGCAGCCCCCGGCGCTCTAACGCCGCAAACGTACTGCCAGTGCCAGGATCTCGATAGCCCAGTTCGATGACTTTCCGTAAGAGGGCCGCACCTGCTGCGTTATATGGCATCCAGCGCCACTGGCTTGCAGGGACGCTCGCCCATCTGCCGCGTGCGGCGGCATCGTTGATCGTGGCGGCGCGTTGCTGGTCGATCTCGTAGACGGCCAGCAGATAGTCTTGCTGGCGTTTGTTGAGCGATGATTGCCAGGTGATGCGCTTCGGTTGTTTTGTCACGATCTCCCCCTCTTAGAACAGCAAGACTTGATTCATCCCGCGCTCGATCCAGGAGCGCGTCACGCCTTGCTCGTCCTGCACATACGGGCCGCGCGGCCTCCAGTGCGCGCAGTTCCTGTTCCCGTTCCAGGCGGAGTCCGCCGAAGCCGGGCGATTGCGTACCGGTGTCACCTTCGGGCGGAGCGCCTCCGAGGCGGTCACGAAGAGTTGCATGTGCGATTCTCCTTACCAGTCAGGGACCCAGCATTTTTTCTCCTGGTCCCAGAGCCAGGCGTCCCGCTCTAATGCGCTCCCATTTTTGCTTCCCCAGATTTGCAGGATGCCAGGCGCTGCTTTGAGTCGCGCGATCCGCTCACGCACTCGCTCAATGGTGCATGATTCTGCAAAGACGCGATGCCGGGGGCATTGCTGTGGCTGAATGTCGGGGGAGTAGTCCCGGTATGCCAGCCCTTCCGGCAGCGCCGGGCAGGGTCCGGGGGCGTGCCTGATCCAGATCTCGTAGGCCGGGAAGCGATGTGCCGCTGTCTTACCCGCCCCGGCAACCGCTTGCTTTGCCGCTGAAAGCTGGCGGCGCGCCTCTGTGAGCTGGCGTTCCAGGTCGGCGACCCGTGTGCGCAGGCGTGTGATCTCCCGGTCCTGCTGCCGGGCCTGCTCTTCAGTCTGGCGCGTTGCAGCGAGCTGCTGGTGCAGATCAGCGACGCACGTACGGAGACGGGCGATCTCCTCGCGTTCCTGTTCCTGCCCCTGCGTCCCCTGTGCGCCTTCTGCGCCTTCGCCTTCCAGGAACGCCACATAGCAGGCGATGGCCTGCTCGACAAAGGCCGTCTCGGCTACCGGTTGCCTGTGCTCGTCTCTGATCTCCTGTGCCTGCTCCTCTTGCTTCCCCCTCATGATCCGCTCAAGCTCACTTTCCCGCACCCTCCACACTCCCAGCACTTTGTAAGCTTGAACACGACCCAGATCGATGTATCTCCGTATTGTCGATTCCGACACGCCCAAACGGGCAGCGGCTTCTGTTAGCCTTACCCCTCTATCATTTCGCATACAAACCCTCCTCGAAAAACTCTCCAGCTTCTAGCATGCCTGAAACTATTCCCTTTTGTCAAGTCTTATCAACGCATTACAATTATCGCCATCGCTAGCCTATCATCATAAAGGCGCAGGAGACCCCCGCTTTCAAGCGTGGGGAGGAATGCACCCT